>JAITEZ010000044.1 GCA_031281735.1 Deltaproteobacteria bacterium | reverse complement strand
ATCCTCCTGACGAACGCCGCCGCCCCGTCCAGGTCAGGGGACGGCGCGCTCCGGTAGCACGTCCGCCCCGCCTCCTCTATGAGCCTCAGCATCGGCCCCCTCCGCAACGGCGTCACGGGCTCCGCCCAGGGTATCGTCCGCGGCGTATCCGTTTCCGTCTTCGTTTCCGGCATCCTTCCCCCCCTCCGTCTCAAGGGCCGTGATCCTCACCCAGCGGGCCCTGATGCGCATGGGCGAGTAATTCGTCCCGCGCTTGCGGTTGAACGACCTCGCGACCTCGTCCCACGAGCACCCGGCGGCGCGGAACCTCCTGATGTCATCGTCCTCTTCGGCGGTCCACCGGTGCCATTTCCACAGCCCGCCCGTCCCGGGTATCCCCAGCCTCTCGACCGCCTTCCTGAACATGTAGACCGAGCCGTCCCATCCGAACCTCCGCCCGTATACGGCGCAGAGCGCGGGTATCGAGGTCTTCCCGTTCAGGAGCAGGTAGTCCCGCAGGAACCGGAACCCCTCGATCCCTATGGCCCGGCGCTCGGGCCGGCCCCTCCTGGACACCGTGACGTGCATCCTCAGCCTCTCCGCCGCGGCCTCCCCGCCGAACGCCCGGCGGAAATCCTCCGCCACACCGTCCAGGGGGAGCCCCCGGATCCGTTCCTCAAGCCACAGAGCCTCCTCGGCCGTGAGCGTCTCCCCCTGCATCGCCCGCCTCCCTTTCCGGCAGTCCCGCGACTTGACATGCTCCTCAAGCCACATGGCCTCCTCAGCCGTGCGCCTGTCCCCTCGCATCGCCCGCCTCCCTTTCCAGCAGTTCCGCCAGCTGCCCCCCCCGGCCGCCGCCGCGCCGGGCCTCGACCGCCCTCACGTTGCCGACGGCCATCCGCCAGTAGCTCTCCTTGAGTTCGAAGCCCACGGCGTCCCGCCCGCACTCCAGGGCCACCACCGCCGTCGAGCCTATCCCCATGAAGGGATCGAGCACCGTGTCCCCCGGCCGCGAGTAAAGGAGCACGCACCGCCTTATGACCTCCAGCTGGAGCGGGCACACGTGCCTCTCGTCGCCTTCCTCGCGGGCCGAGCGGTGCCCCTGGAGCACGTCCGTCTCCCGGATGTCCGTCCAGCACCCCCGCGCCCATCTCACCCACTGCTCCGTCGTCACCCACCCGTCCGGGTTCGTCGCCGCGTCCCGTATGGCCCTCACCGCGTCGTCCGGGGACTCCCCCGGCTTCCGGAAGAGCAGCAGGTAGTCGTTCATGGCCGGGGCGAGCCGCCGGGCGTCCCTCTTCCCGGTGATGAACATCAGGCTGTGGAGCTTCTGCCGCTGGGCCACCGCCTGGGGGTTCTTGCATATCGCGACCTCCCCGTGCGGCTGGAAGCCCGCGTTCCGGAACAGCGTTATCACGGCGCCCCGGAAGTCCCGCATGCCCATGTACCCGTGCTGGACCTTGTAGGTCAGCAGCTGCTGGACGTGTATGCAGGTGACGGAGCCGGGCCGCATGACGCGGTACAGCGGGTCCAGGAAGTGCATCATGTGGAGCCCGAACTGCGACTCGTGCATGTCCACGCCGTCCAGGTTGTTGCCGATGTCGGAGTCCTTGTGGGAATAGCTGAAGAGCGCCCCGAACGGTATGGACGACACGCAGCAGTGGACGGAGCCCTCCGGGAGGGAGCGCATGCCCTCCACGCAGTCCCCGAGCCTCACGTCCGCCCGGCTCACTGGCCGCCTCCCCCGGCGAAGCCGTAGAGGTCCCTCATCGCCTCGCGGTATCCCATCTCCTGGTACCTGACCTCCGCGTCCACGCGCGCCTCCTTCCTCCGGACGTTGGCGTAGACCACGTCCTCAAGCCCGGTGACTATCACCGTGTGCACCCGCACCGACCTCCTCTGCCCGTAGCGGCATACCCGCCTCATCGCCTGATAGAACCGCTCGTAGCTGTCGTCGAAGCCGGAGAATATGACGCTCGAGCACTGCTGGAAGTTCAGCCCGTAGCCCAGAAGCTCCGGCTTCGATATCAGGATCCTGGTGGCGCCCTTCCTGAACCGCTCGATCTTCCCGGCCCTGGCGTCCGCGGAATCCTTCCCGGAGAGCGTCTCCAGGCCGTCCACGCCCCGAAGCTCCTCCCCGAGGATGACGCCTTCCTCGTCGAATTTCGTCCAGATGAGCACCTGCCGCCCGTCCGCGAGATCCTCCCGCGCCAGCCGCGCCACGAACGGCGGCTTCAGGGACGGCACCCGGACAGCCTTCCCGCCCCTCAGCAGGAACCCGGCGGCCAGTTCCCGGCACCTCGTCCGCGCCCGCAGGTCCATCCGGGCGGAGTCGAGCAGCACCCGCCTCCGGACGTGGCCCCCGGAAGCCTCGGTCAGGGCCTCCCTCTCCTGTTCCGGCGTGGTGCCCAGGTGATGCTCCAGCGTCTCCGGATCGGGGATGTCCTTCAGGTCGTCCCTGAAGCCGAACGCCGCCGGGTCCCGCATGTAGAGGCTCCACCCGGCCAGGAAGCGGTAGAAGGCCGGCCGCGCGTGCGGCTTCACGTGCCAGCCGCCCTCGCCGTCCTTCCGGAAGAACGTCCACAGCACCTCCCCGTCGCTCGATATCCTCTCCAGCCAGGACGCCTGGGACGCGTACTCCATGGTGTCGTTGGGGGCCGGGGTGGCCGTGCACGACAGCTTGTACTCTATCCCCCGGCACGACTTGATGAGGCTCCACTTCATCCTCCCCCCGGAGGCCTTCAGGAGCGAACTCTCGTCCAGGACCACGCCGGAGAGGTAATGCGCCTCCGGGACCGACTCGTCCGGGGTAAGGAACTTCTCCGGGTTCGCGAGGGCTATCCCCGGCTCCCCGTGCCTCGCCCACGCCCGCATCCCCGCGCCCGTCCGGAGCGTCAGGAGCCTCAGCGAGTCCCCGTAGAACCTCGCGGCCTCCTCCGCGAACTGCGGCATCACGTTCAGCGGGGTTATTATCAGCACCCGGCCCCCGGTCCGCGCCTGGACGTGCCGGGCGAACTCGAGCTCGATCAGCGTCTTGCCGAGCCCCGTGTCATACCACACGGCGAACCTCTTGCCCCGCAGGGCCAGCCTCACCGCGAACAGCTGGCGGTCGAGCAGGGCGGGGAGGAACCCGGCGCCGGAACCCTCCCTGGCGGGCGGCTCCATCCCGAAGACTCCCGCGTACCGCGCCGGGGCCTCTATCCGGTAGCTCCCGTCCCGCCAGTCGTGGCTCACGACGGATTCCGGGAGCCTCTTGGAGTCGAGGAACAGCCTGTAGCTCTCCGGGCCGAACGGGGGCCGGAAGTCTATCACCATCGACTCGCCCTGGAAGGTTATCATCCCCGCCTCCTAGAAGGGCGAGTCGCCCGGCAGGGCGTCGTCCGGATCGGCGGGGTAATCGTCCCACGGCTGCCGCCCGTCCCCCCCGCGGGAGTCCCGGCCCCTGGCTGGCTCCCTGCGCGGCCCGCCGTCCCTGCGGGGGGCGAGCGACATGAACCCGAACGGCTCCGCCACGAGGGTCAGGGAGCACGCCGCCTCCCCCGTCGCCTTCGAGACGTAGGCCTCGCCCGTCATCTCGCCCCTTGCGAGCACCCTGTCGCCCTTGGCGAGTTCCCTCGTGAACGCGACCTGCTTGTCGAAGACCATCACCCGGATCCACTGCGTCTTCTTCCTCTCGCCGTACCCGGTGGACGTGCCGACGCTCAGGACCGCGTACTCGTCCCCGGCCCTGGACGTCCGGTACTCGGGCGGGCGGCCCAGGTTGCCGATTATCTGCGTGAAGTTCTGAAGCGACATGGGTCATCCTTTCAGGAGCCCCGCGGCGGCGCGGGCAGGGACGTTGCGGGGGGGCGGGACGGCGAACCTCTCCGGGACGTATTCCTCGTCCGGGAACTCCCTCGGCGCGCCTTCCAGCGCCTTCAGGAGGCTCATGCCCCCCGCCATCCTCCGCAGGACGGGGAGGGAGTAGGGCGTCTTCCCGTAGAAGGCTTCCAGCTGGGGCGCGTACCTCTCGACGAGTCCCGGCGTCCACGCCGGGGGGTAATGGCACCTCTGCACGACGGGCGGCCCGTCCCCGTCCGCGCCCGGGGGTGGCGGGGCCAGTATCGCCAGGGGCGCGGGGCCGCGGGCGCCTTCCCCGGAGGCCGCGCGGTAGAGGGACCTGAAGGCGTCCCTCTGGAAGACGAGGCCGAGCCTTTCCTTGCCGCATATCACGTATTCCACGGGCTTCCCCATGCGCCTCAGGGCCTCCACTGCCGCCGCGTCGGGCCAGAGGTAGACCTCGTCGTGCCCCGCCCAGCCCCGGAACAGCCCGAACAGGATCCCGTAGGCGGCGTCCCCCGCGTCCCTGGCGGGCGCGGCCCCGGCTATCTCCAGGAGCCGCGCGGGGGGGGGCATGAACGTCTCGGTCTTCATGGCCCTGCGTATCGCGCCGGACGCGGCCTCGAAACCCAGCGGGTCGAGGATGTCCTCGTAGATGCCTATCACCGCCGACGAAAGCCCCGGCCTCCCGAAGAGTTCCGACATCGCGGTTATCTCCGCCGCCAGGGCGCTTGTCTCCTCGATCGTCATCATGCCTACGCGATCTCCTCCCCGTCGTGCGCTCTCGCGGCCGCCCGCCTCTCGTAACGTTCGGCGATATCGCGCATGTTGTTCATCTGGCGGTTGCTGAACCCGAACGGGTTCCTCTCTTTCATGTAGGCCCCCGACTCCACCTTCGCCATGTTCTTGGGCCCGGTGAGCCAGTGCAGATCGGCCTTCCAGTTGCTGTCGTTGTCGCCTAACAGGAAGCTTCTTTCGCTGACGCTCTGGAAATAGTCAATCCACCAGGACATGACCTTGCGGTCGGGATCCTCCTTTATCCGCGCCTTGATGTTGGCCGCCGTCGGGATGGCGAGCTTCCGGGGATTGGGAAGCGCGGGGACGAGCGCCAGGCGGTAGGCGTCCAGGACCCTTTCCGGCGTCGCCCTTTCGTAGGGCGTCCATAAATCTGGTTCCGCCTCTGCGGGGACCGGGGATCCGGCCGGGATGACCTCCGCCGCCACCGCCGCCCCCGTCTCCTCCGGCGGCTCGTCGTTTGGGGCGTCGTCGCATGCCCCCGTCCCTGGCTCTCCTGGATCTTCCCCGTCCCGGTCCCCGCCGGGGACTTCCCCCTCCGGGAGGCCGCGCATGCGTCCCGCAACCTCTTCCGGCCCCAGCTTGTCGTCAAGCCCGAGATCCTTCTCCATTCCCGGCTCCCACAGGTCGGTCAGCGTGAAGTCCCTCTCATTAGACAGCTCAATGTACAGTTCGCGGCCCTTGTCGAACTCTTCCGAGAGGGAGCCGTGCAGCGCCTTCAGGGACTCCAGTTCCTGGCCCGACGCCCCGGCCTCCTTCGCCTCCAGGTAAGCCTCCCTGGCCTCGTTCATCCGAGTCTCCACGGGCTTCCCGCAACCCGCCTCCTCCCAGTCGGAATCCTCGAAATACTTCCTTTCGAGTTTCAGCATCGGCGCCTCAAGCTCCGCCACCCTGGCCTCGCGCCTTTCCTCGATATCCCCCATGTCCCACGCCGCTTCTTCCTTCAGGATGGCTTCCATCTCGTCATGGTCCGGCATGCCGGGGCCGTCGTCCGGCGGGAACGGGGGGAAGGGATCGTCCGCCACTTCCTCCGGACAGGCGTCTTCCCCCGGAAAGGCGGCCTCAGCCTCCGGCCCGGCCTGCAGGGCGGCCGTCGCCGCGGGGGGGGGCGGCCCGGGTGCCGGAGCGGGGACGGGGGAGGGTTCCGGGGGGGCCGCCGCGGCCTTCCTTTCCTCGTCGATCTCCCTCATCCTGGCCTTCATGCGCTTCACGACGCCCCTTTTCCTTTCGGATATCTCGTCGTACCTCGACTCCAGGGCCTTCATCTCCTCCTCCCCGACGCCCCCCCGCCATTCGGCCTTCAGTATCGGGGCGAGCGCAGCCTTCTCTTCCAGCGTGAGAGACTCGTCCTCCCGGAGCAACCCGTCGTAAACGGCGTCCCCCTCGTAAGCGTCCTTCACCACCGGGGGGCCGTCCGCCCACGACCCGGCTTCAGGGCCTTCGGGAGCGGGCTCCCGGCACCCGCCTCCGGGATCATCGTCGGGATCATCGCCGGGATCATCGTCCCCGCCTTCCGGCAGGGTTTCCGGCTCCTGTCTCATCACGCATGAACAGGACGCCGGCGGGCGCGGCCCGGCCATGATCCCGCCCGTCCCCATGAGATGATCAGCGGGGGCGGCCTGTTCCGCCAGACACGGCGCCCCGTCGCGGGACGGCTCCCGCGTCACTTCCGGGACGCAGTGCGCGGGTTCCGGCGGCGTTTCCCCGGCGGGTGGGGAGGGAGGCTTCCGCCGCTTGCACGACCCGGCGTCCGGGAGCCACCTGTGGCGTTCCGGGTCAGGCGGCGGGCTGGAAATGACGCGCCCTTCATCCCCGCCGCAGAAGACGCTCACCCGCAGACGCCCGCACGGGGTTTCCGCGGCCCGGATGAACCCGTTGTCCACGAGGCTCTTCAGCGGCCCGTAAACGTCGAAATACGGCCCCTCGTAAGGGAACAGTTCCGCCCTGATCCTCTTTTCCGAATACCTGATGACGCCGTCCTGATCTGCCAGCAGGTGCAGGCCCAGGTAAAGAAGCCGCGACTCCGCGTCCAGGGAGCCGAACCCCTCGTCCCGGAAAGCCTCCGTGTACAAGCCCCTGATGTCCTTCATAATCCGCCCCTTTCCGGCCCCAGCTCCACCGTCCACCAGCCGGGGCCGTCCGTATAGGTCTTCCGCGCCGAAATCTCCGTCACCTGCCTGTCATCCGCCATGAACCGCGCCGCCTGGAGGCAGTCCATCAGGAACTTCGCCAGATTGTCCAGGTCGGGCTTCCTCACGTGGGCCGCGCCCGCCCGCCTCCTCGCGGGGATGCTCACCGGCCAGGGGAAGGCCGCGACGAACGAGAGCCTGAGCGGGCCTTCCAGGGGCCGCGCCGGCCTGTAGGCCGACATGGCCGCCGTCATGCGCGCCTCGTCCGCCCGCTGGCCGGGGTCCTTGTACATCCACGCCCTTTTCCCGGACGACGCCGCGCGTGGCCGCCTCTGCGGCCGCGGCTTCAGGAACACCGTGAACGATACCCCTTCCCGCAAGCTACATCACCGACGGGTCCGGGCCCTCCGTCCCTTCCGGCGGCTGCGGGGGCGGCTCTTCCGTCTCCGCCGCCCCGGCGTCCCCCCGCGCGGCCCCCCGGCGGTTCTGGTACCACTCCCGCATCTTGGCCGGGCTCCGGAGGATATATTCCGCCGTCTCCATGGGCGTCCATTTCTTCATTTCGGCCTGTCTGACTATGAAGGTCTCCGCCTCCCTGGGATCCTCGATGCCGAGGGCCGCCGCGACGTCCCGCGCGACTTCCCAGAACCGCTTCCCGTTCCCGCCGTCCCGCGGGGCCTCCCCCCCCGCGGGGCCCGTCCGCGCCGCGCGGGGGGCCGGGGACGCCTGGGCAACCCTGGCGGAGGGCCGCTCCTCATCCTCCATGTCCTGCCCGAACAGGTCCGAGCACGAGGTCCCCGTCAGCACCGCGTCCACGAGCGCCCGCTTCTTCGCCATCTTGAGGCACGTGTTGTAGACGTCCGCCGGGGCACGGTTCCGGTGCTTGCCTTCCTGTGTGTTGCAGGAGCCGAGGCCGGCGGACATCTCGATCCCCTCGCCGCTGATCAGCCGGCACTCCACCATGAAGGACTTGTGGCTCCCGGACAGGGACTCGCACTCCACGCGGTACTCCGGGCGCCAGCCGAACAGGCTGACTATCGCGTCCGCGCCGGGCTTCAGGAGGAGATACTGCGGGCCCTGGCCCCTCTTCCCGGTGATCTCGTTGAAATCCCCGTAATGGACGCCCATCCTGAGCACCCTGCCCATCACGCTGTGGATCACCTCGCGCTTCCAGATGAGCGCGTGGGCCTCCACCGGCAGGTCTGGATTCTCCGCCCGCACCCTCGCCAGCAGGGGCGGCTCCGCCCGCTCCGGGGCCCGCGCGGCCGCCGGGACCTGCACGGACGCGGGGATTACCGCCGTCCCGTTCCCGTTGCCCTTCTCCGTCTCCATGGCCGCTCCCTTCACCTGCCCAGCCTGGGCGTCATCTCTGCGTATATCCGCACGCCGGGTATCTCGCGCACCCCGGCCTTCACCGCGTCCCTCACCGCCCTCTCGTCCACCGCCAGGAACTCCCTGGGCACCAGGGCGGGATCCTCCACGGCGAAAGTCCACGTCTCCACCAGGGTCAGCCTGCCGGACTCGCCCCTGACCGTCTTGGAAGGCTCGGGCGGGGCCCCCGCCGCCAGTATCGCGGGCATGGGCTCCGGGACCGCCGCCGGATCGGACTTCTGAAGCTCCGCCTGACTCCGCTCCCACGCCTCCCGCTCCGCCTTGAGCGCAGCCTCGCGCCGGGCCTGCTCCTCCCTCAGCCGCGCCTGTTCGGCCAGGTACGCCTCCCGCTGGTGGTCGGCCATCTTCACCTTGAGCCCGCGCAGGATGCCGTCCAGGGGTTCCGTTATCGCCTTCACCGCCGCGTTGACGGCCTTGACATAGGCGTTCGGCGGCCCCACGACGTCCTTCCTCTGCCTCTCGACGGCCTTGAGCACCCCGTCTATCCGGACCGAGAGGCCCAGGGCGGCGTCCATCCCCGCCGCGTCCCTGACCTCGATGCCCGCCGCGAGCGAGCGCAGGGCCTCGACCTCCCCGGCGAACCGCTCCCGGATGGTCGCCCTGGCATCCGCCAGCCACCCGTTGAGGGCGCCCTCGTGCGCCCGCACCATCTCCGCCAGCGGGAGCCCCGCCGCCGGGAGCGCGGGGGCGGAACCCTCCGCGCCGCCGCCCTCCCACTCGTCAAGCCAGCCCGTCTCTGCCATGTCAGCGCTCTCCTTTCAGATCCGTGAAATACCTGTAGGCCTCCAGGGCCGTCAGGAACCCCGCCCTGTCGCGGCGGTGAGTGGCCGAATAGTCCCGGAACGCCGGGGCCGCGCCCGTCCGCCTCAGCTGGAGCGTCCCCGCCCGCCCCACTTCCAGCCCCGCGTCCTCGCAGAGCATCACATAGGCCGCCACCTGCGGCCGCCAGTAGGGGGAGGGAGACGCGGGGGTCTTGAAGTCCACGAGCACCGGGGACGGGTCGCCGCGGTACCGCACCACCGCGTCTATCTGCCCCGTGTACCCGTAGGTCCCGTGCCAGAACCGCTCCTCCACTGTCTCCACCCGCTCCACCAGCCCCAGCCAGCGGTGGAGGCTCCTCATGAAGCCGTCCACGAGCGGGCATTCCTCCGGATCCCCGGCGGCCACCCTCTCGGCGTAGCAGAGCGTCTCCCAGCCTTCCGCGCCGGGCCTCCCCGCGGCGTCCCCCGCGCCGGATTCCGCCATGAAGGCCGTGAGGGCGGCGCGCCAGCCGAGAGGCGGCATGCCCCCCCTCTTCTCCCGGAGGGTTATCGCGGCAAGGGCGTGGACGAGAGTGCCCCGCGTCGCCGCCCTCTCCAGGACGTCCGGGCTTATGCCCGCGAAGTCCGCGAACCTGCCGATTATCTCCGTGACGCGCGGGGAGCCGCCGCAGGGGCCGGTCCCGCCCGCCCGCGCGCCTGGAGATTCGCCATGTCCACACGTGCCTTGCACGGGCCTAAAACCCCCAGCCCGACCAGTCCGCGCCGAGCCAGGAATCCTCGTAGGCGTCGCCAGTCTCGAGCGACGACGGCTGATACCTCCCGACGAGACTCCGCCGGGGAGGCCGCGCCGGCAGGGGCGCGCGGCCGGGCCTCGACTCGACGAGCCGCTGCTCGTCGGTCAGGCCGTTCCAGTATTCCATGTACTCTTCCCATGTCCTGCACCGGAGCCGCTCGGTCATCGTCCGCCCCCTTCCGGGCCGTCCCACTCGCGGCGCCACTCGATGTCCCGTCTCCCGAAGAGCCCGCGCAGGGCGCAGACGGCCCGCCAGAACACCTGGAGCGCCTCCGCCGCGAAGGTCAGGGCGCCCAGCATCGCGAGCGCGAGTATCACGCAATCCACCCATCCCATTTCACGCACCTCTCCCGTCCCGTCTTCACGGGTCTTGACACATGGCGGGCCGGCCGGGATCCGAGCCCGGAACTCTCCGGTTATGGGCCGGGGGCTCTGCCTTAGGACTACCGGCCCTTCACTTCCCGAACAGGCCGGGCGCCGGGCGGACGAGCCTCAGCCCGCCGCCTTTCCTCGGGCCGGCCGCGAGCGGGAGCCCCAGATGCCTCCGGTATCTCGCCCGCAACGCCACCTGCCCCTCCGGGGTTATCCTCGCCGGCGGTGAGCATGTAGTCCCGTGCGGGAACCCCGGACGCTGACCTCATAGCCAGATTGGCTTTGATAACATAATCTATATTATCAATATCTATTTTCTGTAATGCGGCAAGGAACTTAGCCCTGGAAAATTCAGTTTGAAAACAAAATCATTCATCGGTCGTTAACGTAAGCTCAGGTATCGGCATGATTTCAATTCGCCGCCTCTTCCTTGCGGCCGCGGGCGGCGGTATTCTTGGGGCGGGTTTAAAGGGGCCGCCGCGGGCGGCATATCCGTAGCGGCCCCTCTTTCGCCTCCATGCCGGGGCCCTGGAGAAAGCCCCGGATTCCGGTTCCCCAACCGGAATGAATGAATCTTAAAC
>JAITEZ010000380.1 GCA_031281735.1 Deltaproteobacteria bacterium | reverse complement strand
GCGGGCGGTGCAGGAATTGTCCCCCGTCTGCGCCCGCGAGCTGTGCGCGAGGGCGGCCGAGCTCTCCGGGCTGCGGAAGGGCTGGGATCTGGAGCGGCGGATCCTGGACGCGGCGCGGGCCTCCTTCGCCGCGACCGTCGAGCAGGCTGGCCACCGGTACCGCCGCGGCGAGACGGAGTTCTTCTGGGAGGGGGAGCCCGGCGTCTGTCGGCGCTTCCGGAGGCCAGGGCCAGGTGAGGCCCGGGACGCCTTCGAGGTGGCCTTCCCCGAGCTCGAGGCCCTGGCGTCGCAGACTGTCCCCGGACCCGGCGAGGAGCCCGTCCGGCTCATGGGTGCCGCCCTGGGCCTCGCTCGGATGGGGCTGGCCGTCGGCGACCGGCTGAAGTCGGCCTGGGATTCCGCAGGGCGGGCCGGGGGGCCGCCCGCCGGGAAGGGGGGCCCCTACCCCGAGGGGGACGGCCCCCCTCGCGCGGAAGTCGATCCCGGGGGGACGGCGGGGTGAGCGGCGGTCAAGCGCGGATTGCGCTTGAAATGGAAGCGGCCAACCTGATAATGAAGGCCCTGGCGGGGGGGGATAGGGCGGCATGGGAGGATCGGGCCGCTGACGGGACGGCGGCGGAAGGGACGGGCCCGGAAGGCCGGGAGGGCGGATCCCCGGAATTGTCTCCGGGTGGATGGGGAGGTTTTTGAGGATGTCAATCACAATCGCGGTCGCGGCCGCGGCGATAGCCATCGCCGTAACAGCCCTGCTCTTGTTCAGCCGGTCAGTCAAGAGGGCCAGGAGGGCCCGTGCCGAGATCAGCGCCGCCCTGGGCGCGGGGAAGTGCATGCTGTACTTCAGCGCCACGAGCCTGAAGCTCAACGGCGAGGCCGTCCCCGACAGCCGCCGGATGACCGCGGGCAGGCAGTGCGGCATCGTCGTGGAGCCAGGCCACTACGAGAGCGTCGGCACCTACGTCATCCGCGACGACGAGGGGAAGCTCATCGCCACTTTCACGGAGGCCGAGCTGGGTTTCACCCTCAAGGCGGGCCGGGAGTACGGGCTGGGCGTCTTCCTTTTCGACACAGAGATCCTGAGCCAGGCGGTCTCCCACCGCCAGCTGGGGCCCTCGGGCAGCGGCCAGGGGATACTGGCCCTGGCCTGCGTGGCCTGCTGAGCGCTCGTCCGTTGCGGGGCGGCCGCGCCGGCGATCCAGGGATACCCCGCGCCCGCGCGGCGCCGCGCGCCCAGGAACAGCGGCGGGAGTGGAGTGGAGCGCTGCCGATGATTTAAACGCTGTACACAGCCGTCCTCGACGCCATCGTCTCGGACGCGTTCGTAGCCCTCTACAGCGCGGGGCTGGCCGCCTTCTTCGCGGCGAACCTGCGCCGGTGCCTGGCGCAGAAGGCCTCTATAGTGCGCGACCTCGACGGGGCCGGGAGGGTGCTGGCGCAGGGCGCGGGCCGGGGTGCACCGGAAGAGAGGGCGAGGGGCTTCGTTCTCGGCTTCGCCGCGATCTCCTGTGGCCTGGGGAAGAACGCCCTTCTCGGGGAGAAGTGGCCGGAGTTCAGGGAGACCCTCCACTTCCCGGAGGGCGGGGCCGCGGCCGTGGGAAGCCTCCCGGCCGAGGCCTTCTTCAACGAGGACGCGCTGCTTCCACGCCGCTACAGCGATAGGTTCTTCTCGGCGATCCCCAACTACCTGACCGGGATCGGCATACTGGGGACCTTCCTGGGCCTCGCTGCGGGACTCTACCGCGTGAACCAGGAGCTGTCCGGCGGCAACTACGAGCAGGCCGTCCTCCCGCTCCTCGACGGCGCGAAGCTGGCCTTCGTGACGTCCGTCGTGGGCCTCCTGCTTTCCATCGTCTTCTCCATGGCGGAAAAGCGCGTGTCGCGGGAGATCTCGGAGCGGCTGGCGGGGTTCAACGCGCTCCTGGATGCCTCCGTGATCAGGGTCTCCCCCGAGGTCACGGCCAGGATGCATCTGGAGCTGCTCTCCGCGTTCCGGGACGGGGCGGCCGAGTCGTCCGCTGCCCGGCTGGCCGTCCAGACCGGGCTCTCATCGGCGGTGCGGCCCTTCCTCGAGGGCTTCGAGGCGAGCGTGGGCGGCCTTCTCTCGAGGAACGTCGCGGACGCGCTCTCCGGCCAGCTCGGCACGATAGCCGCGACCCTCCGCGAGATGCACGAGCAGCGTTCCCTGGAGACCTCCAGGGCCGTTAAGGCCATGGCGGACGCCTTCCTGGAATCCCTCCATGGCGCCACCCGCGATGCCGCCGAGTCGGTGGCGGAAAGCCTCAGACTGGTGGCGGCGGAGTGCATCCCCGTGACCGACGCCCTCAAGGAGGTGAACAGGAGCATAGCCGCCAACATCGGGGCCGGCGGCGCCGTGGCGGGCGAACTCAAGGGGACATCCTCGGAGCTGACGCTGCTCACGGCGGCCCTTTCCGAGGCGGCGGCGGACGCGAAGGAGGCCTCGCGGGGGATCCTGGCCGCGGCGGAGACGGTCTCAGAGGGCCACGCCAGGTTCTCCGAGAGCCTGGAGCGCGCGATCTCCAGGACGCTGGACGGGCAGACGGCGGCCCTGAAGCAGGAAATTATTGGTCAATTGCGACAAATAACGTTATAAGCCTTAAAAATTAAGGGTTGTTGGAAAAATTTCATCACGGTTTATCGTGTCATGGATGCACTGTTGTCCGTTGACATCAACCGGGATCTGGGGCAAGATCAGTACCTGCCAACGAAAGGAGGATGACTTGCCCCTGACAGACGTTAAGATACGCTCGCTGAAAGCGAAAGAGAAGCCCTTCAAGGCCTATGACGGCAAGGGGCTGTACCTGGAAATCTACCCGTCCGGCTCCAGGCTGTGGAGGCTCCGCTACACGGCTGGCGGGAGGCAGACGCGGAAGAGCCTCGGCCCGTACCCGGAAGTGAGCCTGGCCCGCGCGCGGGACGTCGCATACGAGTTCCTGCGGGATCTCGGGAGGAAGGGCGTCCCCGCCCGCCCCGAAAAGCCCCTGCCGTTCGCCGACCTGGGCCGGGAATGGCTGGAAAGGCATTCCGGCAACCTGACCGAGAGGACATCGAGGGACAGGCGCTGCCTTTTCGAGCGCCACATCGTCCCGAGAATCGGCGTGTTCCCGGTTTCGGAGATGACGCCGCGGCTCCTGCTGGAAAGGCTCCTGCGGCCGCTGGAGACGGAGATGTCAGTCCACACCGCGCACAGGGCGAAAAGCATGACGGGGAGGATACTCCGTTACGGGGTCGCAACCGGGAGATGCGAGCGGGACTCCACGCGGGATCTGGACGGCGCCTTGCGGCAGCACGTCTCCGAACACAGGCGCACCGTAACGGACAGGGCCGCGATAGGCGGGCTGCTCCGGAAGCTTGATTCCGGCGTCTCCACCCCGGCGCGGGAGGCCCTGCGACTGCTACCCTACGTCTTCACCCGGCCCGGCGAACTGGCCGCGGCCGAATGGGGTGAAATCGACTTCAAGGGCGCCTTGTGGCGCATCCCCGCCGGGAGGATGAAGATGCGGCGTCCCCATCTGGTGCCCCTCTCCCGGCAGGTGCTGGAAAGGCTGTCGTTCCTGAAACGGCTCGGCAACGGCTCCAGGTTCGTCTTCCCTGCATTCCGCCGTCCGGGAGGCCATGTTGTTACCACATCTTTGAATAAAATCACCGTCTGGGCGGGCCTGAACACGGTGATAACCCCGCACGGGTTCCGGGCGATGGCGTCCACGGTGCTCAACGAGGCCGGGTATCAGCCGGACTGGATAGAGCGCCAGCTGGCGCACGTGGAGGGAAACTCCGTCCGCGCGGCGTACAACCACGCGCAGTACCTCCCGGAACGCCGCAAGATGATGCAGGACTGGGCGGACATGCTGGACTCGTTCAGGGACGGCGGGGCCTGAACGCGGAAGGGCCGCCGAATCCCGGGGTCAGGACGCGGCGGCCGGCTCGCATGCCCCTGCCGCGCCCGGTCTCCCAGGCGCGGTCGGCCATGTCAACGCCGCGGGGCGGCGCGTGTCAGGCGTCCCCGCCCTCGTGGGGCGCGAACCCCGCGGACGGCGGGGGGACGAAACAGGCGGACTCCCGGACGTAGCGCAGCTGCACGTTCCCGGCGGGGCCGTTGCGGTGCTTGGCTATCCGTATCTCGGCCTTCCCCCTCGCGTCCTCCCTGTCAGGCTTCAGGCACTCCTCGCGGTACACGAACAGCACGAGGTCCGCGTCCTGCTCGATGGCCCCGGAGTCGCGCAGGTCCGTAAGCTCCGGGCTCCCCGTGTCGGCGCGCTTCAGCTGGGAGCAGCATATCACGGGGAGCGAGAGCCCCTTGGCGAGCCCCTTCAGCGCGGCGGAGATGGACGCCACCTCGCGTTCCCGGTTGCGTCCGGGGGCCTGGGAATCGGGGGACATGAGCTGCAGGTAGTCGACTATGACCAGCCCGAGCGGGGGGTTCCCCTCGCGTTCGGCGCGCTTCCGCACGGCGCGGCACCTGGCCCTGACGTCCAGGGCGGAGGCCGACTTCCCGCCCAGGTCGTCGATGTATATCGGGGCCGCGTCGAGTTCCTCCCTGGCGCGGGCCAGCACGGATTCCTCCCACGCGTCCAGGTCCCCGTTGCGCACCTTCAGCAGGTTGAGCCCGGACAGCTGGCAGAGCATGCGGGCGGCGAGGGACGTCTCGGACATCTCCAGGCTGACTATCAGGACGGAGACGGGGGGGAGTTCCCGGTGGACCTGACGGCGGGCGGGGAGCGCGGCGGCCAGGGCGAGGTTGAGGGCGAACGCGGTCTTGCCCATGCCGGGCCGCCCGCCGAGGATTATCATGTCCGTCGCCTTGAATCCCCCGGTCATCTGGTCCAGCCGCTCGAAGCCGGACGGCACGCCGTGGATGGAGCCGGGGGTGGCCCTGGCCGCCTCGATCTCCTCGAATACCCCGCCCGTGGCCTCCCGTATCAGGTGGAGCGTGTCGGCCGACGCGCGGCCGCGGACGGCTTCCAGCCCGGCCTCGAGCCCGCGGATCAGGCCCTGGTCGTCCGTGGGGCGCTCCCTCGCCCGGACGGCCGCCTCCAGGGCCACGTCCCGGATCCGCCTGACGTTGGAACGGCGCACGACCTCCGCCGCGTATTCGGCGGCGGCGCTCAGCCGGACGGCGGAATCCTCGCATTCGGCGACGTAGGGGATCCCGCCGCACGTCTCGCAGGTGCCCCGCGCCTTGAGACGGCCCGTCAGGGTTATGGAGTCCACCTTCACGTCGTCGGCGTAAAGCTGGGTTATCGCGGCGAACATCTCCGCGTGGGCGTCCAGGCGGAAGTCGCCGGGCAGGATGCCCGTGCCCAGGGCGTCCGGGAGGTTCTCCCCGCGGTAACGGATGATCGAGCCCAGGAGGGCCATCTCCGTCTTCCGGTCAGTCTCGCTGTAGTCGCCGGGGAACACGTCGGGCGCGGCGGCGCGGGGGCCGCCCGTGGAGGGTTGCATCTGCGGGGACTTTCCGCCCGTCGCGGGCTCGAGTCGTGTTCAGGGGGTGGTGCAGGGGGAAGGGAAGGGGGCCGGGCGGGGCGTCAGTCGGGGCCGTCCCCGCGGGCCTGGGGCCGGGAGGATATCCAGTCCATGACCTCGGCCTCGCGGAAGGCTATCCTCTTGCCGCCGGGTATGAGCCTCACGGGCCGGGGGAAGTTCCCCGCGGCTATCTGCTTGTCCAGGGTGGCCCTGCTGAGGGACGTGAGCCGCGAGACCTCCTTGGGGGAAAGGAGCCCCTTCGGGGGCTCCGGCAGGTTTATCCATGTCATTCCGTCTCTCCTTCCGGCCCTTCCGGGCCGCCGTCTTCATGCGCGTCGGGCGGGAACATGTCCCGCGTGTCCACGGAAACGCTCCCGTCCGCCCCGATCTTCACGGGAAGCCCGCCGGGTTCCCCGGCTCCCTTGACGGGCCCGGACGCCTTCGGCGGCCTGCCGCGCCTCTTGCGCGGGGGCTTCCCCGTGTCCCGGGGGAAGGGGCGCGCGGGTTCCGGCGCCCTCGCGGGCACGGGGTCCGCCGGGCGCCCGGCGAAGTGGTCATACGGTTCCGGCTCCGGCGTCCCGCGCGCGGGATCCGGGGCGCGGCCGGGGGCGAACGGGTCAGCCCCCTTCCGGGGCACGGGCACGGGGAGCATGTTGCCTCCGGTGTCCGGGGCCAGGGTCATCTCGAAGTCCCGGAGATACCCTTCGGTGTCCGGCGGCAGGGGTTCCGGGGGGGGCTCCGGGGGCGGGCACCCGGCCTCCCGCGCGGCCCTCTCCCTGCGGAGCCTGTTCTCGTACATCTGGTCCTTCCAGTTGACGAACTCCAGCCACCTGCCTATCATCCCCTTCCATTTCGCGAAGGCGGGGTCCCTGGGCTGGCGGTAGGCGGTCATGTCCTGGGGCGTGTCGTAATCCCGGCGTTCCCTGGCGAGCCTCTCCCAGAGGATGAAGTCCTTGTCCTTGACCACCTGCCGGGCGAACAGGGGATCCTTCGCCTCCAGGGCGGCCAGGAACGGCTCCCGCCTTTCCTCCGGCAGGTTCAGGCAGTGCTTGGCCGCCTTGCGGGAGTGCTTGTACATCTCGTACCTCGCCCTCCTCTGCTCTTCGTGCCTCCGCCTCAGCCGCTCCAGTTCCTCTTCCGGTATGACGGGCCCGGCGGGGGAGGGCTTCCCGGCCCCTTCCCCGTCCCTTTCCCCGTCCCCTTCCCCGGCTTCCGCCCCGGCGCCGCCTCCGGGGGCGAACTCCAGGACCTTCCCGGCAGGGCGTTCCCCCGAAAGCGACGGCCCGGTGATGCCCATGGGCAGGTCGTCAAGCTCCCCGGCCACGTCGGCGCACGTCGGGAGCGCGTCCGGGAACACGTCCCGCGCGGGGTACACGTGAAGCGCGAACCTCACGTCGTACCCCCCGTCCCCCGCCAGCACGGGTATCACCGCGTACTCGTAATGGGATATGGTCTTCCGCCTCTTGGACCTGTTCAGGGCGGCCACTTCCGCCCATATCCTCCGGATGTCGAACTCCTCTGCCCTCATATGGTCCCCCTTCCCGCCCCTTCCGGGGCCTCACTGCCGGGCGCGGCCCATTATAAGCCCGTGCAGCGGCGGCGCGGAAGCGCGCCCCCGCGGCGGGGGGAAGCGTTCCCGGACGGGCCTCCCCAGGGCCTCCGCGATGACGCGGCCTATGTGCTCCGCGAGCGGCGGCGGCACGGCGTTGCCTATCATCCTGTAGCGGGCGCGCAGCCCCGCGGCCTCCCGCGGGAACCGGAACGAGTCGGGGAACCCCTGGATCCTCGCGCATTCCCGTATGCTGAAGAGCCTGTCCTCCACGGGATGGACGATGGAGCACCTCGTCGGGCTGGGCTGGGCTATTATCGTCCCGGCGATCTCCCTCCGGCTCCTGCGGCGGAATATCGTGGCGCTCTTCTCCCACAGCCTGTTCCCCTTCATGCGGCGGTACCGTGGGGGGAGCATGGCGTCCGGGATGTCCTTCCAGTTCCCCCCTTCCGGGAGGAGCGGGACTATCCGGGCCTCGGCCGGGGTCAGCCGCGGGTACTCGTGGTCGGGCGCGTCCGGCGGCAGGGGGAGGATGTCCCCCAGCGCGAGCCCGTCCCGGGGCGCCGGCCTGAACGCCATGCCGGGGAACCTTTCCGGCATGCCGTCCCGGAACCCGAAGAAGAAGACGCGGATCCTCATCTGGGGCACCCGGAAGTCCGCGGCGTTGAGGACCGCGACGTGGACCGCGTAACCCTCGGCCTCCAGATCCTCCCGCACGGCCTCGGACGCCAGCCTCCCGTCCGTCATCCTGGTGGAGAGGATGCCGCGGACGTTCTCGAAGAGGACGCACCGGGGCCTCAGCGCCCTCGTCATCCGGAGCGCCTCCCGGTAGAGCCCGCCTTTCGGGTCCGCGTCCCCCTCCCGCCGCCCGGCCTCGGAGAAGGTCTGGCACGGGAAGCCCGCGGCCAGCAGGTCGGCCTCCGGGAGCCCGGCGGGGTCCGCGTCGCGGATGTCCCCCACGTGGACGGGCCCGACGTTCAGCGCGTACACGGCCGCGGCCGCCCGGCTCGCGTCCCCGGCCCAGACGATGTCGAACCCGGCCCGCGAGAGCCCGAGGTCCATGCCGCCGCACCCGCAGAAGAGGGACACCGCCCTCATTCCCCGCCCTCCCGGCCGTAGGCGAAGAAGCCGTCCCCGCCGCGCAGGGCGAAACCCCTCTCCGCCAGGAGGATCCTCGACAGCTGGTCGGGATACGGGGCGCGGAAGACTATCCGGCGCACGTCCAGGTTGAGGATCATCCTGGCGCAGACGGAGCACGGGAAGCAGGTGCAGTAGAGCGTCGCGTCCCGGACGGCGGTCCCCGAGCGGGCGCAGGACAGGATGGCGTTCTGTTCCGCGTGGATCGCCCGGCAGACCTCCCACCCGGCGCCGGGGGCGCGCTTCCGGGCGCATTCCCCGCAGTGCGGTATCCCGGAGGGCGGGCCGTTGTAACCCGTGGCTATTATCCTCCCGCCGGATACGATGACGCATCCCACCTGCCGTGAGAGGCACGGCGAGCGGCGCGCCGTCATGTCGGCCAGCGCGAGGTAGTACTCGTCCCATCCGGGACGCGGCTCAGGATCCGGCGACGCCATTCCCCCTCCCCGCCCTTTCCAGGGCCTTCCGCGCGAGCCGCACCAGCCTCCGGGCGACGTGCCCCGGCTGGCCGCACTCGAGCCTGGAAAGCATGCCCTCCGCGCGGGCGAGGGCCGCCATCGCCGAACGGACGGAACGCCTCCGGGGGCCCGTCGCGTCTGCCTTCGTCCGGAGCCCGTTCCGGCGGCAGAAGCCGTAGACCGACATCCAGCTTATCCCGTCCGGGTCCCTCTCCCGGAGCATGTCCGCAAGCTCCCTCACCGTGTAGTCGCGGGACCTCTCCCGCAGGAACCCGGCCGTCTCCGGGTCCCTGAAGACGCGGGTGTAGGGCTTCCCGCCCCTGCCCGCCTTCCTTCCGCGGCCGTCGCCCGCGTCGTCCGTCATGTCCTCGCCCTCCCCCCTCTTCCTCAGCCCTATGTCCCTGCGGTAGCAGTACTGGTAGATGTGCCCCTCGTGCCTGGGCCTTCCGGGGAACATGCCCGTGAACAGCGCGGCCGCGTCCCGCGCGTCCAGGAACGGCGCGGTCAGGGCTATGAACCCGGCCTCGTCCCCCGTGTATCGGAACGGCTTCCCCGGCGGGCTTCCCTTCCCCCGCCCCATCAGTGCGTCGTCGGCGGCTGGGGGCCCGTCCCCGCCCGCTCGCGGAGGGCGAGCACGTCGCTCACCGTCACCCCCTCGCCGTCCGCGTAGTCCGGGCCGTCGTAGCCCTCCGGCAGGTGCCCGTAGAGGGCCGCCTGATGGGCGGCGGTCCAGCCCGTCCGGGTGCTGACGTCCCAGCGGTCGAAATCCTCCGGCAGGTGCCCGTGCGCGGCCGCTATGTGCGCCACCGGGACGAAATCCAGCCGGGGGATGCAGAGCCCCCAGTCACGGAACCCTTCCGGGAGCCTCCCGAGCCGGGCGAGGTCCGCGCACTCGTAATAGCGCGTCTCCATGACGCTCTCCGGGCGCAGCTCGCCGAACCCGCGGACGATCGCCCTCAGCGCCTCGCCCAGGCCCGTCGCCCCCGCCGGGGGCGCCCCGTCCCCGGTCAGCCCCTTCCGTTTCGGCATGCCAGCCTCCCCGCCTCCCGCGCCGCCTGTTCCGGGCCCTCGTAGGCCAGTATCGGGGGGCCGGCGAGGCCCGTCCCCTCCCGAAGCCCCCTCACGTAATCCCACCACCCGCGGAAGAACGCGGCCACCACGTCCCGCCATTCCCCGCCGGGGTCGCGGAACCCGTCCGCAGGGGCGGGGCCGCGCGGCTCGGTCAGGAATATCAGCGAGTACCCGTCCAGATCCGTACCCGTGAAGACGGCCTGCGCCCCCTCCACCCAGTCCCAGTCCCCGCCGGGGACGCCCTCCCTCCCGTGCCACTCGGAATAGACGAGGCAGTCCGCGAGCGTCCTGTCGCATATCACGACGCCGCCCCTGGCGCGGGCCTCGCGTTCCGCGTCCATCTCCTCCAGCGCGTGGCGGTGCCATATCCACCTCTGGGCCTCCGCCGTCGCGTCCCGGTTCACCGGGTAGGGGCATATCCGGGCCGCGGAGGGAATCCGGACGACGGGCGTGCCCCGGCGTTCGAACCACGCGGCCAGCATGTCCGCGGCCTCGGTCTTCCCGGTGCCGTGCGCGCCGGAAAACGCTATCTTGACGGTCATGACGCCCCCCCCTCCTTCGGGGTAACGGTGGATATGAGAGCGAGGAAGCCGGGGTCCCCGTCCGAAGTCAGCACCACCGGGCTCTTCGGGCCGTGCCAGCGGAAGACCGCCGTGTCCCCGCGGAGCGTCTTCAGCACCTTCAGCAGGTTGGCGGGGTCCAGCCCGAAGGAGCGCGGCCCGGCGACGTCCCCCGCCGTCGGCTGGGAAGTGCTCGCGGAGCCCTTGCGGGAATCCTCCGCGGAAAGCCTTACCGTCCCGTCCCCGAAATCCAGGAACACCACGCGGTACTGCGGGGAGACGAAGTTCCCCACGTTCCCCAGGTCGCGGACGAACGTCTCCCGGCGGACGGCGAGGTCTTCCCTTTCGCCTTCCGGCATGAGGGCCCGCCAGTCGGGGAACGCCCCGCCCAGGAGCCGGGCGTTGAATGTCTTCCCCCCGGCCCGCGCCGTCAGGAACGATTCGGTCCTCTCCATGGCGAGAGGCCCGCCGCCCGCGTCCGCGGCGAAGGCGCGCAGCTGTTCCGCCGCCTTCCGGGATATCAGGGCGGGGCAGTCCAGGGCGAAGTCGCCTCCGGGCGCCGTCGCCTTGCAGAGGATGTCGGCGTCGCTGGACACCAGTTCCAGTTCCCCGCCCGCGGACTGGAGGCAGACGCCGGAGAGGTTGAAGTTGCGGACGCTCGGGGACGCGGTGTGGCGTGTCTTGTCCAGGGCGTCCGCCAGGGCGCCCCCCGGCAGGGTTCCGGCCGTCCGGGGCGCCTCCGCCGGGGCCGGGGGGAAATCCTCCGTGCCGTCGCATATTATCTCCGCCCTGAACGGCCCGCTTTCCGCCGTCAGCCTCCGGCCCCCCGTCTCCGTCAGCCGCACGTCGGGGTCCGGGGCGGACTTCGCGAAATCGCCGAGCGCGCCCGCGGGCACCGCCAGGGCGCCTCCCCGGCCCGCGGCCCCGGCGGGTATCCGGACCGACAGGTGCAGTTCCAGGTCGGTCGCGGCGAACGTCAGGGCCCCGTCTTCCGCCGCGATCGCCACGTCCCCGAGCAGCGGCATGCTCGTGTTGGAAAGCACGGCCCCTCCCGCGAAGGCCAGGGCCTCCTTCAGATCGTCCCTGCGGACGCTTGCCTCAAGCATCTCCCGCCTCCCGTGCCGCGAGATCCCTCGCGAGCCCCGTGATGATCCCGGCCGCGGCCTCCAGGCCCCCGGCGTCCCCCTTCGGGGCGGCGAAGACCCAGCCCAGGAACGCGCCCGGCTCCACCGTCAGGTCCGGCCCGCCCGGCCCCCTCCGGCTGAACACGCCCACGCCGAGCCTCCCCCCCGGTATCCCGAGGGCCATGTGAAGCCACCTGCCCCCCCCGGCGCCCTTCCAGACGGCGCCCCGGCGCCTGGTCTCCCATTCCTCCCGCCCCGCGCCGTCCAGGAACAGCCATTCCCGCGCGGACCACGACAGCGCGGCCGAGCCTCCGGGGAACGGGCGCGGCGCGAACCCGAACGACGTCAGCCTGTCCGACGTCGAGTTGAGACGGGTGTCCGTCTCCAGGTCCGCGTTGCCGCCGGGGGGTATGGCCGCCCCTTTCCGCGTGTTGAAAAGCGGCACCGCCACGGCGGGCAGGGGGGCCGTGAACGCGACGCCCAGCGGCTCCCCGGCGTCCGCCCCCGCGGGCGCGCCCTCCCTCTTCGCCGCGATGACGATCCCGTCCGGGAACTGGTGATAGAGCACCCCTTCGTCGTCCGGGTACAGCGCCTCCGCCCCGGGCGCCCGCCCGGTGATGAATTCCCTCAGGCCCGTCCGCATCCCTGCCCCTCCCCCCCGCCGAACTCGGCGTCCACTGTGTCTATGATCCTGCAGAGCGCGGCCTTCAGTTCCTCGCGCTCGGCCTCGCCCAGCGCCCGCGCCCACTCGTCCACGGTGGCCTTGGCGTAGACCGCGTTCTCGTGCACCGTCTCCAGCAGTTCCAGCCTTTTCCAGTCCATATCTGCCCTTTTCCAGTCCATATCGGCCCTGTCCCCCTTCCCGGAGGTGTCCGGCGTCGCCCTCACATCCATATTCCGGCCCCCTTTTCCCGGAACTCCTCGATGTCGTCGTGGAATCCCTCCACGCGGCAGACGAGGTTCCTCGCCTCGGAGAGGCTGGCCCTCGCCACTTCCCGCAACCTGCCGAAAGCCTCCCTGTCGCGGGACTCCCCCGGCTCGACGTACCTCGCGGCCGCCGCCCACGCCTTTTCCGAAAGCATCCTGTAGGCGGCCATGGCTTTCTCCAGATCATCGTGAAGCCGGCCGATCCTCTTCGGGCTGACGTATCTGTCCATCCCCGCTATCCCTCCGTCTCCCTGTATGCCGCCTCGAAGAACGCGGCGGCATAGACGTGATGGCTTCCGTCCGCGTCCAGCGCGACGTAATCCCCCGGCTCCGCCAGGGCCTCCCCGCCCGGGGTGGAGACAATCAGGTCCTCGCCGCATGGCGTCACCATGTCCTTCCCGAATATGCACATGATGTCCGCCGCGTTGCCCCCCGTGAACCTCGCGGCGAGGAAGTCGTGCCTCCGCCTCCTGTAGGGTTTCAGCGCCGGGGGGCTCTTCCCGGCCCCTTCCCGGACGTCGGCATCTTCCCGGCCGTCGGCCATGAGCCCCTCCCGCGGACCGTGCCCCGGCCCTGCCGTCTCCTCGAAGATGTTGTCGAAATCGTCCTCTTTCATGACGCGGTACCTCCCCCTCTCGTCAATGTAGAGGTACCATCCGTCCGGGACGGTGATGTCGGTGGGTTCCCAATGGATCCTC
>JAITEZ010000362.1 GCA_031281735.1 Deltaproteobacteria bacterium | reverse complement strand
GGACGCGGGACCCGCCCGTCCCGATCGGGACGGCGACGTCTCCGGAGCGCACCTGCACCGGGCCTGGAGTCCCGGCACTCCAGCCTGCCGGGCCTGGGGGGGCCTGACGCGCGGGCGGGCCTCGTCCGGGCCCCTCCGGCCCGGCTCGGGATGCCGGGCAGCCCCGGCCTCTCCTCCGGAGCGCGGGGGGCCCGCCCCGGCCGTCCCGCCGATCCCTCGCGGCCCGATCCAGGCCGGTCAGGCCGGCCGCGGGGCCCGGGACGGGGCCTGTCTCAGGAATCCCGGGCCGGGTCTTCCCTTCGGCGCGGGAACAACGCTGATCGCAGGTTCCTGGCCGGGAGCCCCTCCCTGCCCTCCAGGCGTCCCCTCGGCACGGCCGCGCATTCGCCGCAGGCGAGTCTCCGGCATCCGGCGGCCCCGCCCGTGAGGTTCCGGGACACCCGGTCGGGCTTCCGTGTTTTATGTTATATCCTTTTATTAATATTATAATAATAATATTAAATATATATATTATTTATTATTATATTATGGTTAATTCAGAATCCATATCCCGGCGGATTATGTCCCCGCCCTGAAGGATGGGGTCTTGCGCCGCCCGCGGACAAGCGGGCGATGACAGCCACGTCCCGGCAGGAAGGATCCAAGGGGGGATCCTTGTTCCGGCAAGACGCTGACACACCAGCTTAACGGGGCGCCCGGACTGGCGCTCGCGATACGGAAGTGACGGGGGAGCCCGTCCGCCGGGAACCGGGCGGCAAGGCTCAGGATCCGGCGGGGACAACCCGGGCCCCCGGGGCGGGGGGCGTCAGGGCTGCCCCGGCCGGATCCCCAGCCCCGCCTGGATCCCGAGCCCCTCCGCGAACCTCTCCGCATGGTAACGCCAGTCCGGGAGGGTTATGCCGAACGCCTCCCGGATCCTGGCGGTGGACAGGATCGAGTTCAGGGGCCTCCGGGCGGGCCGCGCGGGGTCGGGCTCGTCGCGGGGCCTGATGGCCTCGGGCCTGAGCCTCAGGGGGAGCCCCAGCTCCAGCGCCCGCGACGTCACGAGCCGTGCGAAGTCCAGCCAGGTGGCCTCCCCGGCGGCCGTCAGGTGGTAGAGCCCCCAGGGGGCGTTCCCGCCCGCCAGCACGCCCCGCAGGACCGCGAGGGTCGCGGCGGCCAGGAGTTCCGTTGAGGTGGGGGCCCCCCGCTGGGTGCGGTCCATGTCCAGGGACTCACGGCTCCGGGCGAGGCCGTACACGGTGCGGGGGAAGCAGGCGCCGGTCTGCGAGTAGACCCAGGAGGTCCGGAAGATCAGGTGCCGGGGGTTGGCCTCCGCCGCCAGACGGTCGCCCGCGAGCTTGGTGCGGCCGTAGGCGTTCAGGGGGGCCGTCCCGTCCCCCTCGACGTAAGGGCCGTCCTTGGCGCCGTCGTACACGTAATCGGTGGAGTAATGGACGAAGGGGGCCCCGTGCCGGGCGGCCAGCGCCGAGAGGAGGCGGGGGGCCTCGGCGTTGACGCGGTAGGCCCTCCCCTCCTCGGACTCCGCCCGGTCGACCGCGGTGTAGGCCGCGGCGTTCACGACCGCCCGCAGCCCCGGGAACTCCATGCGGGAGATCACTCCCGCGAGGCCGGGATCCGCGAGGTCGACCTCCCGCGATGTCCAGCGCTCGAGGGGCCCCAGGACCCCGAGGCAGCCCGAGAGCTCGCGACCCAGCTGGCCGCCCGCGCCCACGAGAAGGATCACCGGGACCCCGCCCCCCTCAAGCGCTCTTCCTCGCGAGCCGCGCGTGGGCGAAGTCGGCGAGCACCCGCTCGGCGCAGGCGAGCCCGTCGCTCATGGCCTTGACCACCAGGGACGGGCCCCGGGTGGCATCGCCCGCGGCGTAGATCCGGCTCCCCAGTCGCCCCCCCGCCGGGGCGCCCTCCAGCCCCTCGGGCCGCAGCGGCGTCTCCTCGGGGCCCGCGAAGCCCACGGCGAGAAGCACCAGATCCGCCTCGATCACGAACTCCGAGGCCGGCCTGGGCGAGCTGAGCCACGCGCCGCCCTCGGTTCTCCAGACCACCTCGTGCAAGACCACGCCGCCCACCCTGGAACCGTCCGCCGCGCCCGGGGTGAACTCCGCGGGCTCCACGCCCCAGAGGCGGCGGCAGCCCTCCTCGTGGCTCGTGGACGTGGTCATGATCTTGGGCCACTGCGGCCAGGGGTTGCCAGCGGCGCGGGAGGCGGGGGGCTCGGGCCTGATCTCGACCTGCGTGACCTCGGCGGCGCCCTGCCTCACCGCCGTCCCCACGCAGTCGCTCCCGGTGTCGCCGCCGCCGATGACGAGCACCTTCCTGCCCGCGGCCGAGTAGCCCCCGGGGAGCCCGGATATCTCGCCCGAGTTGGCGCGGTTCTGGGCGGAGAGGTAGTCCGTCGCGAACAGGATGCCCGCGAGCCCGCGGCCCGGCTTCCGGACGTCGTTCTTCAGGCGGGCCCCCGTGGCGACGACGAGGGCGTCGAAGTGATCCTCGAGCAGCCGGCCGGGAATTTTCACCCCCGCCTCGACGTCGCGGCAGAAGACCACGCCCTCGGCCTCCAGAATGTCGAGCCGGCGGTCGATCACGGCCTTGTCGAGCTTGAAGTCGGGGATGCCGTAGCGCAGGAAGCCGCCGCACCTGCGGTCGCGCTCGTAGACGGTCACCGTCGCCCCCGCGCGGTTGAGCCGGGAGGCCGCGGCCAGCCCCGCGGGGCCGGAGCCCACGACCGCCACCCGCAGATCCAGGCGCCTGAGCGGGGGGAGCGGCCTGATCCAGCCGCGCTCGAAGCCCCGCTCGGTGACCTCGTACTCGGCGAGGCGCGCGGGCACCGGCGTGCCGTTCAGCCCCTGGACGCAGGACCCCTCGCACAGCCCGGGGCAGACCCTGGCAGTGAACTCCGGGAAGGGGCTGGTCTCCAGGAGCCGGTAGAGCGCGGACTCCCAGCGCCCCCGCAGGGCCTCGGCGTTGATCTCCGGGATCACGTTGTGGAGGGGGCACCCCACGGCGTGGCAGAAGGGGATGCCGCAGTCCTGGCACCTCTCGAGCTCCCTCGCGAGAAAGGCCTCGGCGGGCCTCAGCTCGACCGGGCGGTAGTCCTTGATCCTGTCGGCTATGGGTCTGTACTCGCTCATCATCGGCCCCCAGTCCGTTTCCGGCCGGCTCGCTCCGCCGCCCGCGCGGCGGCCCGCCCCGCCCGCGCCCCCCGGGGACGCGCCCCGGCGGGACGCCCTCCCCGGCCAAATGCCGCCCCCCTCACGCCGCCCCCGCGCCGCCGGCCGCCCGGAAGGGCGCCAGCGACGCCACCGCGGCGGCGGCCGGATC
>JAITEZ010000153.1 GCA_031281735.1 Deltaproteobacteria bacterium | reverse complement strand
CCCCCACCCGCCCGGGCGCGCCCGCGCGCGGCCCGGCGCGGCGGCCGGGCGCCGGGGCCGGGGAACTTTGCTGTTGAAATCGTGAACGGAAAAAGCTAGATTCTTGCCTCTGACACAATCGAAAGCCTCAAGGCCGCCAGTCCCGCCGGGTTTCCCGGCCTCCCCGGCGGCCGCGGCCCCGGTCCGGGCGTCCGCCCGGTCAGCGGGTGAGTACGGCCACGGGCGCCCCGGGGGGCGCGGGAGGCCGCCGCCGGAGGCTCGAGGAATCCCCCAAGGAGACATGATCGTGCGGGCCCAGCTTGTCATACTGATTGCCTATGTGGTCATCCTTCTCGCCATCTCGTGGTGGTCGACCGTCATCCTCAAGAGGGGCACGAGCAACCGTACCCTGAACTACCTCCTGGCCGGGCGCAACCTCCCCTCCGTGCTCATCATGGTGATGCTGGTGGGGCTGGCCGTGGGCGGCGCGTCCACGGTCGGCGTGGCCGAGTCGGCCTACACCATGGGCGTCTCCGCCGGGTGGTACAACGCCGCCTGGGGGCTGGGCGGCATCTTCGTTGGCCTCTTCGTGGCCCGCCACCTCCGGCGGATGACGGTCAAGACCGTCCCCCAGATCATGGGCCAGATGTTCGGCCCCTGGACCCGCTTCTTCAGCGTCATCTGCCAGCTGCTCGTGATGATCAGCATCACCGCGCTGCAGTACGTCGCGGGCGGCGCCATCCTGACGGCCCTCCTGCCCGACGTCTTCACCCTCCAGCAGGGCATGCTGGCCTCCTGCGCCATCTTCATCTTCATCACCCTCTTCGGCGGCTACTGGGCCAGCGGGCTCACCAACCTCTTCAACGTCGTCCTGATCTACGTGGGCATAGTGGTGGCCCTCGTCTTCGGCCTGCGGCAGTTCGGCGGCTTCGAGTCCCTCCTCGCCCAGCTTCCGGCCGGCGACAACTGGTTCCATCCCGTCGACGGCCTGGGCCTGCCGAGGGTGCTGGGCTACGTCGCCGTCATGGTGACCATGGCCACGACGACCCAGGCGGTCTCCCAGATCTGCTTCGCGGCCAGGGACGAGAGGATGGCCAGGAACGGCTTCATCATCGGCGGCATAATCATCCTCCCGGCGGGCTTCCTGTGCGCCTTCTTCGGGATCATGGCCGCCGTGCAGTTCCCGGAGCTCGGGCCCGCCGGGGCCTCCCTCGCCCTCCCGAAGCTGGTGACCGGCCTCACCCCCCTGGTGGGCGGGCTCTTCCTGGCCTCCCTGTGGGCCGCCGACATCTCCACGGCGGTGGGCCTGCTCATGGGCTGCTCCACGCTGGTCCTGGAGGACGTGGTCAAGAAGGTCTACCGCAAGCCCCTGCAGGGGAGCAAGGAGATGCTCGTGTCCAGGCTGGTGGTCCTCGTCGTGAGCCTCCTCTCCTTCGCCCTGGCCCTCACCATCAAGGGGATCCTCGCCACCATCACCACGGCCCTGGCCCTCACCACCTCCTTCACCATCGCGATCCTCGCCGGGATCTACCTCCCCAGGATCGTGAAGAGGGCCGCCGGGCTGTGGCTCGTGCTGGCCTCCCTGGCCCTGTGGCTGCTCTGGACGTTCTTCCCCTCCCTCCGCGTCCTGCCCCACCTGATCTACGCCGAGTGGATCGCCTGCGGGCTCATACTGGCCGGCTTCGCGGTGTTCGCCAAGGAGCCCGCCGGGGACATCTTCGCGAGGACCAAGGAGCAGGACGACGAGGAGGCGGACATCCGCCGCTCCTGGGCCACCCTGGCCAAGCCCAGCCCCGCCCCCAAGCCCCTGTGACCCGCCCCGCCGCGCCCCCCCGGCGGCCGCCCCGGCCCGCGCAGCGCTTCCCCGCCCGTACCCGCGCCTGCCCGCCGCCCGGCCCCGCCCCGGCGTCCCCCGCGCCCGGGCCTGGGCCGCCCGCGGGGCGCGGGGCGGCGGCCCCCCGCCCCGCGGCGGCCCGGACGGCCGGCGGCGGGAGTCTCCGAGGTTCACCATGACTGGCAAGGTTTCCTACCGCGAACTGCTCGACCTGACGGACGCCATCCTGCGGGCGGGCTACGGCTACGGCCCGGACGAGGCCCGGATCACGGCGACCCTCCTGGTGGAGGCGGACGCCCGCGGCATACCCTCGCACGGGGTCTCCCGGCTCGCCTTCTACAGGATGAACCTCGACCAGGGCCACGCCAGCCCCGGCGCCGTGCCGGGCGTCGTCCACGAGACGCCCTGCTCCGTGGTGATGGACGGCCGGGGCGGGACGGGCTGCTACGTGTCGAGCCTGGCCGTCGGGGCGGCCATCCGGAAGGCCCGGGAATCCGGGGTCTGCTACGCGAGCGTGCGCAACTCCAACCACTTCGGGATAGCCGGCTACTGGGCGGAGCTCATCGCGAAGGAGCAGATGATCGGCATGGCCTTCACCAACACCTACATCGCCGGCGTCCCCACCTTCGGGAACCTGCGGATACTGGGGACCAACCCCATCTGCGTCGCCATCCCGGAGGGGGGCGGGAGGATCTTCCTGCTGGACATGGCGACGACCACCGTCACGCACGGCAAGGTCGAGCTCTGCGACCGCCGCAGGCGCCCCATGCCCCGCGGCTGGGTGGTGGACGAGAAGGGCCGGGAGGTCACGGACGCCACGGCCTTCGAGAAGTCCTTCTACGGGTCCAATTTCGGGGGGCACCTCTACCTGGGCGGGGCGGGGGAGGAGTCGGGGGGGCACAAGGGCTACGGGCTCGCCCTGCTGGTGGAGCTCCTCTGCTCGGGGCTGTCCCTGGGCGCGAGCAGCCTCAACACCTTCCCCAAGGGCGGGAGCGGGGGGATCACCCACTTCTTCGGGGCCGTGCGCCTGGACCTCTTCGGGGACGCCGAGGAGATCAAGTCGCACGTCGCCGGCATCCTCCAGTCGATCAGGGAGAGCGGCAAGGCCGAGGGCCAGGGCCGGATCTACATCCACGGCGAGAAGGAGGCCGAGGCGAGGGAGGAGGCCATGAGGTCGGGGATCTTCCTGGACGACGCCACGCGGGCCTATCTCTCGTCCCTCGCGCGCGAGTACGGGGTCCCGCCGATAGGCGGCCTCTCAGCATGAGGCCCGGCCCCGGCGGCCGGCCGGGGGTCCTGGCCGTCCCCTACGGCGACGGCCTCGCGACCGCCGCGGTGGACCCGGCGAGGGCCGTGCACGTGCTCGAGTCCCGCCCCGGCCCCGGCTCCGCCGGGAGGGACGGCCCCGCCCTCCTCCGCGAGGCGATGGCGGATCCCGTCGGCTCGCCGCGGCTCGGGGAGCTCGCCCGCGGCAAGAGGGACGTGGTGATCCTGACCTCCGACCACACGCGGCCCGTGCCCAGCCACCTGACCGTCCCGCTGCTGATCTCCGAGATCCGCGGGGCCTCGCCGGGGGCGGAGATCACCGTCGTCATAGGCGTGGGGTGCCACAGGGGCTCCACCCCCGAGGAGATCAGGGCGAAGTTCGGGGAGGCGGCGTGCCGCTCCGAGCGGATAGTCAACCACGACCCCCGCGACGAGGGGAACCTCGTCTCGCTGGGGCCCCTCCCCTCGGGGGGGGAGCTGCGGATCAACCGGAAGGCCTGCGAGGCCGATCTCCTCGTGGCGGACGGCTTCATCGAGCCCCACCAGTTCGCGGGCTTCAGCGGCGGGCCGAAGAGCGTGCTCCCCGGCATCGCGGCCTTCGAGACGGTCCTCGCCAGCCACAACGCCGAGTTCACGGTGCACCCCAGGGCCCGGCCGGGCTCCCTCGACGGGAACCCCTTCCGCGAGGACATGGTCTTCGCCGCGCGGAAGGCGCGGCTCGCCTTCATCCTGAACGTGACCCTCGACCCGGACAAGCGGATCTCGGCCGCGTTCGCGGGCGATCCGGTCGAGGCCCACGCGCGGGGCTGCGACTTCGTCCTGAGCCAGTCGGCCGTGCGGGGGGTGACCAGCCCCGTGGTAGTCACCTCCAACGGGGGCTACCCCCTGGACCAGAACATCTACCAGTCCACCAAGTCCATCATGCAGGCGGATCTCGTCTGCGGGGACGGCGGCGTGATCGTCGCCGTGAACGAGTGCCGGGACGGGCACGGCTCGGAGTCGTTCCTGGACAGCTTCAGGGCCGCCCCGTCGCTGGAGGCGCTCCTGTCCGAGATCCGGGGCCGCGACCGCCACCACACGGTCCCCGACCAGTGGGTCACCCAGCTCACGGCGTCCATCCTGGCGCGCAGGCGGGTGATAATGGTCACGAGGGCCAGGGCCGCTGACGTGGAGGCCCTGGGCATGGTCAAGGCCGGCGACCTCGGCGCGGCGCTCCGCCTGGCCGACGGGATGACCGGCGATCCCCTCGCCCCCATCAGCGTCCTGCCCCACGCCGTGGCCGTGGTCATCCGCCCCTGAGGCCCGGCCGCCCCGGGGGCGGCCTTCCCGCCGGGAGGCGCCGGGCCGCGGACGCCTCCGGGGCCCTCCCCGGCGGTCTCCGGCGACGGCCTTCCCGGCCGCGCCCCCGGGAGGGCCCGGCGGACAGGCCCGGCGGGCAATGCCTGCGGAATCGCCAGGCGGACAATGCCTGAGGAAGGGCCCGGCGGGCAATGCCTGCGCAAGGGCCCGGGCGCGCCGCTGTCCCGGCTCCCGCGGGGGGCGGGCAGGCGGCGGCGGGGACGCTGGCCGCCGGGGGGCCCGCGTCCCGCCAGCGCGGGCCCCGCCCGTGCCGGACGCGCCGATCCTCCCCGGCGGCGGCCGGGCCGCCGCCGGGGATCCCGGAGGGAGCGGGTGGCCGCGCGCCGACCGCCGCGCTGTCGCGGGCCCGCGGGACGGACGCGGCGCCACGTCCCCGCCCCCCTCACGGGGCCGCCCCCGGGCGCCTTCCCGTCCCCCTCCCGCAGGCCGTCCCCGCGCCGTCCCGCCAGGGCCGCCCGCCTCCCCCGCAGGGACGCGGGTCAAGGCGCCGGGCGGCCGCGGCAGGGCAGGGGGCGTCCGCTCCCGCTGCCGCGCCCGGCCCCGCCGGCCTCGCACGTGCCGCCGCCCGGCGGCCGCGGCTCCCGGGGACGGCCCTGCCGGCCGGGCGGGGTGAACGCCGTATAGGGATGAGGCCGCCCGCCCCTCCCCGCTCCCGTTCATGAGGCCCGGTGCCAGGCGCGGGACGGCGGGAGACGGGATCCCCCCCCGGGCCCGCCAGGCTGCCTGCGGCGCCTGGCTGC
>JAITEZ010000133.1 GCA_031281735.1 Deltaproteobacteria bacterium | reverse complement strand
TGGTGCATCAGGTGCCTTTGCTTGTGTTGCCTTGTGTGTGACCTTCCGGCTCGCACGGGCCGGGCCCGCCACAGGCGGGCCCGGCGCGTGGGCCGTCGTTCTGGTCGGGGCGAGAGGATTTGAACCTCCGTCCTACTGCTCCCAAAGCAGCCGCGCTGACCGGACTGCGCCACGCCCCGCCATGAAAGGCAAGTAATTTTACTCGGTGGGCGTCACCAAGGCAAGGGTTTTCTCGCCCTCCCCGGAACGCGCCCCGGGGCCCCATCCGGGGAGTCCCCGGGAGCCTGACGGGGGCCGCCTGCCGCCGCGGGGGCGTCCCGCAGGATCCGCCCGGGGGCAACCGCCCGGGGGCGGCGCCAATGGCCGGCGGAGGCAGGCCCCGGGCGGATCGGGCCGGTGCGGGGTGACTGTCCCGGCAGGGCCGGGCGCCGCGGCCGCCTGGACGGGAGACGGGCGGAGACGCCGGAACCCCGCCCCCGCCGCTCAGGGAGAGGCCGGGGACCCGGAGCGGCGGGGGCGGGGCCCGGGGGCGGCCGCGCCGCCTATTGTTGAAAGATGTGATGAAAATATTTTGACGACGCGCCGGGCGCCGTCAGCGGGGCCGGGCGCCCCCCGCCCCGGGGCAGGCGCCCGGGGCCCGGCCGCCGGGGCATCGCCCGGCCTTCCCCCCGGCCCCCGCCCGCCGGGCCCCGGCCTCCGGGCCCCGGCCTCCGGGCCCCGGCCGGGCTTCTCGCGGAAAACCCTTGCATTCGATACCGACATGCAGCACAATGGTCGGCGACTCCAGCCAATTGCGAAGCGTACCGGTTTCCCGGGGGAGTGACCCGGAGGCCCGGAGGGCCGCACCGGTCCCCCTCACCTATCCCGCCAGGGCCGCGCGCCGGCCCCGGCGCCGCACATCCCGGCGGCGGGCACGGCGTCCGCCCCCCACCCGCCTGGTGCGCCAGGATAACTACCTGCTGATGCCACTCCGTTTCAGAGCCACCCGCGGAAGCAGCCCCGCTGGCTCCTTCGCCCCCACCGATCCCGCCTGCTTCCGGCGCGACAAGGCCGCCGTTGGCGCCCTCGCCGGGCGCTTCTTCCGCCGCGAGACGGATCCCGCCTCCTGCGCCGAGGCCTGCGAGGCCATACTCCGCCGCGATCCCCTGCAGGTGGACGCGCTCGCGCTCTGGCTGGACGCCCGGCTCTCGTCCCCCGCCAGATCCTCGGCGGAACTGGCCAGGGACGCTGAGCGCCGCCTCAGGCCGCTCGTGGAACTCGCGGGGGACTTCCCCGGCACCCTCGACCCCGAGGACGAGAACTCCATCCATTTCCTGAGCTGCCACCACACCCTCATCACGCTCATGATCGAGACCGGCCGCTACGCCGAGGCGCTCGCGATGTGCCTGCGGCACTCGCGCTGGGACTCCCGGGACACCGGCGGCGTGCTGGCCTTCGTGGGGAACCTGCACCTGATCCTGGGCGACCTCGAGGGCGCTGAGGCCTTCTTCGGCACGCCCCCGCTCCCCATGCCCTACGAGTCAGCCTACGGGGAGGCCCTCCTGCGCCTCCTCCAGGGCCGCCCGGAGGAGGCGGCGGGAATCCTGCGCCGCGCAGCGCTCACCCAGCCCTACGTGGCGGAGATAATCCTCCGGCGCGCCCGGGGGCCCGTCCCGGCCTGGCGGTACCCGGACAACCGCGGCCTCTACTACTCGGCCCTGAACTACACCGACGCCTACCTGGGCGCCCGCGTCTGGCGGGAGGGCAAGGGGGAGGCGGCGCTCTTCCTCTCCTGGATCTACAACTCCCCCGGCATGCTCATGGAACGCGCCCGGGCCCTCGCCATCCTGGACGGGGCCGGCGCGGCGCGACCGGCGGATCCCGACCTGGCCCTGAGCGAGTTCCACCGCTTCACCCAGGCTCCCAACCCGCGACTCGCCGTCGCGCTCACGGCGCCGGTACCTGTCGGGGGCGGCCTCCTGCGGCCCTGGCTGGCGCCCGATCGCGCGGACATCGCGGCGGCCACCGCCTCGCCCGGCCTGGAAAGGCGCCTGCGGCCGGAGTCGCGGGAGATCGCCAGTCACGAGGCGCTTCGGGGGGACGAGGACTGGCTCGCCGCCGGGGCCGGGCGCCGGACGCGCAACGGCCGCTCGGCCCGGGGCGCCGCCCGGGGGGGCGCGGACGGCGGCGGCAGCGGCACGGGAGGAGGAGGCAACGGCGGAGAAGGGGCCAGGGACGTCCCCATCGGCCGGGGCCGCGGCGGGGACGGGATCCGCGGCGGGCTCGGCCCCGGCGCCCTTCCCCGGGACGGCGCCGGGGGCCCCCCCTCCCGGAGGCGCCCTTCCCCTTCCGATGCCCTCCCGGAGGATCCCCCCGCGCTCCAGTCGCTCATCCGCTTCGCCCGCCGTCCGGGCCAGGGCGGCAAGGGGTCGCCTTTCCTGGACGACGGCGCCCCGTCGCCCGAGGATCCGGCCGACGGCGATGGCGCCTCCCCCCGCGAGTCCTGGAGCCCCCCCGGCGACGGGGATTACGCCGAGGACGAGCCGGAATGCGGGGACTGCGAGAACTGCGAGGACTTCGAGGAGTGCTCCCAGGCCCCGGAGTGCGTGGAAGAGGACTGCGACGAATGCTCCGAGTGCGAGATCGAGGGCTTCTGCAACCCCGCCGCCCCCCGCAAGGATCCGCCCTTCCGTCACTAGACGGGGGGCATCCCCCGGAAGGCCTGGCCAGGGGTTTCTCCGCCCGGGGCCGTCCTCGCCGGCTCCCGCCGGTGCCCCGCCGTTTGCCGAGTCCGGGCCCTGCGGGATCCAAGGCGCCGCAAGGAAATAACTTTTCAGTGGGCGGCGAAGACCCCACCCTTCTGGGCGGGGATGCGGGACGGGCGAGAGAGGCCGCCTCCGGCGGAGAAGAGCACGCCGCGCCCGGGGGGGAAAGGTCGCTCCGCGGCTGGAGATTTGGAGTCGCAAGGGGAAACCTGTAAGGAAGGAGCGCGGCCGGAGGCCGCCTGTCCCCGCCCGGAGGGCGGGGAGAGTTCGATACCATATAGATCATAGTAATTTAAATATATATATATATAATAATTATACAATTCTGGTTCGCGCGTTTCCCGATCTTCGACCGCACTCTCTGCCGCGTCGGCGGCGCTGGCAGGCCTCCTGAGGCCCTGAAGGCGACAACCCGACCTTTCTAGGGTATGGGCCCGGAGGCGATCGCGGCTCTGAGGGCCGTTTTCGCGAGCCCGTCCCCGCCACGGATGTGCGGGAGCGCCGCCCGGGTTCCCGGCGGACGTCACCGCAGGCGGAGATCCCCGGCCGGCGCCCGGTGAGGGCGATGATCGTCTCCCGGAACACGGCAATGGGGACGGCCCGGACGATCTCGAGGCGGCTGAGGAAGGGAACCCGGTCTCGGGGGGGAAAGCGCGTTGACGGAGTCCCCCGCGTCCCGGAAGGAGCAGCCCCGCCCCGGCCACAGGGGCAGGGCGGGCGCGAGGTTGCCCGCGATTGCCAAGGCGTAGTCCTTCAGGGCCAGCGGGGGGGGCCAGCGCCGCCTTGCGGAAGGGTTCCTGAAGGGCGGGCAGGTCGATGGCCGGGGCGAAGAGGCGTACGCGAGAGACCTCCTCGAAGGCTTCCGGCCCCGGCCTCCGGCATGACCGGGGCCGGCCTGTCCAGCCGCAGACGGCCCCGCGATGGCAAGGGGACGCCCCCCACGTTCAGATTGCGGGGGCGGGGCTGGGTCAGATAGGATGAGCCAGGGAAGGAGGGAAGGCCCATGTCAGAACAGAACCGGGAAATCCGGGAGGGTCAGCAGGATCCAGTCGCCCCGCCGCCGCAGGGCTTCTACACGGCCTTCGAGATGGAGCTGTCCCGGCGGGTGTCCGAGAACGAGAAGGCTCTGGCCTTGCTCGCGCCGCCGGGCAGGAGAGGTTCGCGACCAGGAGCGACATCGAGGCCATCGTGAAAGAAGCCGTGGCCGAACTGACGGGGACAATCAACGGCGTCAAGGCCGAGCTGACGGAGACAATCAACGGCGTCAAGGCCGAGCTGACGGGGACAATCAACGGCGTCAAGGCCGAGCTGACGGGGACAATCATCGGCGTCAAGGCCGAGCTGACGGGGACAATCAGCGGCGTCAAGGCCGAGCTGACGGGGACAATCAACGGCGTCAAGGGCGGGCTGACGGGGAAAATCAGCGGCGTCAAGGCCGAGCTGACGGGGAAAATAGGCGATACCAGGGACGGTCTGAGAGCGGACATCCAATCGCTGGGCAAGCGTGTAAGCCAGCTCACCGCTGCTTTCGGGATTGTGGGTACTGTTTTCGTGGCCATCCTGATCGCCGTGGCCGTGAAAGTCTTCAGCTGACTTTCGTCTCTTCCGGAAGAAATCGACGCCGCCGGGGAGCCGAAGGCCCGCGCGTCCCGGTGCCGGATCCTCCGGGACCTGGATGTTGAGCCTCTGGATCACCCCGTCCGTGGCCTTGCGGCTAATCCCGATATACCGCAGCGTCACGCCTGGCGAGGCGTGGTTCAGGAGCCTCTGGCCCATCGCGAGATCCTTCCCGGCATCGAGGAAGGCCGTCAGCCCGAAGGTCTTCCTCAGGCTGTGGGCGCCGATCCTACCGAGGCCGACGGCGCGGGAGAGGATCCTGTGCTCGGCGCGGACGCAGAGGCGCCCGCCGCGGCCGGAGAGGAACAGCGGCTCGCCCGGGGCGGGTCGCGAGGTAACCCGCGAGGGCCAGGTGCGCGGCGTCGTTGGGCGGCGTCCGGCGGGCCTTGGCGGTCTTCCCCTCCCTGACCTCGAGGGACGCGCGGATCCGGCCGTCGGGAGCCGGACGTCCCCGGCATCGAGGGCGAGGAGGTCGCCGACGCGGAAGGCGGTGTTGAGCCCGAGGTCGAGGACGGCCAGGTCCCGCGGGCCGTGCTTCCCTCCCTTAATGTATTGGCGCATCGTGGCGATCGCCGTCCGGTCGGCGATGGGCTCCACTTCCCTCATTGTCTCCCTCCCCCCTACCCCGCGGCGGGTCGCGCCGCGGGGGGGGCTGCCGGGCGGATCCCGGACCGGGGGGCGGGGATCCGCCCGGGGAGGCGTGTCCTTCCCGTCCCAACGCGGACATCTGCCGGTGGGGACGGTGGGTGCGTCCTGGTTCCCTTTCCTGCGGCCGCAGGATAATCGGGGCTCGGCTCAGCTGACGGGCCATCCCGGAGGGGAGATCCGGATTGCGGCGGATCACAGGAGCCCGCTGGCTGCCGTGTCCGAGCCTGCCCCTGCCCTGTCCGCCCGGACTCCCGCTCCCCGATCAGTGCCGGCTGGAACCTGCCGGTGGCGGCGTGTCACGGGGCGGGGTCAGTTTTCCCGAAGACAAATTCTTGGGACCCGGCAAGGGGAACGGGGCCGCGTCCCCGCCGTAAGGCGCGGCCGGGGGGCACTGTCCGCCGCGCCGGCCCCGTCCGGTACCGCGCCGCAGGGCCGGAGGCCCCGGAAGACGGCGGGCCGAAGGCGATCTCCGGCACCCTCCCGCCGGCGGCGCGCGTGGCCGTGACGGCATAGAACCTCCCCGGGCCCGCGTCCCCCGCCTCCGGAACCCTGATCTGACGCCCCCAAGTACCGGGCCGCCAGTCATGGGCCATGATCCGGCGCCGGAGTGCCGGAACAGTCCCGCCGCCATGCCGTCCGCGAGGCGATCGACACCGGCTCCTCCCGGCACGCGCCCCCCGGCATCTCCATGCTCACTTCACGGACGGAGATCAGGCCCCCGCCCCGCTGCCCCGATGATCCTGCTGACCGCGGACGGGCCGGGCCCGGCGCCAGCCTCACCCTCGCCCCTGCCACCGCCGCGCGCGGCCGGGAGGCGTTGCCCCCGGAGACCATCAGGCCCGCGTTCCCCGCCGCCAGGGTGTCATCGCGCTGCCAGCGTCCCATCCGGCGCCAGCAGTGCCGGGCCGTCCCCGTCCCCCGGCCCGGGGACGGCCACGGATCCGGAGCCTTCCGAGAGCGGCTTCCCCTGCCCGCCTGCCGTCCCCGGGAAGGCGGCGTTGCCCGGCGCCCCGGCGCCGGACGACATGGCAAGCGGCATCGCGGGATCCCCGGCCTCCCCGGCTGGGCGCGGCACGTCTGGAGACACCGGCCGCCCCCGGGGCCTTTCCGGCAGGCGTCCCGGAGCGGCCGGATACGCGGCGCGCCGGGCGCTCGTAAGGGGATGGCCTCACGTCCCGGCTGCCCCCTCATCCGGGCGGCAAGCCCGGCCCGGAGAGGGATCGCGTTCCAGGACCGCAAGCAAACTGGCTGGATATGCAAGGCATGGCATCGTGACAATCCCCGGCGGCGCGCTTCAGCTGTTACTGCACCGGCCGCGTCATGATCCGGAACTTTCCGCCTCGGCGGGTCATGCCGGGGCAGGCAGCCTGCCGCGAGGCACCTCATGCCGTCAGGGCCGTCCCGGCAGGCGGCCCCTCGCCCCCCGCGCAGGCGTCGGGGCGTCCCTTTTGCCGTTCCGCGTCTCCTCTGCTAGAATGTGATGCCTCTGACTCCCTGAAGGCAACATGTCTCGGCGTCAGCCTCGCCCTTGCTTTCCTGCCAGCGCGGCCTTCCCGGACATCCCCGCAGAGGCGGCGGCCGGGACGGCCGCCCGAACCATCGCGCCGGAGGCCCCTGCCGGCACGGACGGACCTTACCGGGCGACCCCTTCCCCGCCGGAAGGGGCCTCAGAACTGCGGACGGCCCCCCCCTTGGAACTCCAGAACGCATACAAGACTCTGCAGGACCGCGGCTTCAACTACCAGGTGACCGACGAGGAGGGCCTCCAGGAGCTCTTCGCCAGGGGGCCCGTGTCGGCCTACATCGGCTTCGACGCCACCGCGGACTCCCTCCACGTGGGGCATCTGCTGCCCCTCATGGCCCTGAGCTGGCTCTCCCGCTCGGGGCACAGGCCCATCGCGCTCATGGGCGGCGGCACCACCATGGTGGGGGACCCCTCGGGGCGCAAGGACGCCAGGGGCATACTGTCGCTCGAGGACATCGAGAGGAACGCCGAGGGGATCCGCCCCCAGCTCGCCCGCTACGTGGGCCTCCCCCCGGAGGGCAACGGGGTCATGAAGGACAACTCCCTCTGGCTGAGGGGCCTCAACTACGTGGAGTTCCTCAGGGACATCGGTAGGCACTTCTCCGTCAACCGCATGCTCACGGCCGAGAGCTACCGGAGCCGGCTCGAGACGGGGCTCTCGTTCCTGGAGTTCAACTACATGATCATGCAGGCCTACGACTTCCTGGTGCTCTTCCGGGAGGAGGGGGCCTCGCTCCAGCTGGGCGGCCAGGACCAGTGGGGCAACATAGTGGCGGGCATCGAGCTCATCCGCCGGGAGGCGGGCGGCTCGGCCTACGGGATCACCATGCCGCTCCTGATCGACCCCCGCACGGGGGAGAAGTTCGGCAAGACCGCCTCCGGCGCTGTCTGGCTCGCGGCCGACCGCACGCCGGTCTACGACTTCTACCAGTTCTGGCGCAACATCGACGACCAGGAGGCGGGGAGGCTCCTCGCGCTCTTCACCTACCTGCCCCTGGACGAGTGCCGGAGGCTCGCGACGCTGCCGGGCAGCCTCATCAACCGCGCCAAGGAGATCCTGGCCTTCGAGGTGACCCTCACCTGCCACGGCTTCGAGCAGGCCGCGGAGGCCTTCCGTGCCTCCGCCAGGGCCTTCGGGCCGGCGGATCCGGGGGGCGAGGTGCCCACCTCCTCCCGGATAACCGGGTGCGCCCCCCCCGACGCGGAAAACGCACTGCCCACCGAGGGGATAGCCCTCGCCGTCCTGGAGAAGGCCGACCTCGCGGGCCTCTTCGTGCTGGCCGGCCTCGCCACCTCCAAGTCCGAGGCCAGGAGGCTCATCCGTCAGGGAGGGGCCTACGCGGACGAGCGGAAGATAGCCCCGGGCTCCGAGAACGATCCCGTGGCGGGCGCGGCCTGGCTCGCCGAGGGGAAGATTACCCTGAGGGCTGGAAAGAAGCGCTACAAGACGGTCAAGGTCCTGAGATGACCTCTCAGGACGACGGACGGCGCCCCGCCGCCCCCTCGGGCGGCGTTGCCGGCGGGGCCCCGGAAGGCGGCGTTCCCTGCGGAGCCACGGGAGCCGGCGTTCCCGGCGTGGCCACGGGGGCCGGCGTTCCCGGCGGGGCCACGGGGGCCGGAGGCAACCGCGATGCCGGGCCGGCGGAAGGCCCCGGGGGGAACGGTAGCGGCGCGGCCGGCGACGCCGGCCAGCCGCGCCTGCCCGGGGACGGCCTCGCCGCCCCGGGCGGGCGCATCCGCCCCTGGGTCTGGGTCTCGGACGAGGAGGTGCTCCCCACCCCGGTCTTCAAGGTGATCAGGCGCTCCGTGATCTCCCCCAAGGACGGGCGGGTCAAGGCCTTCACGGTGGTGTCCGCCCCTTCCTGGGTCAACATAATGGCCTTCGACCGGGACCGCCGGGTCGTCCTGGTGCGCCAGTACCGCCACGGCTCCCGGAGCTTCTCCCTGGAGCTCCCCGGGGGCATCATGGACGAGGGGGAGGAGCCTCTGGGGGCCGCCCTGCGCGAGCTCGCGGAGGAGACCGGCTACTCGGCGGGGCGGGCCGAGATCCTCCTGTCCGTCAACCCCAACCCGGCGCTCTTCGGGAACTCCATCACCACCGTGATAGCCTGGGACGCCGTCAGGACCTCCGGGACGAGCTTCGACGAGAACGAGGAGGCGGAGTCGGTGCTCCTGACCCTGGACGAGCTCGAGAAGGCCTACAGGGAGGGGGGGTTCTGCCACGCCCTCATGGTGGCGCCCATCGGGTACTTCCTGGCGGTGAGGGACAGGTACCTGTGAGGGACGCCCCGCCGTCCCGGCAGCCCCCTCCGCGGGGATCCGCGCGAAGGGACGCCCGCCGCCCGGAGACCCCGCCCCGGCGGCCGGCGGAGGACGGGATCCCTCCCGCTGCCGTAGGCCGCCGGCGTGCGTCTGGCGGAACCGCCGCGGCAGGGGGGATCGCCACGGCCCCCGCGACCGCTCCCGCGGCCGGGGTGGGCCCGCGGGAATCCCCGCCGCCCGCGGGCGCCGCCGCGCCGAGCCGCGGCTCCCCCGCCCCGCCGTCGACTCCGGCAACCCCGCGAGGCTGCGGCGCGACCGGGATCGAGCTGGCATTCGAGGGGAAGCGGCCGCTGGCCGACATCGAAGCGGGGCGGCGGCTCGTGCCCCCCGTGGACGTCGACTGGGGGCGCCCCTGCCTGATATACGGCGAGAATTTCCGGGTCCTGGCCGCCCTGCTGAACTCCGGCATGGAAGGCAGGGTCGACCTGGTCTACATCGACCCCCCCTTCAACACGAGCCGCCACTTCACCGCGGGCCCCTCCAGGGCCAGCACCGTCAGCAGATCCGCTGACGGCGACGTGGCGTACACCGACCGGATGGATTTCCCCGGGTACCTCGAGTTCATACGCGAGAGGGTGGTGCTGCTGAGGGATCTCCTGTCCCGGCGCGGATCGCTGTATCTCCACATCGACTGCAAGGTAGGCCACTACGTCAAGGTGATCCTGGACGAGGTGTTCGGCCCGGAGAACTTCAGGAACGACATCAGCAGGATCAAGTCGAACCCCAAGAACTTCGGGAGGAAGGCCTACGGCAACCGGAAGGACATCGTGCTGTTCTACGCCAAGCGCAGGGGCAGCAACATATTCAACGACGTGACCGCCTGCCTGGGCGACGGCGAGATGAAAAGGATGTTCAGGCGGACCGACGTCCGGGGCAGGCGCTACAACACCGTCCCCGCCCACGCCCCCGGCGAGACGGCCGCGGGGAGGACCGGCGGGGGGTGGCGGGGCATGCTCCCCCCGGAAGGCAGGCACTGGAGGACCGATCCCGCGGAGCTGGAGCGGCTGGACGGGGAAGGCAGGATCGAGTGGTCCAGGAACGGCGTGCCGCGGATAATCAACTACGCCGACGAGCACAAGGGCAAGAAAATCCAGGACATCTGGGACTGCCAGGACCCGCAGTACCCCCGCTACCCCACGGAGAAGAGCCTGGAGCTCCTTGACCTGATAGTCAGGCAGTCCTCGGACGCCGGGTCCGTCGTCCTGGACTGCTTCGCGGGGAGCGGCACTACGCTGGTCTCCGCCGGCAGGCTGGACAGGAGATGGATTGGCGTGGACAACTCCCCCGTCGCCATCGAGTCGATACGGAAGAGGCTGGGGGCCGCCGGGTACGCCTTTCACGACCTCAGCCGCCTGTGACGGCGCGCGCCGCCGGGCCGGGAGGCCCCGCGGCGGCGGCGATAAGGATCAGGAGCGGGCGCGGCGGGCGCCGGACGGACCGCGGGCTCCCTGCCCTCTTCCCGGCGTTGCGCGCCCCAGGCCGGCCTCGCGGGCCATGCCGCCCGGGAGGGGCGCGCGAGAGGCCGCCTGGCGCGGTGCCCTGGCGGCCGGGCGGGGTGCCGCGGGCGGCGGCGAGGCTACATGAGGCATGATACGCG
>JAITEZ010000294.1 GCA_031281735.1 Deltaproteobacteria bacterium | reverse complement strand
TTCATGAATGACAAGGCCATCTGCATTTCATGAATGACAAGGCCATCTGCATTTCATGGAAGACAGGGCCTCTATCTGTTCATGGAAGACAATGCCTCTGACAATTATGAAAGACAGGGCCCTCGCCTTTCCACGGCTGACAAGACCCTCAAACCTTCATGAATTACAATGCCAGCGGCAATTCATGACAGCCTGGGCCCTCACAGCCTTTCATGGCAGTCAAGTCCGCCGCCCAATCGTCAAAGACAAGGCCTCTCGTCCTTCGTGACAGACGATGCCCGCACACTTCTTGGCGGCAGGTTTCGGGGGTGTAACGGGCGGGGACTGCCACTCCCCGCTCCCTCTGGGCACCTCGTGCACCGTACTGCAGTTGTCAGGCACAGCCCGTGCAAACTCACGAAGAATGGCGCAACCGGCGCTGGCGATACCCAGAGCACTCGTTCCGGAGAGCGGCGGGCGCGATCCCGGAAAGAGGCCGCCGCAGGCCCGGGGACGGGCGGCTGGGATGGATGCCAACGGCTCACCCCACTCTCTCCCAAGGGCTCGGCGCACTGCCATCGCGGCTTTCACGGAAGCCTCGCTATCCTGCGGAAAACGCCCCTCCGGGGCCGGCCTGCTGGGGCGGCCCCATCACCTCAGAGTGATGCGCGGATCAGGTCGTCCTTCTCTTCTTGGCGTCATCGCCCTTCTTGTGGGCGGTCGCGGAGGAGGCCCTGGGCGTCGCCGAGGCCTTCTTGCCCCGGCTGGAGGCCTTGGCCTGGGCGGAGGAGGCCTTCTTCTTGCCCCGGCTGGCGCTCTTGGCCTTGGCGGAGGATGCCTTCTTGGCGGGCCTGGAGGGGATCTTGATGTCCTGGCCGGGCTTGATGCGGTTGCGGTCGGAGATGCCGTTGTAGGATGCCAGATCCGCCGCGGTCACGCCGTAACGCTTGGCCAGCGCCACCAGGGTGTCCCCCGAGGCCACGGTATGCTTCTTGACGGAACCGGAGCGGGAGGCGGTCTGCGTCCTGGCCCTGCGGCCCTTGCGGGCGGTGACGGCGCGGCCGCCGGAGTCGGCGGCGCGGCCCCTGTAGGCGTCGGCCCCGGTGTGGCGGCGCGCGGCGGAGTCGCTCATGGCCATGGCCGTGCTGTGGCGGGAGGCCTGGATCCACTCGGCCTTGAGATTCTCCGAGATGGCGGAGACGCCCTTGTTGTCGATGATGCGGCGGGCCCCCACGTAATGCTCGGTGCGGCCGCGGCCGTTCAGGTCGGACTCCTGGATGCGCTTGCCCGTGGAGGGGCTGTGGATGTAGCGGCCGTTGCCGGTGTAGATGCCGACGTGGGAGTAGCCGTAGTTGAAGAACACGAGATCCCCGGGCCGGAGCTCCGAGCGGGCGATGGGCGTCCCAGCCGTCATCATTTCCCTGGAAGACCGCGGCAGGACGATACCTAGCTGCTTGTACACCCAGGAGACGAAGCCGCTGCAGTCGAACCCGGTCTCGGGGGAGTTGCCTCCGTAGCGGTAGGGGTTCCCCACCTGGGAGAAGGCGGTCTCCATGATATGGTAGACCCGGCTCTCGGCGGCCTTGGTCCGCATGACGTCGGGGCCGGAAACCGGCACCCTCCGGAGGGCGGATGTCCGGGATGTCTGGCAGCCCGTGAGGGCAAGTGTGGCGAGGAGGAGGGAGGCGAGAGCGGCGGGAAGAAGGCGTAAGGCCGGGGGCGAGCTTGAAACGGGCATCGTTTCTCCTGATTTGCACCCCGGGGCGCCTTCCCGGCGGAACGGTCATCAGCCCGTCCCGTCTCAAAGGCCCCGCGGCGGATTGGAGGTGTCCGCACGGCGGGGAAGCCCTGGGTGTTTTCTTGGATAACTGATGGGCGTCTTGCTGGAGTGCCGATCCGGGGGATCTCGTGCCCAAAAGCTGGCTGTGTCTCTCCTTGGTGGAGGTATGGGGCCCGAGCGGCTGTTCTGAGGCGTGTACGCGGGGTGACTGCTGCCGTTACAAGGCTTTCCTGGGCCCTGGTGAATCGCGAGTAACCGCGCGTGGATGGCGCCGCAAGGGGGTGGTGTTGACGACGGGCGAAGGCCGCGACGGTCTCTGGAGCAGGAACGTCACAAGGCGCTCACCGGCCCCCGGGCAGGGGGGCGGCAGGCGCCATGAGCCCGCCGGCCGGCATTACCGGGTGCGGGCGGCCCCGAGGCTGCCAGCACGTGCGTGCCGGGCCTGGATGCGCGGGGCGATTGAAAGAAACACTCCCTCCGTCAGCCTTGGGTTTCCAGGGTGTCCCAGCTGGCCGGCGGGACGGGTCGCTCCTCGCGATTGTCAGGAGGGGGAGGTTGGGCGGGCGATTCAGATAGCCGCCAAGTGGACATTGTACAGCGATTTTCCAGGATGTCAAGGATGCATGGAGTGTCTCTGGAAATGGCCGTCTGGCGCGGGATAGCGGGTATCAGGCAGCGGCGCGGGGGCCAGCGCCGCTGCCTCCATCTCCATCTCCGTCTCTTTCCGGGATCGGGGCCGATGGGGGCTAGGCCGCGGAGCACGGGCTGCCGCGCCCGTGTCCGGGGGCCCGCGCGCCAAGTGGCGCCGGGCCGGCCCTTCCCGCGCCGGTTGCGCGCGCCATCCGCTTGACGGCGCGCGTGACGCCGCGCTCTCTCGCCAGGCCATCCTGTCCCGTGCCCCGGTTCCGTTCTCCCGTGCCCGCGCGTCAGAAAATGTCCTTGGCGCCCGAGACGCTCCATGCATCTGGGTGATTCCGCCCGCACCGGCGCAGGGTCGCGCGGACGCGGAGCGTCTTCGCTCCGAAATGGTGGTGTAACGGTATCACGGCGCGGCCTCGATACGCCGGGGACCGGGGTCACTTTCCGCATGATCTGCGTCCCGTCCCGCTTGCGCGCGGGACGCGCGGGAAGGTCATGAGGGCGGCGCGCCGTCGCCGGTTCGCGGGGGCGCCAAGTTAATTTCCTGCATAAACTGCGGATATACGGATGTCCCTCGTCCCCGGAGACGGCTTGCGCCGATTCGCGGCATTCCGCTCCGGCGGCCTCGCGCGTCCCGGTGCGCCTTGTGTCAGTCCCTGTTTTCCGGCCGGGAGAGGCCGGTCCGCCCCGCCAGCCCCCGCGCCCGCGCGGCGGCGGGCCGGGGCCGTCCAGGGCGGCCCCGCCCACGGGGCGATGCCAGGGCTTCGGGTGCGCTCCGTTCGCCTGAGGGCGAACGCGCCGTTCCGCCAAGGAAAGGCGGGATATGTCGACGAGCCGGGCGGCGACTCATGCCCCGTCCTTCCCGCGGCGGGGACCGCCGCCGGGGCCGTCGCGGGCGTCCCCGCCCTCGGGGCGCCGCCACTTGTTGCGGGACGTCCCCTTCACGCAAGGGGGATCGCGGGATTGCGCAATCGAAATTCGGGATACATTGGCGCCCGGGAGTGCGCCAATTTCGTAGCATTTCATGACCGGCAGGCTTCCGTGCGCGGGGGGATCGGCGTCACGCATGCCGCGCAGGCCGGGGGGCCGCCACCGCGCTGCGGCGATGGCGCGGGCTGCTCAGGGAGAGCCGGGAAACCGTGCGGGAACGCACGCTGCCAAGGCGTCGGCGGCGCCCTGCGCCAGCCTCTGCCCTGTGCCTGCCAGGGGCTTTCCCTCCCCGGAGGGAAGGGGCTTCCCGCCGCTGCCGGCCGGGCGGCCACGGGCGGTTCCGGTGCCCCCGGCCGGCCTTTCCGGCCCTCCGGGGCCTCAGGCGGCCAGCAGATCCGAGTGCTTGCTCTTCAGCCAGGAGCGCACCGCGCTGCCGGCCTCGGCGGCGGTGGCGGCCCTGAGGGCGTCCGCGGCGAGCTTCCGGAGGTCGGAGAGGAAGGATACGCGGACGAGCCGCTTGATCCTGGGGATGTTGAAGTAGGGGAGCGAGAGCGCCCGCGCGCCCATGCCTATCAGGAGCGAGGCCGAGACGGGGTCGGCCGCCATGCCCCCGCAGATGGAGACGGGCGTGCCGGTGCGGCGGCCGGTGTCCAGGACCGTCTTTATCATGCGCAGGATGGAGGGGTGGAGGGGCTGGTAGAGGTCCGCCACGTCGGGGTTGGTGCGGTCGAGGGCGATGCTGTACTGGATGAGGTCGTTCGTGCCGATGGAGAAGAAGTCGCACCTGGCGGCGAGCTCGGCGGCCAGGAACACCGCCGCGGGCACCTCCACCATGATGCCGACGGGGATGCCCTCCCGGGAGGGGAGGCCTTCCGCCGCGAGCTCGGCCGCAGTCTCGGCGAGCATGGCGCGGGCCTCCTCCACCTCCTCCATGTTGGAGACCATGGGGATCATGATGCGCAGGTTGCCGTGCACGGAGGCCCGCAGGATGGCCCGGAGCTGCACGCGGAAGACCTCCCGGTGCTTGAGGCAGAACCTGATGGCCCGCAGCCCCAGGGCCTGGTTCTCGGCGGAGAAGGTCGTGCCCAGGGAGAGGGGTATCTTGTCGGCCCCCAGATCCAGGGTGCGGATGGTGACCGGCCGCGGGGCGGCGGCCTCGATCACGCGCCTGTAGCTGCCGAAGAGCTCCTCCTCGGGCGGGAGGGTGATCCGCGAGAGGTAGGCCATCTCGGTGCGGTAGAGCCCCACGCCGTCACCGCCGTAGCTCATGATGGCGGGGATCTCGTCCACCAGCTGGAGGTTCCCGCAGACCTCGACCGCCGCCCCGTCGAGGGTCACCGCGGGCAGGTGCGCCATGCGCACGATCTCCCGCTGGCGGGTGGCGAGGGAGGCCGATCGGATCTCGTAGAAGCCGCGGGCGTCCCTGTCCGGGTCCAGGATGACGTGGCCCTCGGCCGCGTCCAGGATCACCCTCTGGCCGGACGCGGCGTGGGAGACTATCCCCGCCACGCCCATGACGGCGGGGATCTCCAGGGCCTGGGCCAGGAGGGCCGTGTGGGAGGTGGGCGAGCCGTTCTCGGTCACGATCCCCCCCAGGTGCTGGCGGGGGAGGGCGGTGAGCTCCACGGGCGTGAGGTTCCTCACCACCACCACGGTGCGCTCGGAGAAGCCCCCCTTCGGGAAGCGCTCTCGGCCCGTCAGCACCGCCGTGAAGGAGTCCAGGAGCTGGTCGATGTCGTCCGCGCGGTCGACCAGGTACTCTGACCTCGGGTCCAGCCGGGAGGCGATGCGCACCCTGTAGTAGGCGAGGGCGTCCGAGACCGCGGCCTCGGTGTTGAGCCTCCTGTCCAGGATGAGGTCCTGGACGCGCTTGCGGAAGCCGGGCTCCCGCAGGACGGAGAGGTAGATGTCGAAGATCTCGCGGTCGGCCGCGTCCAGGCCCTCGGGGAGGCCGTCGCGGGCGGCCAGGAAATCCTCCTCGAGCCTGCCCTTGGCGGCTAGGAAGCGGTCCACCTCGCGCTCCGCCGACGGGACGTCCGGCAGCCTGCGGCGCTCGGCGGTGAGGGCTTCCGGCACGTAGGCGGAGCCCATGACCACGGACGATCCAACCCCTATCCCGCGGAAGACCGTCTCCGCCGGCACGAAGGGCGGGGGCAGGAGCATCCTACTCCTCCTCGCCGAAGCGGTCATGGATGACGCGCCTTGCGGTCTCCAGGGCCCTCTCCGCCTCGGGGCCCGAGGCGAGGAGGGTCACCTTGGTGTTGCAGGGGCAGCACAGGCTCAGCAGATCCAGGATGCTGCGGGCGTCCGCCCGGTAGTCACCCTTCTCCAGGTATATCTCGCAGTCAAAGTCCTCGATGGCCTGGGCGAGCCTGGCGGCGGCGCGGGAGTGGAGGCCCAGACGGTTGCGGATGACGGACTCCGCGCACAGGTAGTCCCCGCAGCGGGCGAAGGCGGCCGGGGCCGCCCTCCCGGGGCCGACGGCGAAGCCGCCGCCCAGGCCCGTCTCCGGGTCGGGGCCGATGATGGCCCCGAGGGGCATGGCCCCGCGGGGAGGGGCCGCCGTCTCCGCGAGGGCCGGCGCGGGGGGAGGGGCCGCGGATCTAGCCGCGGCGGACTTTCCGGAGGGCCTGCGCCGGCGGCCGGCCGGGACCCTGCTCGTTTGAGGCATATGGCCTCCTTGCTGCCGGCGAGGGCCCGGCTGGCTGGGAATAGAAGCCCGTTCGTTGGGGGGGGTGTATGGTCGGGGCTGGTCTCTCGCTGGCCTTTCTGTGGTATGCGCGGGGCGGCCGCCCGTCCGCGGGGCCGGCCCGCCGGGGGGCTCTGCCGTGCCGGTCTCCGGGCAGGCGCTGCGGCGGCCCGGGGGCGCGGGCACTGCCCGGCTGCCCCTGGCTCCCGGCCCAGGGGCCTGGGGTGGCCGGGCCCGGTGATCCCGGGGACGGGGTGGCGGGAGCCCCCCGTCCGGGGTTACGGGCGGGG
>JAITEZ010000067.1 GCA_031281735.1 Deltaproteobacteria bacterium | reverse complement strand
CGTAGCACACGTACTCGCTGTGGACATCGGCGCCGTCGCCCGTCCTGGACTTGTAGCGGCGGTAGGGTGTCTCGTAGCGCCGGAAGCACGCCCCGGTGCCGTGGCGGCGCAGCACCTCCTCCAGCCGCCCGATCCGCACGAGCCCCTCGTCGCTGTAGCTCACCACCAGGTGCCGGAAGCGCGCCTCGGCCACGAGATCCTCGAAGGCGTCCTCCGCCTCGCCCCGCACGCAGTACGCCGACCGCGCGTCCTGGCAGTCCCGCGCGCCCGTGACCCCGTGGATGGCCGGGGAGTCGTAGCGCGACACGGTCTCCAGCAGGTGATAGCTCGAGCCGTACTGCCGGGAGGTGTAGGGCGGGTCGACGTAGAGGACCTCCCCCTCGATCCCGCGCACGAGGAGGTTCGCGTCCGTGTTGAAGGAGCGGTTGTCGCGCCCGTTGTCGGAGATCTCCAGCGGGGCGAGGGCGAAGGGCCTGAGGGCCCTGCGGTCCCAGCGCTTGAGGTAGGCCCCGTAGGTGCCGGCGGTGTTCGAGACCGGCGGCACCCCCTCGATGAGCCTGGCCAGGAGGTGGTAGTACTCCGCCTCGTCCAGGAGCCCGGCGGCCAGCCAGCCCTCCACCGTGAAGCGGATGAAGTCCACGCGCTCGGCGTTGGGGCGGGTGAGGTACATCCTGCCGCCGCCGGGGGCGGGGCGGGGCGCGGGCCAGGCGGCCGCCCGGCCGGGGCCGGCGCAGGCCAGGCCCGCCGCGGCCCCCGGCCCGCCCTCCGGCGCGGGGGAGTAGTTCCCCGCTATGAAGAAGGGGCAGCCCGTGGCCAGGCCCACGTCCGCCCGCTCGAGCCAGCCGGCCGGGTCGTCGATCCCCGCCCGCCGCAGCCCCGCGAAGGAGGGCGCGGCGTTCGCCTCCACGGTGGCCTTCTGGAGGACGTAGGAGAAGTGGAGGACGTCGTTGGAGACGATCTGGAACCGGGGCTTGAAATGCCTCGCGACGCTACCCGTCCCCGCGAAAGCGTCGCAGAAGAGCCCCCCTCCCCTGGGGACGTTCTCGCTCACCACCGCGTCTATGCCCCCCAGGAGCTGGGACTTGCCGCCGATATAGCGCATCGCGGTGGGACCCTCTGGTCGGTTGGACCGGTCAGGGCGGGAGGGCATCCCGCCGTCTCTTGGCTGCGGCCCCCGGCGCGCGGCCCCGGGGCGCCCGCGGAAGGCGCCGGCCGGGGCCGCTTGCCCGGAAGGGGGCCCGGGCGCGGGCGCGCGGCGGGGGCCCGGACGGGATCCCGGGCTGCGGGCCGGGGGGCTGGGTCAGCCGCCGGCCGCCGGGGCCTTGGGCCGGGGCCGCCGCAGGCGCCGGGCGGGCAGGACCGTGTAGTTCCATTCGCCGCGGAAGGGGTCGGGCACCAGGCGGGCGCCGGCGGAGAGGCCGCGGTCCCGCTCGCGCCCGTGGCCGCGGTGGTCGAGCCGGCAGGCGGGCACGGCCGAGGGGGGGCAGTCCACCCTGCAGACCAGGCTCACGGAGTTCTCGTAATCGGCGGGGAGGTCGTCCCTCCAGCCCGTGCTCCAGAAGGAGAAGAGCCGCCGGGCCAGCCCGGGTTCCCAGCGGCTGGTTCCGGGCTGGAAATGGGAGACGGCCACGGGGAGGCGGATCTTATCGGCCAGCTCGGAGACCGATCCGACCCAGACGTCCCGTGAGGCGAACGAGCAGCCGCCCCGCCCCACGACGAGGTACAGGAGCCGAGCGTCCGGGAAGAGCCGGCGGCCTGCGGTCTTCCACCACCCGTAGACGGAGTGCGCCGCGAACTCGGAATCGGCGCGGTCGGTCTCGATGACCGCCCCCCGGGTCACCCGGCGCATCCCGTGGAGCCCGCGGGTGATGCCGCCGGGGCGCGGGGAGGGGGGGTACTCCCTGGCCCGGAAGCGCGCGAAGGAGGGCGCCTCGCCGGAGGCGAGCCTGCGGGACTCGAGGCTCAGGACCGGGTTGCCCTGGGCCGCCTCCAGGGCCACCCGGCCGCAGATGCGGGAGAACTGCGCGTTGCCGTCGGGATGCTGGTTGACGCCGAGCATGTGGCGGCTGGTGGTCTGGAAGGCGTAGCCCATGGCCCGGAGCTGCTTGCGGGCCGTGGAGGGGGAGACGCCCAGGCCCGACTCCTTGAGCCTGGCCGATATCCGGCGGGCGGAGTCGAGGGTCCACCTGAGGGGCGGCTCCCCCGGGCCCCCGAAGCCGGCGGGCTCGAGGACGGCCTCGATGGACTCGTTGAGCCGCGGGTAATGGACGGTCAGGGGCGCCCGGCCGCCGCCCTCCCGGCGGATCCTCCCCGCGGGGGGGGCGGCGGCCGGGTTCCGGCGCTCCTCGCCCGCCTCCTCCAGCCCGCGCTTGATCGTGCACCGGGCGACGCCCGTCGCCCGGTGGACCAGGGTCACCCCGCCGTAGCCGACGGCGCTGGCCTTCTCGGCCAGGTAGAGCCTCAGGGTGCGCTCGTTCAGGCCCCCGCGGGCCCGCTCGAAGTCCTGGCGGATCCTCTCTTCGATATCCACGGGTTCTCCGGATCTCCTTGCGAAGCCCCCGGGGGGGCGGGGCGGCGCCCGGAGGATGCGGGACGCCGGGACGGGGGGAGGGGGACGGGGGCGGCCCGCGGCGGGGGGGCGGCCCGTCCGGGTTCCGGGAGCCCGCGCCCGGGGCGGGAGGCGAACCCCCGCGGCCGGCCGGAAGCCCTGCGGCGGGCCGGCGGATGCGCGGCACGCGCCCGGCGGGGCGGCGCCCGGACGCGGGGGCCCGGCGCGGGAGGCGGCCGAGCGGGCCACGTCCCGGGGGCGGGCGGCCCCTGGCGCGCGCAGGGGGGCGCGGAGGGCCGCAGGGTTCAGGGGGCTGTCAGGGGAGCGGCACGGCAGGCGGCAGGAAAGCGTGCCGGGACGCGGGCGAATCCGCGCAGGAGAGGGTGATGGCGAAACTGCGGCAGAAAGCTGCCGCGGGCCGGATGCCGCGGGGCGGCCGGGGGGAGGCCGCCAGCGGCCCGGCCGGCGGGGGGCCGGCCGGGGGGGGCGGGGAGAGCCGCTGGCCGGCGCGCCGTCAGGGGCTGATGAGGACGAACATCGCGAGGGAGCCCTTGAGCTGGTCAAGGAGGAGCCTGTGATCGACCCCGCCCCGAGCGATGACGAAGCTGTCGCCGGGCTGCATGATCCTGGTCTCCCTGCGCTCGGTGTCCAGCTCGTGCACCTTCACCACCGCCGTCTTGTCCAGGCTGTCTATGCCCCCCACGGAAAGGAGGATCTGGCTCCCGAGGATCAGCCTGTTCTCGTCGTTGCGGATGGCCAGGCGCTGGATCTCCGGATCGGCCATGGCCGGGGGTGACGGCGGCTGGCCCGGGGCACGGGAGGCGGCCGGGGGGGGAAGGGCGGAAGGGGCGGGAGGGGCGGCGGCAGGCGCCGCCGCCGCGCCGCCGGAGATCCCCGCCTCGCCGCCGTCCCCGGGGGACGCGCCGCCTTCCCCAGCCCCTGGCCGCAGCGCCTCGAGCTCGCGCCCCTGGAGGGCCAGCTGGAGCCTCAGGGACTCGTTCTCGGCCTCGAGCCTGCGCGTCTGCTCCTGGAGCCTGGTCACCCGGTCCCTGGAGGTCTGCCTGCCGTTGTCGAAGCTGAAATAGTAGATGAGGCCGCAGAGGGCGAAGAGGGCGGTCAGCCGCCAGAGCCGGTCGAAGGACGGGACGGCGCGGGGCTCGCGCATCAGAGGATGAGCCCCATGGCCACCCGCGAGACGAACTCGGCGGTCGAGCTGTCCGTGGAGGGCTTGAGGATGCAGTCGTCCACGCCGTTGCCGGGGGCCATGATGACCGGGAGCCTGTCCAGTCCCGCCGTGCAGACGACGAAGTGGAGGGGGAGGAGCTTGCGGGCGAACTTGAGCTCCCGGCAGAAGTCCACCCCCGTGCGGCCGTCCTCCAGGCCGTAGTCGCTGATGACTATCCGGGGCCTCTCCGACATCGCGAGCTCCACGGCCTCGTCCACCCCCGCGGCCGTGAGGACGGAGAAGTTGGAGTCCTCCAGGATCTTCTTCAGCATCTCCCGCTGGTAGCTGGAGTCGGAGAGGACGAGCACCTTCCGGGGCTGGGAGTTCAGGGGCGTGGCGAGGAGGTAGTTGATGAGCTTCTGCGACCCGGCGAGGAGCGTCTTGGCCTTAGCGAGGGCCTGGCCGGTGCGTTGGAGTTCCTCCTCCAGGGCGCGGTCGCCGTCGCGGCCGTGCCTGATGCGGGCGGGCCCCTCGCAGATGCGGGCGATCATGTTCAGGAAGGCCGCCTTCTGCACGTCGGGCCGCACGAAGGCGGCGGCGCCCTCGTTGAAGGCCATGGTGAGGTTCTCCAGATCCGTGCCGCCCCGGTCCGCGAAGATGAACCCGGTCGAGCGCCTCTCGTCCGTCACCTCCTGGAGCACCTTCACGCTCCAGGCGTCCTCCGCCACGTAGTCCAGGACCACCACGTCTGGCCGCAGGGACAGGATCTCCGCCGCGGTCTCGCTGTCGGGGCCGCCCGGGGGCGTCCGGAGCGGGGGGAGGAGCGTGTGCTTGCCGCCCGAGAGGAATCCCTCGAGCCTCTCCCGCAGGGCGTCGTCGGTGATGTGGAGGAGTATCGTGGCGGTCATGGGCTTCTCGGGTCTCTCGGGGCCGCGGGGGCCGCCAGCGCCCGGCGGCGGGGCCCCGGGCGTCTAGTCGACGGGGAGGTTCTCGTATTCCTCGATGTTGTAAAGGCGCTTGAGCTGGCGCTCGCAGAAGGCGTTCACCTCTTCCGGGCTGTGGGTGGAGGCGAACATGATCTTGAGCTTCTCGGTCGCGAGGCCCTTCTCGATGCGTTCGAGGCTGGGCACGGTGTCGATGAGGTCGCCTATGAGGGCCATGCGCTTGACGACGAGGTAGGCCACCAGGCTCGTCTCCTGGAAGGAGGGGCCTATGCGGAACATGGACTGGTACACCCTGGTGCCGGGGGTGTTTATCTTGGCGAAATACAGGATGGTGCCCAGGGGCGAGAGGTGGAAGGTCTCGTCGTCCGGCTCCGCCTCCGGCCGCTCGCGGGTCTCGGCGCGGCGGTAGCGGGCGAGCTCCGCCAGGAGCTCGGGGTCGCTCACCTCGTAGCCGCGGCCGGCCCGGATCTCCGCGATGCCCGCCTCCATGCTCTTCACGGCGTCCAGGAGCAGGTCGATCACGTCCTGGGTGACCTTGAGCTCCTTCTCGCGGACCTGGTCGAGCACCGTCTCCACCTCGTGGACGAAGGTCCCGACGTTCGTGAAGCCCGTCATGATGAAGTTGCCCTTGATCGAGTGGAAGTGCCGGAAGATGGTGTTCACGCGGCGGATGTTGTCGGGATCCTTCTCCAGCTGGAAGATCTCCTCGTTGAGATCGTTCAGGATGTTCTGGATCTCGACGAAGAACTCCTCCGCCATCGACTCGTCCATCATCTCCTGCGGGCGCGGCACCGACGCGGGCGCGGCCCGCCCCGCCGCGGCCCGCCCGTCGGCCCCCGGCGCGCCGGACTCCGCCGCGCCGGCGTCCTCCGGGGCCGCGGCCTCGGGGCCGCCGGCGGGCTCCACGTCCATCAGGGAGTGATCCATGAAGGCGCCGTCGGTCGCCTCCATGATCCTGCCGGTGGACATGGCGATGAGATCGAAGGGATCGAGCACCATGCCCAGCTGGCTGCCGCCCAGGATGGTGGTGCCCGCCACGCCGCGGACGCTGAAGATCTCCGGGAGCGGTATGAGCACGAGCTTCTGGGGGCGGATGAACTCCGAGACCTTCAGGGCGAGGCGGCCGTTCTTGGCGTCGATTATGATGACGGGGAGGTTGTCCCCGAACTCGGAGCCCGAGAGCGGCGTGCCGGTGAGGAGCCCCCGCAGGTCGTGGAGCGGCACGATGGAGCCGAGGTAGGTGATGCTCTCGGTGCGCTCCATGGTCGTGTGCACGTCCGCGACAGAGAAGGACTGGGTGGCCACGACGTTCCCGATGGGGACCGCGTAGTAGCTCTCCCCCGAGCGGATGATGAGCGCGTCGGTGATGTTGACCGCGGAGAGCTGGGGGATCTTGTAGGTGAAGACCGTGCCCCGGCCCGGGGCGGTGTCTATGATCACCTCGCCGCCGAGGTTCTCCACGGTGCTTTTCACCACGTCCATGCCGACGCCGCGCCCCGAGATCTCGGTCGCCTCCGAGGCCGTGGAGAAGCCCGGCTGCATGATGAGCTGCCAGCACTCCTGGGGGGAGATGGCGTTGGCGGCAGAGTACGGCAGGAAGCCCTTCTCCACCGCCACCTGGCGGATCCGCTGCTCGTTGAGGCCGTGGCCGTCGTCGCTCACGGAGACGTAGGTGAACCCCTCCTTCTTGAACGCGGTGAGCGTGAGCTGGCCGGTGGGGGGCTTCCCCAGGTGCTTGCGCTCGAGGGGATCCTCGAGCCCGTGGTCCACGGCGTTCCTGATCTGGTGGGCCAGGGGCTCGTAGAGCCGCTCCGCCACGGTCTTGTCGACCAGGGTGTCCTCGCCCACGATCTCGAAGTTGACCTGGCGGCCCTTCTTCTTGGCGAGATCGCGCACCAGTCTGCGGAACCTCAGGAACGTCTCGCGGATGGGCACCATGCGGATGTCCATCACCAGGTGGTGGAGATCGGAGGAGATGCGGTTCGTGGTCATGGCCACGTTCTTGATCATCTCCATCGAGTTCTTGTCGATGTTGGCCGTGGAGGTGGAGAGGTGGCGCTGGAGGATGGAGATGTTCGAGGCCGAGATGATGATCTCGCCCGTGAGGCCCAGGAGCCTGTCCAGGTGGGAGATCTTGACCGCCATGCGGTCTAGCTCGGGCGGGGCCGGGGCGGCGGCCGCGGGGCCGGCCGCAGGGCGCTCCTGCGGCTGCTCGGCTTGCTGGTTACCATTCATGGACAAACACTCTCGCGAGGACGATGTTCACCATCTCGGCGGTCGGCGGCTTGATGAGGTAGTCGTCCGCCCCCAGCCTCAGCGCCTTGAAGATGTACTTCGAGTCGGCGTGGGTGGAGAGGATCACCACGGGGATGCCGCGGAACTTGGGGTTGTTCTTGAGCATCTCGGTCAGCTCGAAGCCGTCCATCTCGGCCATCACGAGATCGCTCACGACGAGATCCACCTTCCGGCCCTGCAGGACCTCCAGCGCCTCCACGCCGTTGACCGCCTCCGAGACGACGAGCCCCATGGCCGAGAAGAACTCCTTGATGGTCTTGCGGACCGCCGGGTAGTCGTCCACCACCAGGACCGATTTCCCCTGCCAAACCTTGCCGTCGATCTGCTGAGCCATGGCCTAAGTCGTCTCCAGATATAGGGGGCAAGGGGCTTTGAGCATCCCGCCGAAAGGGGTCAAGCCGCATGTGCCCTGACGGGATTATACCATCACACCGGAGGCCTGTTCAAACCTGGCCGCGGCGGCTGCCGGGGCCGCCTGCGGGGAGCGCCCCCGCGCGCCCGCGGACGCCGCGGCCGGCCCCCGGAAGCCTCCCCCGCCCCCCGGGCCCCGGCGGCGATTCGGCAGGCGCCCGGGCAGGGGACGGCGGCCGAAGACCAGATGGCGGCGATTGCGTACATTCTTATCAGATCCGGCAGGCGTTTTTCCAGGGGCTGGCCCGCGGGCTCCCTCCCGCCACGGATCCGCCCGTGACCCGGAAAGGCCTGTCCCGGGGGAGGCGGAGCCGATACCGCGGGACGGGGCAAGGCGGCCCGGGCCCCCTGGCGGGCGCCTTCCCGGTCATCGGGGCCGCGCCGCCCTGGCTGGCGGGGGTGTCGTCGTCGGGTTCGGGGGAGGCAGACGCCGCGGCCGGCGAGGATGAGGGCCGGGGCCGGGGAGGGCGTCGGGGACGCGATCCGGGTCGCGCAGGACGGGCGGCCCGGACGGGTACGGGCCGCCCCCTCGCGGGGTATCGCGCCCGGTGACGGGGAAGGCAGGCCGGGGGGGGAAGCCGCCGGGCAGGGCGGAGGGGGGGAGGGGGGCCGCCCTGCGGCGGCGGGGCGGCCGGAGGGGCGGGGGACGGGCTCAGATGGTCTTGAGCCGCTCGCGGGCCACGCCCGCCGAATAGCTCTTGGGATACTCCCTGACGACCTTCTGGTAGAGGATGCGGGCGCTGGAGTTGTCGCCCACGGCCTGGAAGGAGAGGCCCTGCTTCAGGAGGGCCGCCGAGACCAGGTTGTTCTTGGGGTAGCCGCTCACGAGCACTTGGTACTCCAGGATGGCGTCCTCGAACTGGTTCTGGAAGTAGAGGCTCTCGCCTATGTAGTACTGGGCCGCCGCCGCCTGGCTCCCCCCCGGCTCGGCCGCCAGGTAGTCCCGGAAGCAGGTCAGGGCGGCCGCGTAGTCCTTCTGGTCGAAGAGTGACTTGCCCTGGTCGTAGAGGCTGGCCTGGGCCGGGGGCGGCGCCGCCGCGGCGGGGGGGGCGCCCTCGCCGCCGGAGACGGGCGGAGGCCCGGGCAGGACCGCGCCGGCCTGGGGGAGGGGATCCGGCGGGCCGGCCGCAGGCGGGAGGGCCACCGGCGGGCCTGCGGCCGGCGGGAGGGCCGCCGGCGGGCCGGGCGGCGGCACGGCCGGAGGCGCGGTCACCACCGGGACGGAGGAGAGAGAGGGATCGGGGCCCACCACATCGCGGCTCAGGACCGGGAGGCCCGCCCTCTTCTCCAGACGGTCGAGCCTGGCGGACATGTAATTGAGCTGCTGGGAGATGGACATGCCGCCCAGGGAGGCCGTCTCGACGTTCTCGTTCAGTCTCTGGACGTTGGCGCGCAGGTTGTCCACCTGGAGCCTGAGGTCGGAGGAGGCGGCGCCGCCCCCTCCCCCGGATCCGCCGCGATCCTTGAGATCGGCCACCTCCTGCCGCAGGAGAGCCACCTCCCGCTCCAGGTTGGAGCTGGTGACGCTGATGCCGCCCCCGCCGCAGGCGGCCAGGAGCGCCAGGGAGAAGGCGGGGAGGAGTACGAGGGCATGGCGAGCAGTCATCGTGGGACACCTGCCTGGGTTAGGGAAACGCCCCGGAGGGAACCCCGGCGAGGGGCCAGCCGGGCAGGGACGAGCGTCCGGTTCGTGGGCCAGGCAATTATTTAGCATAGGGCCCCAGAAATTGCAAACCGCGCCGATGCCGCGAAACCCAGCCCCGCCGTCCCCGGGACGTCCGCGCCCCTCCCCGTGCCCGGCGTCCCCGGGGCGCCCCGCGCGCCCCCCCGGCGGGCCTCCCCGGGGAACGGGCGGGCCCGCCGGGGGGCCCCGATGGCCGCCGTCCGGAGGCCTCCGGGATCTCCCGCCTTGCCTGGCCGCCCCCGGCCCGCGCCCGTCCCCCTGACCCCGGCCCGCGCCGGGACCACCGTCCCCCTTCCCTCGCCGGAACCCCCGGTCCGCGCCCCCCGCTGGCGACAGCCTCCCCAAACCGGCCCGCGGCCCCCCCCGCCCGGACGGGCGGGGGGGGCCGCCCTCCGGGGATCCAGGCGCCGCGGGAGCCTCCCCCCCGGGCCTGCGGCCGGATTTCACCGCCGGGGGGCCCGCGGGGAGTTAAACCTCCGGCCCCCGCCTGCCGATACGAATGATGACGGGAAGCCTCCGCCGGAGGCGCCGCGGGGCCTCCCGGAGGGATGGCCCCCGAATTGCTAACCCCCCCTGCGGGGGGAGAGGGCGGCCGCCCCGGCAAGAAGAAAATTCCCCCCAAGGAGATTCCCATGGAGATTCTGACCATAGACGGACGGGAGATGACCCCGACGGAGATCGCCGGCGCCAACCTGGAGGAGATCCTCCTGAACCTCATGGAGCATCCCTCCACCAGCGGGAGGATCATCTGCTCCGTGACCGTGAACGGCTCGCCCTACTCGGAGGAGGTGCCGCACGCGGCCCTCGAGGTCGACCGCTCCTCCATAGAGACGCTGTCGCTCGACACCCTGACCCTCGAGGACATGGGCCTGAACTTCCTCAAGACGGGGCCCCAGTACCTCGCGACCCTCCTGGAGGCGCTGCCCCGCATCGTGGAGTCGTTCCGGATCGGGGACGAGCACGAGGCCAACGAGCACTTCCTCAATTTCCTGGAGGCCCTGCAGCTCCTGATGAGCATGCTCGAGCAGACCCGCCACGTCCTGAACCTCTGGCAGGGCAGGGACGGCGAGAACGGCTCGGAGCTCACGGGCTACCTGGACGGCCTGGTGGAGGTCCTCAACACCCTCATCAGCCTCCAGGAGCAGAAGGACTGGATCTTCCTCGCGGACGTGCTCGAGTACGAGCTGGCCGACTCGCTCAGGCGCCTGGCGGACTTACTGCCCGGCCTCAGCAAGGGAGGGCACTGACAGTGGGGAACCCCGAGAGCGCGTCCGCCCGGTCGCGCGCCGCGGAGAGCGCCTTCTGGGAAGGGACCCTCGACGTCTCCAGGCGCTGCCTCGAGCTTGACCGGGGCTTCGCCGGCACCCTGGGGCGCCGGTCCTCCGCCGGCGGCGACCCCCTGGATCCCGAGCTGTGGGAGAACTACGTCGCGGCCCGCAGGAGCCTCGTGGATCACGCCACCCGGAGCCTCAGCCTCATGGCCCGGGACGGGGAGTCCCAGGCCCGCAACAGGGACGTGAAGGACCGCCTGGAGACCACCCTGGGGGAGGTGATGCTCCTGGAGGAGAGGCTCGCCGGCTTCCTCGCGCAGAACCTCGCGGTGCTGAAGGAGACCATAGACGACCTGTCCCGCAACCAGGCCGTCTTCACCTCCTACGCCCGCTCCTGCGCCGCCAGGCCCGCCGCGGAGGCCCTGGAGGCCACGGCCTAGGCCCCGCCCGGGCCGGCCGCCGGGATCCCGGGGCGGGAGCCCCGCGCGCCGCGGGCGGCCCCGGGGCCCGACCTCACCCCGCGCCCCCGGGATAGGGCCGCGCGCCGAATTCGGGGAGCCTCTTCAGATCCGCGGGATCGCGGGTGAAGAGGCTCCCCCCCCTTCTGAGCATCAGCCAGCAGTCCGCCAGATCCCGCAGCAGGTACGGCTCGTGGGTGGCGATCACCGCCGAGGCGCCGGTCCCCTTGAGGGCCGCCAGATCGGACAGGAGCGCGAGCGTGCCGGGCCAGTCGAGGCCGGAGAAGGGCTCGTCCAGGAGCACCGCCCCCGGCCCCCCCGCCAGGGCCGAAGCGATGGCGAGCCGCTTCTTCTGCCCCGGCGAGAGGCTCTCCACCGGGGAGTCCAGGTCGTCCGCGAGGCCCCAGGCGCGGGCCAGGCCCTCGAGGCCGCCCGGCCCCCGCCCCCGCCCCAGGGCCTCGGCCCTGGCGAGGCCCAGCTCCAGCTCCTCGCGGGGATCCTCCCCCAGGAGGTAGTAATCCGGCTCCTGCGGGAGCAGGGCCGTCCCCGCGGCCAGGGACGCGCGATCCCCCCTCCCGTCCAGCTCCACGGTCCCGGCCAGGGGCCTCTCCAGCCCGGCCAGGAGATCCAGGAGCGTGCTCTTACCGGAGCCGTTGGCGCCGCAGAGGATCATGAAGCGCCCCGCCGGGAGCTCGAACCCGCGCCCCCCGACGCGCTCGCGGCCCCCCGGGTGGGCGAACCTGAGGCCTTCCGCCCTGAGCATCGGCTATGCCCCCCCCGCCGCGCGGCGCGCCGGCGGGGCCCCCGCGCTGATCCCTGCCCCCCGGCTCATCCGGCGTCCGGCCCCCCCGCGGCGGGGCCCGCCTCCGGGGGATCCGGGGGCTCCCCGGGGCCGGCCGCCGCGGCCGCCGCCTCGCCGCGCCCGGCCCCGAGCCTGCGCCCGACGGGCGCGGCGCAGAGGGCGGCGGCGGCGATCTTGACCGCCCCGCCCGGCAGGAAGGGCGCGACCGCCAGGAAGGCCCGGGCCCAGGGCAGGGAGAGGTTCACGTGGAGGCCCAGGGCCCCCGCGGAATTGGTGAGGATCGTGGAGAGGGCCCCGAACAGCGCGTACTTGGGCAGGGATCTCCGGCCGCGGGCGGCGAGCCCCGCCACGCAGGCCGACAGCGGGAACGACAGCGCGAAGCCCGCCGTGGGCCCGAGAAGGACCGCCGGCCCCGAGACGCCGCCCGCGAAGACCGGGAGGCCGGCGAGCCCGGCCCCCACGTAGAGGGCCGCGGCCTTCCAGGCGCGGGGGCCCTCCGTGAAGCCGCACAGGAGGATGAAGAAGGTCTGGAGGGTCACGGGGACCGGCCCCAGCGGGACGGACGCGTAGGCCCCGGCGGCGAAGAGGGCCGCCCAGAGGGCCGCCCGCGCGGCCCCGGCCGTCTCCCTCAGCGTGAAGGGGGCGGCGGCGTTCTCCATCAGGGTTCCCTGTCCTTTCCCCCGTCCCGCGGGCCGGGGCCCGCCGGGCGCCGCGGGCCCGCCCCTACGGCCGCAGGGCGGCCAGGGGGATCCCCAGGCCCTCGTCCTCGCCGGCGAGGAGGTTCAGGTTGACCACGGCCTGGACGGAGGCGCCTCGGGCGAGGTTGTCGATGACGGACACTATCTTGAGGATGCCCGCCCCCTCGTCGAGGTAGAGCGCGATGTCGCAGAAGTTGGTGCCCCGCACGTCCAGGGTCCCCGGCAGGGCGCCCTCGGGCCGCACCCGCACGAAGCGCTCCGCCGCGTAGCGGCCCTCGTAGAGCCTCCGGATCTCGGCGTAGGGGGGGAGCCCCTCCGCGTCCAGGTAGACCGTGGACTCGATGCCGCGGCTCATGGGCGCCAGGTGCGGGGTGAAGGCCAGCCTCAGGGGCTTCCCGCCCAGGAGGGTGAGCTCCTGGATCATCTCCGGCGTGTGGGGGTGGCCCACGACCTTGTACGGGTGGAGGTTCTCGGCCACCTCCGTGAAGAGGCTAGACTCCGCCAGCGCCTTGCCCGCCCCGGAGACGCCGCTCTTGGAGTCGACTATCACCGGGGAGCCCGGCCCCAGGAGGCTCCTCTCGGCCAGCGGGGCGAGCGCCAGTATCACGCTCGTGGGGTAGCATCCGGGGTTAGCGACCAGGCGGGCCCTGCGGATCTCCTCGCGGTGGAGCTCGGGGAGCCCGTAGACGGCCTCGGCCAGGAGCCCCGGGCTCTCGTGCTCGGCCTTGTACCACACGGGGTACTGCCGCGCCGACTTGAGCCGGAAGTCGCCGGTGAGGTCTATCACCCTCGCCCCCAGGGCGAGCACCCGGGGGGCGAGGGCCATGGAGGCCCGGTGGGAGACCGCGAGGAAGAACACCTCCGGGAAGCGCCCCGGATCCCTCTCCCTCTGGCTCTCCAGCCCGGCCGGATCAGTCAGCGTCAGCCCCCGGTAGCCCGGCACCCCCGCGAGTGAGGGGAGCAGCTCGACCAGCGGCCTGCCCGCCTCGCCCCGCGAGGTCACGACCGTCACCTCGGAGCCCGGCCTCCCGGCAAGCGCCGCGAGCACGCCCGCGCCCGTGTAGCCCGTGGCCCCCACCACCCCTATCCTCATGACGATCCCGCCTTTCCCGCCCCGCAGGGGCGGCCCCCCGCCGCCGGCGCCCCCGGGGGGCCGCCGGCAAAAAAAACCCGGGCCCGTCGAAGCGAGGGGCCCGGATCGCCTGAGACCGCGTGCCGGGGCCACCCCCGGGGCGAACGGACTACCTCTTGGAGTACTGGAAGCGCGCCCTCGCGCCCTTCTGGCCGTACTTCTTGCGCTCCTTCTCCCGGCTGTCGCGGGTGAGGAGCCCCGCCTTCTTGAGGACGGGCCTGAGATTCTGGTCGTAGGACTCCAGGGCCTTGGCGATGCCGTGCCGCACCGCCCCGGCCTGCCCCGAGACGCCGCCGCCCGAGGCCAGGATGTAGATGTCGAACTTCCCGTGGCTGTTGGTGAGCGCCAGAGCCTGCTCGGCGATGATGCGCAGCGTCTCGCGGGCGAAATACTCCTGGAGGTTGCGGCGCTTGTTGACGGTGACCGTGCCCGAACCGGGGGCCAGCCAGACCCTCGCGATGGCGTTCTTGCGTTTGCCGGTGGCGTAGAACCTGTCGATTGGCATGACTTACCTTAGGCTTCTCGGGGCCCCGGGATCCTCCTCCCCGGGCCTCCAGCGGGCTACAGCTCGAGCTTCTCGGGCTTCTGGGCGGAGTGGGGATGGGCGGGGCCGGCGTAGACCTTGAGCTTCTTGAGCTGCCTGCGGCCCAGCGAGTTCTTGGGGAGCATGCCGCGCACGGCGCGCATCAGCACGTCGCGGGGCTTCCTCTCCAGGAGCGTCTTGGCGGCGGTCTCCCTGAGGCCGCCGATGAAGCCGGTGTAATGGCGGTAGAGCTTGTCCTCCAGCTTGCGGCCGGTGAAGCGCACCTTGTCGGCGTTCACCACGACGATGAAGTCGCCCGTGTCGCAGTGGGGGGTGAAGATGGCCTTGTGCTTCCCGCGGAGCCGGTGCGCCAGCTCCGACGCCAGGCGGCCCACCACCTTGCCCGCCGCGTCGACCTCGTACCACTTGCGGTCGACCTCGGGCTCCTTGGCCATGTATGACTTGTTGATGTCCATCTTTGCAGCCTTTGGCAGGCCTTGCCCGGGCGGATCCGCCCACCGGCGGCGCCCCCGCCTCCCGGCGGGAAAAGGCCTGAACATGGGTATATAGCACCGCGGGGCCGTCCTGTCAAGGACAACGGGAAGGCCGCAGGGGCGCGGGGGGCCGTCCGCGGGCGGACGGCGGGGCGGCCGTCCATCAGGTGGGGGGGACTGCCGCCTGCCACCGCAACACGATGGGCAGGGGATGCGAAAACCCGGGGCCGGGCCCGGGCATGCCCCCCGTCCGGGCGCGTCCCCCGTGTCCCCGCCCGCCATGGGGAGGCCCGCCCCCCCGGCGCCGAGGGGCCCTCAGCCCGCCTCCAGCCTCGCGAGCGTCCACGCCGCCTTCCGCCTCACCTCGGGGCTGGCGTCCGCGAGCGCCCCGCGGACGGCAGCCGAGAGGTCCGCCCTCCCGGCGTTGGCGATGACGTTCAGGGCGTTCACCTTCCAGCGGTGGAGCGCCCCCTCCCCGATGTAGAAGAACTTCCGGCCCAGCGTCCTCCCTATCTCCGCGAGATCCGCTGCGAGGATCCTCTCGGGGGCGGCATGGAGGACCGCCTCCGCCAGGCCGGGGAACTCCTCGCCGCCCCCCCCGCCACCCCGGTTGAAGGGGCAGGCGTCCTGGCAGGCGTCGCAGCCGTACAGCCAGCCCCCCAGGGCCCGGCAGAGGCCCTCGCCCGCGACCTCGGCCGCGAGGGTCGTGAGGTAGCTCGCGCAGGTGCGCATGTTCATGACGTAGGGCCCGGAGAGCGAGCCCGTGGGGCAGGCTCCCGCGCACCTCCCGCAGCCTTCCGGGCAGGGGGGGGGCAGGGCGCCCGGAGGGGACTCCAGCTCCCGGTCGACGGCCCAGGCCGCGACGTGCTTCCGCGACCCCGACGCCGTGTAGAAGAAGTTGTTGCGCCTGATGATCCCCAGCCCGGCCTTCCAGGCGGCCCAGCGCATGGGGGCGACGCCCGGGTGCTCCTCCTGCAGGCATCTCAGCCCCAGCCTGCCCATGAGGGCCGTGAGCCCCGCGATCGCGGCGCTCTCGGGCGCGGCGGGGTTCCTGCGGCAGTCGAAGAGGTAGTTCCTCCCGATGAGCCCCCGCGCCCCCTCGGGCACGCTGTAGCGCTCGAGGTCCCAGACGGCCACCACCAGCGACCTGGCCCCGGGGAGAAGCCTTGCGGGATCCGCGAGCCCCCTGAGGAAAGCGTAGGCGCCCTCCCCCAGCGGGATCGCCCTTTCCCTCTCGTCCACGCGGCCGAGGTAGCCCGCGAGCCCCCCGACGCCCACGGCCCCCAGCGCCTCGAAACCCAGCTCCCTTGCCGCCGCCCCGAGCTCGGCCGCGATGTCCATGGCAGGCACCCCCTCCCCGGGGGCTGCCCGGTTAGGACTGCACCTTATCATGCGCTTATTGTAAAATCAACAATGACATTTAAGGCCGGCCGGATCCCGCCGCCGGCCCTCCCGGCCCGCGCCCGGCCTCCCCTGCCCCGGCCCCCGCCCTCCCCTGCCCGCCCCCCCGCGCTTTCCGGGCGGGCCTCAGGAGGCCCGCTCCATCACCGCGTAAAAGAAGCCGTCCATGTTGTGGCGGTGGGTGACCGTGAGGTAGCGGCCGATGCCGACGGAAAGCGGCTCGAGGGCCCCGGGGAGGATCCGCGCCGGGCGGAAGTCCGCGTTCCGGGAAAGGAACCAGTCGACCGTCCCGTGCCCCTCCTCGCGGGTCACGGTGCACACGCTGTAGATGAGCCGCCCGCCCCCCCGCACGCCCCGCGAGGCCGCCTCCAGCACCGTCCTCTGGAGGTCCGCGAAAAAGCCCACGTCCCGGGCCGAGCGCTTCCACTTGATGTCCGGGTGCCGGCGCACGACGCCCAGGCCCGTGCAGGGGGGATCCACGGACACGAGATCCCAGGAGGGCGCCAGGGCCGCCTCCAGGACGTCGGACTCGGAGATCACCACGCGCTCGGCGAGGCCCAGGCGCCTCGCCTCCGCGCCGAGCTCGGAGAGGCGCGCGCGGGAGAGGTCGAGCGCCGTGACCCGGGCCTCGGGGCAGGCGGCGAGCATGGCGAAGGACTTGCCGCCCCTGCCGGCGCAGACGTCCAGGATCCTGCGCGGGCGGGGGGCGCCCTCCGGCGCCGCCAGCAGGAGCACCAGCTGGGAGGCCTCGTCCTGGATGCAGAAGTGGCCCTCCGCGAAGCCGGGCCAGGAGTCCGGCCGGCCCTGGGGGCCGACGGGCACGAGCCCGCGGGGGGAGAAGGCCGTGGGCCGGGTGGGGAAGGGGAGCCTGGCCGCGAAGGCCTCGCGCGGGCCCGCCGAGGGGCTGAGGCGGAGGACGGCCGGGGCGGGCTGGTTGCCGGCGGCGAGGAAGGCCCGCGTCCAGCGGATCCCCCGCTCGCGGTGCAGCCACTCCACCAGCCACCCAGGATACGAGTAGAAGGTGGCCAGGCGCTCCACCTCGGGGGTGTCCTCCCCGTCCCGCTCGCGGGGCCAGAAGGGATCCGACTCCTTGTCCCTGACGAAGGCCCGCAGGATGGCGTTTATGAGCCCCTCGCGCCCCGGCGTGAAGCTCTTGCCCAGGGCGGTCGTCTCGTTCACGACCGCGTGGTGCCCCACCCGGTCCAGGAACAGGAGCTGGGCGAGCCCCATGCGCAGTATGATCCGCACCGTGGCCGGCGTCCGGGAGCCGGCGGAAAGCTTGCCGTCTATCAGGAAGTCCAGGCGGCTCTGGTGCCTCAGGCAGGCGAAGACGACGGCCGAGGCGAGGGCCATGTCCCGCCGGGAGAGCATGACACCCAGCCGGTTGAGCACCTCCTCGGGGCGGGCCCCCTCGGTGGTGGCCCGCAGGACGCCCAAGGCCACGCGGCGCGGGTTGGCGGAGAGACTCCCCCCCAGGGATTTCGGGGATCGCTCAGTCATGGGAGGGGACCTTTCCTGTCATGGCGGGACTGCATCGCCGCGGCTCCCGGCTAAGGGGCCAGCGGGGCGCGCGGCGGCAGGCCCCGCCGGCGGGCGGCGGCGCCTGCCGCCCGTGGGCGGCGCGGACGGGGCCCGGCAGGCGGCGGGCATGACCGGGGGGAGGGCGGCAGGGACGGGCGCGGGGCGCGCGGCGGAACACGGGGAGGCGGGGGGGGCGCGGCGGCGGCCATCGCCCGGGCCAGGTACGGCGGCCGGGAGGGCCGCGCCGGGATCCCTGCCCCCGGCCGGAAGGCGGGCGGCGCGGCGGCCGGCTCAGGCCGCCGGGGGCCCGCAGGGCGGCGGAGAAGCTAAAAAAAATGAGGAGTTATGTTTCAATGATTACAATCATTTATCCGACCGACAGGTTTCCCGCCCTCCCCCCCCCGCAGGGGCCACGGGAGGAGGAGGCCGGGGACGGCCCCGGGATCCCGGCCCAAGCGCAAGGACAGGGCGGGGCGGCTTTCCACAACAAAATGAGAGCCGGGCCTATTTGTCCTACAGAAACATTTAACTTTCCTGGCGGATTGACGATAAGAGAGCAAAAGCCCGGAGCCGCCGGGAAGGCTCACCGGCCTCCTGGCCGCGGGAGGCCCTCCCGGACGGAAGGCGAAGGGTTCACGGGGCGGCGCACCGCCCCGGCCGGACGAAGCAGAACGAAGGCCCACTGGGGCCGGAGGGAAACCCCGCCCGGACCCGAGGCGGTACCGACAGGCCGTAGGGACGCCGAAGGCTCGATACTCTCATTTCCGGAGGGAATATAATGGCCCCTTTGAACGCATTGGACAAAATTGGCCTGAGCATAGACCAGGTCTCCCAGATGACCGGCGTCAAGAAGACAACCCTCAGGTACTGGGAGAAGGAATTCTCCGAGTATCTCAAGCCCGAGAGGACCGACACGAAACGCCGCCAGTATTCCCTCGGTGAGGTGGAGAAGGTCGGGGTCTTGAAGCAGCTCATCGAGGAGGAGAAGTACAAGTCGGCGGGCGTCCGGCTCAAGCTGGGCCTCACCGCCCCGCGCCCGGCCGCCACGCTCCAGGCCCAGGCCCAGGCCCAGACCTCCGGGCCGCCCGCCCCTCCCGGCGGCGGCGTCCCGGGGAACCCGGCCCCCGACGGCTGACGGCCCGCCGGGCCGATCTTGCCCCGGGGCCGTCCGAAGCGGCCCCGGGAACGGCGTCAGCCAGGGACGGTGACGGCGCTATCGCCCGTAGGGCGGCGGGAAGGGGGGATCCTCCGCAGGATCCCCCCTTCCCGTTTCTCATATCTGCCCCCCTGCCCCGGCGGTCAGGCCGGCGGGGGGCGCAAGCCTCCGGACGGGGCCGGCCGCGCGGACGCCCGGGCGGCGGGTGGGGATCCCGGCGCCGCCGGCGGGGGGGGCCCCCCCGGCCCCTCGGGCGGGCCTGGCTCCCGCGTGAGCCCGGGGGCTGACCCGCGCGGCCTGATTATAAGGGGTTCGGGGCGTCATTTCCATACCGCGGGCGCCTGCCGGGCAGGCTCCGGGGCCCGGCCCCGATCACCCGCCCGGCAGGCCCTGCCGCCCCGCCAGGAGCACCGACGCCGCCGCGGCGAGCCCCTCCCCGCGCCCCAGGAAGCCCAGCCTCTCGGTGGTCGTGGCCTTGACGTTCACGCGGGCGGGATCGCATCCCATGGCCGCCGCCAGGGCCTCCGCCATCTCCCCGCGGCGCCCGGCGACGCGGGGCCTCTCCCCGATGATCGTGAGATCGGCGTTCACGAGATCGAAGCGCCTCGCCGCGAGCTTCCAGGCCCCCTCCAGGAGAGCCCTGCCGGGCGCGCCCCGGTGCCGGGGGTCGGTGTCCGGGAAAAGCCCCCCGATGTCGCCCAGGCCTGCCGCCCCCAGTATGGCGTCCACCAGGGCGTGGACCGCCACGTCGGCGTCCGAGTGGCCCAGGAGCCCCCGCTCGCCCGGGAAGTGAAGGCAACACAGGAAGAGGGGCCGCCCGTCCCCGGCGAAGGCGTGGAAGTCGAAACCCTGTCCCACGCGCAGGGCGGGGAGCCGGGAGGGCCCGCCCGCGGGGGAGCCGGCGTCCCCGGGGCCGCGGCCGTCCGCGCCGCCACCCGCCCCGGGGACGCCTTGCCCCGGCCCGGGGACGCCGCCGAGCGCGCCCCGGGCCCGGAGGCCCGCCGCCACCAGCTCGGCCAGGGCCAGGTCGCGGGGAGTGGTGATCTTCATGTTCAGCTCGTCGCCCTCCACCAGCCAGACCTCCCGGCCCGCCCGCTCCAGGAGGAGGGCCTCGTCGCTGGCGGCCTCCAGCCCGCCGCCGGCGCGGGCCGCGGCGAGCGCCTCCTCCAGGGCCCCCCTGGGGAAGCCCTGGGGCGTCTGGGCCCGCCAGAGCCCCTCGCGGGGGACCGTGCCCTTGACGGGGAAGGCGGGCGGCGCGGCCTCCCGGATCCCCGCCGGCTGGCGGGCCGGCCCCGCCGCCTCCCCCTCCTTGAGTGTGTCGGCGAGGCGCACGGCGGCGACGGCGGGCCCCCGGGCCAGCACGGCCGCCCGGACCCGCGAGATCAGCTCCGCCGAGACGAAGGGCCTCACCCCGTCGTGGACGAGGATCGTCCCGCAGGCCGGATCCAGCGCCGCGAGCGCCAGCGACACGGACTCCGAGCGGGCGGCGCCCCCGGCGACGATCCTGATCTTGGGCGACAGGGGCAGGAGGAGCCCCGCGAACTCCCCCAGGAGCCCGGCGGGGACCGCGCAGACCACCTCGTCCACCTCCGGGTGGGACGCGAAGGCCCGCGCGGCCCAGACGGCCAGCGGGACGCCGTCCAGGGCCCTCAGCTGCTTCACGGCCCCCCCGGACGTACCGAAACGCGTCCCCGCGCCGCCCATGGGCAACAAGGCACCGGTCCTCAACTGGACCCCCCTGCCGGGGCCGCGGGGCCGGCGTCCCGCCTGGCGCGGGGCCGCCGCGCCGCCGCGCCGCGGGTCCCGCGCGGGTTCCGCCGCGCGGGCGCAGTGTCAGGGGCGGGGCGCCGTGCCCCGCCCCGGCCGATTATCCGGGCCGGCCTGTAAGCCGGGTTCTGTGCGGCCCGGCCCCTCGCGGGGCCGGGCCCGGCAGCCATTCATCTAGGCGCAGGGTCTCCCCTGCGCTCCAGCGACCAACCCGGGAACAAGGCGGGCCGCCTTGTGGTTCCCTTATTAGGTCTTGCTCCCGGCGGGGCTTGCCTGGCCCGCCCGGTCGCCCGGGCGGCCGGTGAGCTCTTGCCTCACCCTTTCACCCTTGCCCTTGCAGGCGGTCTCCTTTCTGTTGCGCTTGCCCGGGGTCGCCCCCGCTGGGAATTGCCCAGCGCCGTGCCCTGTGGAGCCCGGACTTTCCTCCCGGGGCCTGAGCCCCCGGCGGCTGCCCGGCCTGCCCGGATATCCTTACGAGGCCCCCGGAGGGTCCTTGAGACTCTTGCGGCCCCGGAAACCGGCGGCGCCCTCGAAGCCGGTGGGCTCCTGGACGCCCCCGCCGGCCCCGTCCCCCTGGCCGTCGGGGGGGGTCTCCTCCGCGGTGGGATCCGTGCCCGAGATCTCCTCCCCCACCCCGAGACGCCCGATCTTCCCCAGGAAGGCCGCGTCCCCCGCCATGCGGTCGGCCTCGGCGTTGAACTCCCGGCGCACGTGGGAGATGGACCAGTCCTCGAAGCGGGAGAGGGCCTCCCGCGCCCTGTCGTGGAAGAGCTTGAGCCCGGGGGCCTTGACCTTGTAATTCCCCAGCATCTGCCGCACCACCAGCTCCGAGTCCATCAGGATGTCGAGCTCCCGCGCCCCCTTCTCCCAGGAGCGCCGCGCCCCCAGGATGAGGGACTGGTACTCCGCCTCGTTGTTGGTGGAGCGGCCGAGGTACACCCCGAGCCGGAAGACCGTCCGCCCGGCGGGATCCTGGAGCACCGCCCCGGCCCCGCCGGGGCCCGGGTTCCCCAGGGCCGCCCCGTCGGTGTAGAGGGTGTGTCGCGTCTGGCTCGTCATGAACTCCCCTCCCTTCCGGCGGCCTTGCGCCACCGCCTTCTCCCCGCGGGGGCCGGCCCCGCCCCGCCGCCCCGTGGCTCCCCCGTCACTTGCCCGTGCGCCTCCTGGGGAAGTCCATGGGCTGCGTCCCGTCCATCAGGGCGGAGAAACGGCCCTTCTGGTCCCGCGACTCCCTTCTCGCGCCTGACCGCATCATCTGGAGCCACACCGGCTGCGCCTGCGGCAGGCTGGCCATTATCACCTTCGCGAAGGCCTGGAGGGTGGAGGGCCTGATGTCCAGCGTCTCCATGAGCCAGGGGAGGTCGATCTCCAGTTCCTCCATGCGCATGGGGTAGCCGGCCTTGTGGGCGAGGCTGTCCGAGAGGCACACGAGGGCAGCCGTCTCCTTGCGGCCCGGGCAGGACCGGGGGCTGTGGTGATAGAGGATGCCCTCCTGGAAGACCTCCGGGAGGTTCCAGTGGCGGGCCAGGAGGTAGCCGATGACCGTGTGGCTGAGGCCCAGCGAGGCCTCGGCCTCGAAGAAGGGCACCCCCGCGTCCGTCAGCTCCAGGAGCTGCTGGAACTGCTGGGGGAACTTGGAGACCAGGATGATGATGCCCAGCTCGTGGAGGAGCCCCGAGATCATGGCCTCCGAGGGATCGGAGGCACGGGTGATGATGGCGAGCTCCCGGGCTATCCAGGAGACCGACAGGCAGTGGAGCCAGAGCCCCTCCCCGTCGAACCCCCGGGGCACCTGGGAGAGATCGAAGGTCTCGGAGAGGCCCAGGCCCATGGCCATGAACTCCAGCTCCTTGAAGCCTATGATGAGGATGGCCCGCTCTATGGTGGACACGGGGGTGGCCAGCCCGTAGAAGGCCGAGTTGGAGAGGCTGATTACCTTCGCCGCCAGGGCCGGATCCTGCTCCAGGACCTTCTCCAGCTCCTTGGGCAGGGTGGTCTCGTCCATGAGCAGGCCCAGGAGGGTGTACATGGTGTGGGGGAGGCTCACGAGCCTGCCGATGTCGGGCAGGCGGTGGGCCACCTGGGCATCGATCCGGCTCTCAAGCTCTTCCTTGGAGTTCGGCCGTCGCGTGTCAGCCAAGCGTGTCACCAGTGGGACGGCGGGACGCGCGAAGACGCCCGCCCGCAAGCGGGACTGCCGTCGGCCCGGGGGGGCGGGCACCGGTACGGCGCTGGCGCTCGGGCGGCAAAGCAGACGTTTCTTAATATTATCCCATAGATCCACGTCAGAAACCAAGCCCGGTGGCTGAGCGGCTGATCCGCCGCCGCCGGCCCGACACCGCCGGGATGCCGGACGGCGGGGCGCGCGGAGGCGACCGGGAAGCGGGGAGCGCCCGGCCCGGAGGGGGCCGGGAGGGATCCGCCAGGGCCGCCCGTGGGGCCGGTAGGCCGTCCGGAGGCAAGAGAGGCTGGCCGGGAGCCGGCCACAGGGGCGAGAGGCAGGAAGGGAGGCCGGCCACAGGGGCGAGAGACAGGGAGGGAGGCCGGCCACAGGGCGAAAGAAAGGATGAGGGACCTGCCGCGAGGGGGAAGGGCGGGCGGCGGCGGGGGCCTTCCCGGCCGCGGGGCGGCGGTCAGCCCCCCCCGTCAGCGCCTCCGCTCCTCGACGATGGCCAGGGTGTCTTTCACGATGCCCCGCGCCCCGGTGAAAACCTCCTCCTTCCTGGCCCGGACCGCCTCGGCCATGCCCGGATCGTCCAGCCTGGGGAGGTTGACGTCCGCCGTGAGCATCGCCCCCCTCGCCGCGGCCTCCAGGAGCACCGCGGCCACCCCGCAGTCGTTGACGGCGCGGTCGTTCCCGAAGGAGGCGAGCCGGGCGTTGAGCTCCAGGAGTTCCGAGGCCGTCTGGGCGATCTCCAGGGGGACCAGGACGGCCCGGCGGACGGCGGCCCTGACCGCCACGCCGCGGCTCAGCCTCTCCCTGGGGTTGGCCTTGGGCAGGCGGTATGCCGACGCGAGGGCGTCGTAGGCAGCCATGTCGGCCTCTCCCAGCCTCTGCAGGGCCTCCATCCCCGCCAGGAAGGCCCCGGCCAGCTCCTGGGCCTCCTTCTGGTGCACCTCGTAGCCCTCCTTCCCAACGGTGAGGTGCGCCACCATCGCGCCCATGGAGGCGCCCAGGGCCCCGGCGGCGGCCGCCACGCTCCCCCCTCCCGGCACGTGACTCCGGGAGGCGGCGGCGGCCAGGAAGTCCTCGAACGGGATCTTGAAGGAGGGGCTGTCGTCAGGCATGGGGGACTCCCGGGGCGTGGCGGGGCCCGGCGCGGCTCGGAGGCGCACCGGGGCGGGAGGGGACGGGGGGGCTGGCGAGGCGGGAAGGGGCGTCCGGGACGCCTGGAGGAGAATATACTAACAGAACCGGCCATGGAAAACAGGATCCCGCTCAAGGACGGCCGCCGCGGCGGACGGGCGGCCCGTCCCCGGGCAAGGGAGGGGGTGGGAGGCGCCGCTACCGGACTGCCGCGGGCGACGCCGCGCCCCCGCGCCCGGTTTTGAACCGGAAATGAATCGCGGGAGGCAAGCGCCGGTCGGCGGAGGCGGTGACGGACGTCGGGACGCCCCGTGTCGAATCGGTTTTGAACATCACGGCCGCCCGCCGCGACCCGGCGCCGTCCCGCCTCCAGGAACTGTCGATCGTTCCTGCCGTTACGGGGGCTCCCGGGCAAGGGATGAAAGGAGCCTTGCCTCGCTTGACCGGACGCGGAATGCGGACCGACCCCGAACGAATATTTGTTTGTAAGAAATCGCCTGCCCCAGAAAAGAAAAACCCCCCGCACGCCGGCCCGGAGCCTGCGCGGGGGGAGCCAGCACGGCCTCCCCGTTTCAGGCGCTCATGGAATCGAGGAACTCGGCGTTGGACTTGGAGCCGCGCATCTTGTCCAGCAGGAACTCCATGCTGTCGACCGGGTTGAGGGGGCTCAGGAGCTTGCGGAGGATCCAGATCCGGTTGAGCTCCTTGTCAGAGAGCAGCAGATCCTCCTTGCGGGTGCCGCTGCGGTTGATGTCCATGGCCGGGAAGACGCGCTTGTCGGAGAGCTTCCTGTCCAGGTGGATCTCCATGTTGCCCGTGCCCTTGAACTCCTCGAAGATCACCTCGTCCATCCGGCTCCCGGTGTCGATCAGGGCCGTGGCGATGATGGTGAGCGACCCCCCCTCCTCGACGTTCCTCGCCGCCCCGAAGAAGCGCTTGGGGCGGTGGAGGGCGTTCGAGTCCACGCCGCCGGAGAGGATCTTGCCGGAGGGAGGCACCACGGTGTTGTAGGCCCGGCTCAGGCGGGTGATCGAGTCGAGGAGGATGACCACGTTCCGCTTGTGCTCCACCAGGCGCTTGGCCTTCTCGATCACCATGTCGGCCACCTGGACGTGGCGGGTGGCCGGCTCGTCGAAGGTGGAGCTTATGACCTCCCCGGTGACCGAGCGCTGCATGTCGGTGACCTCCTCCGGGCGCTCATCGATCAGGAGCATGATGAGGGTGACGTCGGGGTGGTTGCGGGTGATGCTGTTGGCGATGTTCTGGAGGAGCACGGTCTTGCCGGTGCGCGGCGGGGAGACGATGAGCCCCCTCTGCCCCTTGCCGATGGGGGTCATCATGTCCATGATGCGCATGGAGTAGTTCTTGGTGTCCGTCTCGAGCCTGATCCTCTCCTCGGGGTAGAGGGGCGTCAGGTTGTCGAACAGTATCTTGTCCCGGTTCACCTCCTCGGGATCCTCGAAGTTGCACTGCTCCACCTTCAGGAGGGCGTAATAGCGCTCGGTCTCCTTGGGGGGGCGGATCTGCCCGGTCACCGTGTCCCCCGTCCGGAGGTTGAAGCGCCGGATCTGGCTGGGGGAAACGTAGATGTCGTCCGGGCCGGGCAGGTAGTTGGATTCCGGGGCCCTGAGGAAGCCGAACCCGTCGGGGAGGGTCTCGAGGACGCCCCCCCCGAAGATCATGCCATTCAGTTCTGTCTGCGCCTGGAGCAGCGCGAAGATGAGCTCCTGCTTGCGCATGGAGGTGGCGTTCTCGATCTTCAGGTCGCGGGCCAGGTTGTTCAGGTCCGCGATCTTCATCTGCTTCAGCTCGGAGAGGTCCATTTTCTCGGTCATGAGGGTTTCTTTGCTGGTCCGTGGTTTTGTCATAGCCGCTGGCGCCCGCGGGCGTCCTCCGAAAGGGCGGTGGTGGGGATCCCCTCAAGTGGCCGGCGGTGGGGAACCGCGGCCCCGGGGGTCAGGTGCTGTCATGGTGGGTGGGTCGTAGGAACGGTATCGGGGGAGGGACGCAGATGCGCCGCCGGCCTGTTTGCCGGAAGAGGCTTTCCTTGCGATTGGGCCAGTTTAACGGTTTCCAGTTTACCCGTTTTACCGGATAAGTCAAGCTGCGTAAGGCGCGCGAAATTTTCTGAAAACCTGCAAATTTCCAGAAAAACGCATAAAACCAAAGATTTCGTAACGGGCCGCTCCGATGCCGGGAAAACTTCAGGTTGATTTTCTGTAAATGATTTCAAGATGTTAGTTTATACCACTCTGCCCGCCGCCAAGAAACCGCTACAGGGATACAAATTCAGATCGCTGGCGAAAAAGTTTCAGAATTGCAAGGCAAAATTAATGTTCGCTCGTCTTGTTCACGCTGCGTCCCGCGCATGCCCGCCAGGCAGGGGAACGGGGCCCGATCGCCGGGACGACGCGCCCGGAGAGGGGGCGGGCTCCGGGCGGCGGCGGACGGCAG
>JAITEZ010000011.1 GCA_031281735.1 Deltaproteobacteria bacterium | reverse complement strand
GATCCGCTCCAATACGCCGGGGATCCTGATGATCGATACCCGGTCCTCCCCGGAGGGTTCTTCCCCGGGGACTTCCTCCCCCGGGGCCAGCAAAAAAGCGGCGTGGAGGCGGATGCTCTCGATGGCCGGGAGGGGCTCTCCCTCCTCAATCCTGAGGGGCGTCAGGAGGGGATAGATCTCCCGGAGAAAACGTTCCGCAAGATAATCCCGCTGGGCCGGGGACCAGTCGCCGGGGCGCAGCAACGGCGCCCCCCCCGCGGCAAGGGCCGGGAGCACCTCCTCCTCAAGACAGTGATACTGCCGGCGGAAGATCCGCCGGGTCTTTTCGGCAATCCGCCTGACCAGTTCTTCCGGGGGGATAAAGCCCGCCCCCCCGCCGGCGGACCCTCCCTTGACCAGCCTGTAGTAGCTCTCAAGGCTCCTGTAGGAGGGCTTGGGAGTCCGCCCGGGGGCGAGGATCAGCCCCGCGTGGGCGGCGGCCGCCCGGAAGCGCGCTTCCAGGGCCGCGGCGAGGGAGGCGAGGCCCTCCCGGTCCAGATCGGGGGAGAAGCCGGCCAGCGCCGATCCCCAGGCCACGCAGGAGGGATCCCCGCGGCGGCCGGCGGTCCCGGTCCACAGGAGCCTGCCCCCGGTCGCCTCCCGGAAGAAGCCGGCGGCAGCCGCGCGGAAGGGATCCGGGGGAGGGGGCGGGCCGCCGGGTTCCTCTCCGCGCCGCCCGGCGCGTCTGCCCTCCGGGTGGTGAAGGGTCATCTCGACGAGCACGTCGCGACGGCCGACGGATCCGCCCGGCAGGGCAGGGAAGGGCGCCGTCCGGGGGCCGGCCGCCTCTCCCGCAGGCAGGGAGGCGGCCGGCGCGGCCGCGCCTCCGGGGCCGTCCAGCGGGCGGGCGGGATCCGCCGCCAGGACGCGGAGACGCTCCGCGATCCTGCCGGGATCCCTCAACGCTTTGAGGCGCAAGGCTGGCAAACAGAGCACGGGGCGTTCCTCCGCGGCAGGGGACGGCATGAGCGGACGGTGGACGGCATGGGCGTAGGGGGGGCGCGGCCTCGGGCACGCGCTCCCCGTGAGCCTGCCTCCGGGCGCTGGCGCTCTGCGAGGCCCCGCTCCGGGGGCCGTGATTAAGGGGTGTCCCGCTCCGGGCACCGTGGTGAAGGGATCCCGCTCCGGGCGCCGCAATCGAGGGATCCCGCGCTGCGGCCGTCATCGGGCGAGGCCCCGCTCAGGGCGAGGGCGCCTTGCGGGGCCCCGCTCCCGGCGGCTGAGCATGACGAGGTCCCCACCCAGGCGGCGGCGCATCGGGAGCCCTGCCCCAGGCGGTGGGCGGCAGGGGGCGCGCCGCCGGGGGCGGTGGGACGGGGGACCCGGGAGGAAGTGGCGGCGGAGGGCGGAAGGGCGGGAGAGGCTCTGGGGGCGGAAGCGCCAGGAACGGATGTAGGGACGGATGGGGGCGAGGAAGGGCAACGAACGGGCGGAGGGACCGGTACCGGAGCCGGTACAGCAGCCGGGGGAGCGACCGACGGGGGGGCTGGGCGCCGGGACAGCGGGGCTGGGAAGGGCGGCGGCGGAAGGGCGAGGGAAGAGGGCGCCCGCCGGGGCGGTGGCCGGGGTGCCGGGCCTCCCCCGGGGCGGAGGCCCGCCCGGGAGGGCGGCAAAGGGCGCAGGCGGCCCGGAACGCCGGGATCGGCACGCCACTCGGTGGGCAGGCCGGAAGGTAAGCATCCTCCAGGCGGTTGTCAAGGCCACGCGATCCGCTCAGGGCCGGAAAACAGGGCCCTCCGCCGAAACCCCGTCGGCGGGGGGGGCGGCAGGCTCTCCCCGGTAAGGCGTGCCTGGCATGAACGGGTACCCGCATGTGCAGGTGTCCGGGGATATCCTGGCTTCACGCGCATCAGTATCCGCGCATGTTCCGGATTCCGCAGGCGGCGCGCGAACGCGGCTGGCAGTCCCCCGCGTGCCCGCTCCCGGGGGGAGGGATCCTCGCTCCGACACCGGGCCCCCCTTGACGGGCGGGCGTGACGCGGTCGCGAGGGAGGACGGGCGGCAGCCAGGGTAGCCGTGTCGGGGGGGCCGGGTCCGGAGACCCCGCCTTGATAAAGAAGGGACGGGGAGGATCGGCACTCGGGCCACCGGCCCTGGAGGGGGGGCGGGGAGAGGCGCCGGCGGAACGGCACCGGAAGGTTGACATCCTCCCCGCCCTTCAGGGCGGGGAGGATGTCAGGGAAACCTCGATCACGCACTCGCCGGTCATGCCCGCTCCCGCTCCCGATAGCGAATGGGCCTCCGGCAGTCAACCAGGGGCCAGGGCGAACGGCGGCGGTGGGAATGCGCCGGCTCTCACCGCCTTGACCCTGGCGGGACGGTGTCTTCATGTCTGGGATTGTCCGGCCGGACGACAGGAGGAAGTCCCGTCTGACGTCTGAGGGAAGTCCCGCCGGACGTCAGAGGGAAGCCCTGCCGGACAACCGGGAAAAACTCCCCCGGACGTCCGGGGGAAGCCCCGTCGGCTGTCAGGGGGAAGCCCTGCCGGAAGCCGGGAGTCAGGGGAAAGCCCCGCCGGACGTCCTGGGGAGGCCTTGCCGGCGGTCTGGTGTAAGCGCAGGACGCGGGAAACGCCGCCTGATGTCCGGGAGAAACACCGACTGCCGTCAGCGGGGAGCCCTGCCGGGCGTCCGGGGATAGACAGCCCTTCAAGGCGGCGGGTTTAAGTCTGAGACCGGGTTCAAGGCGAAGGAGCGAGGGGCAGAGACATCACTCGGGGATGCAGCCGCGGCCGGTGACCTCCGGGCCGTTCCCGGAAGCAGGGCCGCGAACCGATTTTGTGATGGGATCGACAGTGAACGGCAAATGGAAAAGCGTCATCTAGATGACAGGCGGCCGGTGACTCATGGCCAGGGCCGAAGATACATCAGTAGAAGAATACATGGAGATGATTGATTATGTTTTAGACACAACGTCAAACCTTCCCGTCCGGATTGGGGTTGACGCCGGGTCCCCTCAGCTTCACGTGTATTGACAGCGGCCGGGCATTTCAGGTAATAAGGGGAGGTCGCATGCACGGAACCGGCCTTGAAGGCTGGAGTCCCCGCATGACATGACCTTCCTGCACACGGCACGCTTTTCGTGGGAACCCCGCAGGCAAACTGCCGTTGCCGCGGGTGCGCCCTGGCCCCCCTGTCCGCGGCGCGCCGGGTTCATGCGTCCCTGCCTTAGGCACGGCTGAGACGGGAATTCGGCCGGCGAGGGCCCACAGGCAGGGGACTCCAGAGGATAACGGTTCACGAAGACCGCCGGGAAAGGCTTACGCCTTTCCCGGCGGCTTTTTTTTTCGAAAACAAGGAGAACGAAATGTCTGAAGCGTTCAGAAAGGCCGGCCGGGGCCTGATCCTGGCGGCGCTGGCGGCGGCCTCGGCCTCGCTCCTGCCGGAACACCCTGCGTCGGCGCAGACGGGAGGCGCCGACATCGGCGAGATAGAGGTGAAAAGCACCATAAGGCGGGAGGAGCTGCAGAGCACCAGCGCCGTCGTCCTGGAGAACAGGGACATCATCGACAGGGTCTACCACACCCTGCAGCACGTCCTGATGCTGGCGCCGGGGGTGAGCTACTCGGAATTCGGCCAGCAGGGGACGGTGGGCACCGTCAGGATCAGGGGGTTCGGCGGCGGCCACGGCGGGGACATAGGCTTCTACTACGACGGGATCCCCCTCAACGACGGGGGCCACGCCGACAACTACGCCGACACCACGGTGCTCATCCCCCTGGAGATCGAGTCGGTGGAGATAATCAAGGGCCCGGTCTCCGCGCTCTACGGCAGGGGGAACGGCGCGGGAACGATGGCCTTCCAGGGCATAAAGAGGGGCGACATCACGAGGTTCCAGCTCCGCTACGGGTCCTATAACGCGATGGACGCTCAGGGCCTGATCGCGAGGGACGACGGCCGGCTGCACCACGTCTACGCCTTCCAGGCGTTCCACGACGACGGCTGGCAGGACAACACGGGGATGAACCGCTTCAACCTCTCGACCAGGTGGACCTACGACGTCTCGCCTGAGTTCGAGGTGAGCCTGAACCTCAGGGCGGCGGCGGGCAGGTGGGACGAGGCAAACATGACGCCGAGCTGGCTGGACCCGAAGGGCGCCTGGGACGACGGATCGGGGGAGGGCAACCTGAACGGCGGGCACCGCGACCGTTACGACGCGAGGCTCTTCGCCAACTACTCCCTGACCCCGGAGTCGCAGGTGAGCTTCTATACCTTTGCCACCAAGCTCGAGAACAACATGGCGTACTTCGACGGCTGGCCCGGCTGGCCCGGCGGGGCGCCTCCCGAGACAGGGGACGAGACGGGGGACGATCAGGCGGGCAGGAGGACCGCCTACGGGACGGGCATCTCGTACAACCGGCAGACGACCGTCCTCGGCTGGCACGAGCTTTCCCTCACGATCGGCACGGACTATCTCCGGGAGGAGCAGAAGAGGGATCAGTGGACTACCCGCTACCCCTTCGGCAACAGGCATTTCGAGCACTTCACCGACACCCTTACCAGGCTCAACACCTGGTCGCTCTTCGCCGAGACGAACTTCCAGCTGACCCGGAGCCTCAAGGTCCGCCTCGGCGGACGCTACGACCGGCTCTGGGGCTCCATCGAAACCGGGCCTGACCAGGACGGGGACCCTAACCTGCGCGCCGCCGGGAAGACGCTCCAGATATTCAGCCCGAAAATCGGCCTTCTCCTCGAGCCCGTAGACTGGCTGTCCCTCTACGCCAACTACGGCAAGGGGTTCAACATCCCCGGGATCAACAACATCCAGTACTTCACGCAGCACCAGCTGAAGCCGACCGTCCGGGAGCAGTACGAGGCGGGCTTCCGCGCCACGCCCCTCGACTGGCTGGAGACGGGCGCCGCCGTCTACCTGGCCGACACATCCAACGACATCCAGCGGAACCCTGCCTCGAAGGGCCTGGAGAACGCCGGGAGCACCAGGCGCCAGGGCTTCGAGGCGTACGCGAGGCTGACCCCCGCGGAGGATCTCACCATTTACGCCGACTACGCCTACCAGGACGCCAGGACCCGCGTCAACATCGCCAGCCCTCACCTGGAGGGCAGGAGGGTCACCTCCGTGCCCCGCCACATATTCAACGCCGAGATAGCCTACTCCCCCCCCGGCGGCCTCGGGGCCAGGGCGAGATTCAACTGGAACGCGGACATGATGCTGCGGGACGACCCCTCCAACCCGGTCAACCCGGTATACCGCGGGGAGAACTACGGGAGGCTCGATCTCCAGGCGAGCTACAGGTTCAGCGAGAAGTACAAGCTCTCCCTGGACGTGCTGAACGCGACGGGCGACCGTCCCAGGCAGGGCGTCCCCAACGACCGGGGATATTTCCTCTACTGGGCCGTCCCTCCCACGACCGTCCATCTCACCATGCAGATGGACTTCTAGTCCAGGCGGACGGCCCCCCGGCCCCGGGTTCCAGGCGCGGGCCCGCCGTCCCGGAGGGAGCGTCCGTACAGGCCTGGCCCTTATGGAACCGCTCCGAAGGACATAGTCGGGAAACCATCTGGATTGGCGTTTCCGGCCAGGGCCATCCGCGGCCTTAGGCCGTCCGGCGGTACGCCGTCGCTTGCGCGCCTCGCCGGCGAACCGTGCCGACTGGCAGCGAAACGGTTGTCATTCCCTGTCCCCTCCGTCCCGGACAAGGCGCCCTCCCTCGTTGATCCGCGGGGGGGGCGCCTATCCGTCCGCATCGAGCCATTCGCCGAGACGCGCGGGAAGCCCCGCCCTTCAGGACGGGGCGGGACAGCGCGATCTTCCGGGATCAACTTTCCGGACGGCTCAGGTTCCCGATGCATTTCCGGTTGAAGGGTATCGGTGCGCCGCCACGCGAGACGGCGAGGCACCCAGACGACCGGAAGCTCCGCCGGCCCGCCCGCAACCGCCTGAAGTATTCGGGGGTTCCGTCGGGAGCCTTCTGCCGGAATCCTTCTGCCGGAAGCCTTCTTGAGTCTGTCCGCCGGACGCGAGATCGACAGGGAAGGCGGATAGACCGTCAGCGGAAGCACATGAACCGATTCCCCGTTCATTTCCAATAATCTTGCTTCTGTTGATATATATATTAATATATATAATATTTTATTAATTCATATATAATTTTTAAATAAATTATATTATGGATTTCGAGACAAAGGCAAGGCGAACGACCAGCTTGTATACGGAATGACTGCCGTTGCAGAATCCATCGGTCCCGCTCAACCACGACCCCTTAAATCACCCCTTGAGGATGCCGGGCAACCGGACGTTTCGGTGATAATCCGCAAGGGATTCAGGTCCAGGCTGAGGAAGCCTTCGGCCGGAATCCGGGCCGGGGCCGGGAGGGACGCCGGATGCCGGCGTCACGTCCGGAACCGTGCCTTGAGGATTCGGACGTCCCGCCTGGAAAACTGTGTCCCGCTCCCGGATCGCGCCCGGCCCTGCAGGATCCTGACCGTCTCGTGCCGTCATCCGGACACGCCCCGGCTGGCGGAATCACCCGGCGGCGCCCGGCGACAGGCCATCTAGGATCCGTATAAGGCGCTCGGCCGGTTCTTCCGGAGGGTGGCGGGGTTACCCCGCTTCCGCGGGAAAGGCCCGGACGGATACTTCAGGTTCCCCGATCCGGCACGATAGGTTCCCCGATCCGGCACGATTCCGGCAGGACGGGGGGGGCGGGCGGAACCGCCTCCCCGGGCCGGGGCGGGTGCGACGCCGCGGGAGCCGGAGGGTTCAGGGAAGCCCGGTGAACGTGACCGCTGGGGTGACGGGCGCCGGTTCTTCCCCGCGATCCGGGCCGGGCGGAAGATGCCCGGACCGGCGCATCCGTCCGCTTCGGTGACCGGCATCGAAATGGGGATCGCCCGGTCCGCCACCCTCCCTGACGGGACGCGCTTCGGGCCGCTGAATTCCCGAAAGAGACGTCCGGCCAGGCTCGCCAGGCCCCAGCGTAACCCGTCCCGGATGAGTGAATGCGGCGGGAACCGGCTCAGGGCCAGGAGGAAGGTCACGCGAATCCAGCGCTGGAGCGCGGACGCCCCCGGGGTTTTCTCCACAAGACCTCGACCGCGATCGGCAGGAACCTCGCCGCCGTGGCGGTCGAGGATATGGAGGCGAGGGACATGTCAGCCTCGGCCAGGGGGACGCCGGAGGGGCCCGGACGCCACGTGACGGCCAGGAGCGGTCTCAACCGGGCGATCCTGGATCAGGGCTGTGGGGGATGTTCAGGACGATGCCCGAATGGGCTCGTCAAGGCGCCGCTGCGGCATACCGGCCAGGCGTGTCCCGCGTGCGGGCACGTGGAGGACGGGAACCGGATCTCCCGGGCCGGGTTCCGGTGCCTGGAAAGCGGATACGAGGGCTACGTTGATCATGTCGGCGCCCTCAGCGCCCTGGCGGCTGGGCGGGCCGCCATCACCTCAGCCATGGTCACGGGACACGGGGCGGGCGCCCCCCGTGCGGGGCCGGGCTCGCCAGCCCCGCGTGAAAGGGGCAGGCGGGACCTGCGGCAGCGCGGGCGGCTGGCTCTTCCGGTTCCTGTTGCAACACCACCCCAGAAGCCACTCCGCCGGCCCCGCGCCGCAGGAGGGGGGGCGGACGCCGCAGGGATCCCGGGGTGGATACCGCCCGTAGGGGACCCACGGTGCGCCGTGCCGCGGTGGCACGCGACTGTATCCCGGCGCGCTTCCGGCACGGAGTTTCCGACCATGCCCCGTGCCACTCGCGCCCGTCAGGGGAGCGGAACGCGGCAGCAGTCGCGGGCTTCCGGACGTCGGCCGGGATCCGCGGTTCCCTCACGGAAGAACGGGCAGGCCGGGCGCATCGGGAGCCCCCTTCCGCAGGGTGTCCGGGCCCTGCGGAAAAGCAATGCCTGAGACTCGTCGGCGAAGGTCTCGGGGAGGCGGGGGCGGCGGGCGTGCGGCGCGTGCCGGTTCCGGTGAGGGCGGCCCGCAGCGGATCGCGCCCGATACGCGAGGGACACCTCCGGAGGCTGGCGGGACTCGGGGACGCGGTCCTGGCTCCATGACCGATCCGGCCGTCCCGTCCGCTGACGGCGATGCCGAACCGGGCCCGCGCATGCGCGGGGCGCGGGGAGGTCCCGGGGCGCTTCAGGTCGACGAGGTGCGCCGTCGGGTGCCGCCGGGCGCTGGCGGGCCGGAAGTGACGCGCCACCTGCCGGGAACAGGGCGAGAGCGCTCAAGGCCCTTGGCATGCTTGCGAGCGGCGAGATCCTGGCCTTCCTCTCCGATGGCCGGAGGCGGGGAGAGGGCTTGACGGTGTCGGCCGAGCGGGCCTGGGCGGCGGTTACGGCGCCAGGAAGGCGGCGCAGAATCCGCGGCGGATTGCTCGCCGCCCAGGACGGCTGGTTCACGAGGAAACCCGGCGGGCCATGCCGTTCCTGGCGGCCAGTGGCAGACCCCCCAGGCGGTTGCCTCGCCAAGGCCTGGGGGGTTCTTCATTACGAAAGACGGTGCTGCCTCTGATCCGGGGTTGCAGGATTGCATGTGCTGAAAGGCGTTGTTGTATAGTGTTTTATTATATATAATTATAAGTAAAATATTTAATATATGAATAATATACATGGGTGCAGAAGAGAGGGATGAGGAGGATAGAAAGAAAAAACGTAAAATACGGGTAATCAGATAAATACGGCGTATAATGCGTGGAGCAGAAGAGCGAGACGTGAAGCCGCCACATAGCCCCGGGGGCATCCAGGCGGCAACCGGGAAACAGGGCCAGGCGGGACAGGCCGGCTCGCGACTGGAAAAGTCAATGTTCACAGATAGTTGCGGGGTGCCGGACAAGGGCGCGATCCCGATGCCGCGCCTGGCAGGCCCGGCTTGGCGGCGAGCGGGTGAAGAAAAGCCACGATTGGCCCCTCGCTTGCAGGAAAGGGATACGACGTGAGCTGGATCGGTTAGTTATCCGGATTCGATCATGAAATGCGGGCACGGGTCTCGTCAACCCGGCCAGATACTAAAGGGAGACTGTACTATGATGAAAAACCGCGTCCTCGTCTTCGTGGACGAGGCCAATGTGACAAGGGCGGCCAGCAAAGGGTTCAACAAGAGTTTCGACTGGGTAAAATTCCGCGACTTCCTCATGAACAGCGGCGACGCGCCGCGCGAGCTGGTCGAGATGGCGGTCTACATCGGGCTGCATCCAGACCCCCTGAAGAGGCAGGCCCAGCTCCGCTACGTCAACTTTCTCCAGACCTTGGGTTTCCTGGTGTATACCAAGGAGGGGCAGTGGATACAGTGCAGCGATCAGAGGCGTGGCAACGGCGGCAGGGAGGGCGAGGCGGAGAGCCAGGACCGCCAGGCCTGCGGCCGCCAGGGCGCGGCAGACAGCCGCGACGGCAAGCCGTCGTACAAGTCCAACGTGGACGTCATAATGGCCATCGACGCCATGGACCTGACCAACAGGATACGGCCGGACGTGGTGATCATAGTCACGGGGGATTCGGACTTCGCCCATCTGGCGTCGACGATAAGGCGCGAGGGCATAAAGGTGGAGGTCGCGGCGATCCCCCAGACGCTCTCGTCGCTTCTGAAAAAGGCCGCCAACAGGGTCATCGATCTCACTGACCTGATCAGCAGCTTCGACGACTACAGGTCGGCGGAAAGACCGCCTGCCCTGTGCTTCCCCCAGCCCGCAGCGGGCTTGTGAGTCCCGGCCCCGTTGCGATAATCGCCTTCAGATGACCGGCCCCCCCCGCCTCCGCGGGGGGGGCTTCCGCGCTGGCTCCAGCGTCCCTGCGGGGTCCGCCGCCGGCCATCCGGGACGGGGGCCTCGGCCGGAGAGCAGTCACCGGGAGGAACGTCACGCCGCTGACGCGTCACCCAGGGGGATGTCAAGGAAATGAACAGGTCTCAGAAGCTGTCCATGCTCGTGTTCGCCGACGAAGTCGCCATGAGCCGCAACGTAGCCAGGAATTTCAACAGGGGGATGGACTGGGCGGCGATACGGGACTACCTCGTGGACTACGGGAGCTCCTGGCGCGAGCTCGTGGAAATGGCGCTATACGTCAGCCTCTTCCCGGATCGCCTGCCGGGGGATGAAGGGCTGGAAACGGGCGGCGGCCCCACCGTCGGCTCCGATCCGGAAGGGCTCGGCAGGAGGAGGCTCACGCAGCTGCGCCGCGTGAGCCTCCTCGAGAAACAGGGGTTCCTGGTACACGCGCTGGATATGCGGTGGGTGCCCAGCAGCATCAAGGGGGACAGTTTCCGCTACGTCGCGGACATTGACATAGCGATGGCTGCCGACATAATCGACGTCTGTTTCCAGATCCGTCCTGACATCGTGACCCTGATGACAAGCGAGCCAGGCTACGCCCACGTCGCGCGGGTGCTCCGGCGCCGCGGGATAAGGGTCGAGGTGGCATCGACCCCGCAGGTTCTGCCGGACGCGCTGAGGAGGAGCGTCAACGGCTTCATCGATCTGAGCGACCTTTTCGAGTCGTTTGAAGCGCTATAGCCGTGAAGGATATGCAATAAATAATGAATAATATAATATTAAATCATAAAAAATATCATATATTATTATATCATGAAGACAAAGAGTATGTGGAATCAGTAAAATCGGTGAAATCAGTTTCGAATGGCGAGGTCATTCTCGAGATAGCCGTTTCCGATGCGGATTTCCGTGAAAAGATGACGCACCCGTTATTGTGCGCTTTTGTCAGCGAAAAGCATGCTGATGTAATGGAGGGCAATGACCGCGAGTTTCACTGTTCCTATGTGATAAAGGAGGAAAAGGAGCAGGAGTTCAATTCCAGGCCGTACATATTGCAAAGCGCTGGCCCCGAAGCCGTGGAAAAGACTGTTGAGAGGGTTAAGCTGTCAGCGGCCGGAGGGCGAGGGCTCAGGGACAAGATCACCCAGTCCGGGCTGCTGGGCGAGAGCGACGTTTTTCTGAGGAGTCTCGAGAACATCGACGATTATGCCGCCAGCGACTATCCCGTGCTGATCTCCGGTGAGACTGGCACCGGGAAGGAGATGATCGCGAAATTGGTGCATAATCTGTCCGCCAGGAGGAACAGAAGATACCTGGCCGTGAACTGCGGGGCGATTCCCCCGGAGCTCAGCGAGAGCGAGCTGTTCGGGCATGCCAAGGGGGCCTACACCGGCTCGGTGGGCGAGAGAAAGGGCTTGATCATGGAGGTCAGCGGGGGGTCGCTGTTCCTCGACGAGATAACCGAGTCTACCGGCAGACTGCAGTCGGATCTCCTGCGCGCCGTCGAGTACGGCGAGGTCACCGCCGTGGGAAGCGAAAAGACGGAAAAGGTCAATGTCCGCTTCATCGTGGCTACAAACAGGGATATCGAGGGAGAGGTCGAGGCGAGAAGGTTCCGCCGCGACCTTTACTACCGCCTTAACGTGGTCAGGATAAGCCTCCCGCCTCTCCGCGAGCGGACAGGCGACCTGAGGATACTGGCAGAGAGTTTCGTCAGGAAATACGCCCGGACCCATATCGACAGGCATCTCAGGCCCGTCTCCGGGATAGACCCGGGGGCCATAGACAGACTGGGCGAGCACGATTGGCCGGGCAACATCAGGGAGCTTGAGAATACCATACGCCGCGCCATGTTGAACGCGAAAGGCGATACAATCACCAGAACGGACATAGCGAAACACCTGGCCGCGGGCAGCCGGCGCGACGGGGCCCAGGACGGCTGTTCCAGATGGCCTGACAGGCTCCCGCTGAACATAACGCTACTGAAGGAGGAAGCCCTGAAAGAGGCGTTCAACCGGACCGGAGGCAAGGTTTCGCCGATGGCCCGACTACTCGGCGTGAACCCTGACACCGTCAGAAAATGGCTGCGTAAGAAGGAGAAGACCGGCGATGCCCGTGACATACGGTAGCCCGCCCGCCAGGGCGGGCGAATGACGGCTCCTTGCGAGGCCGCGACCGCCGGGGCCTCCGGCGGGGCCCCGAGACCAGGGGCGCCGAAGGCCTCACCGGTCCCGCCGGCATCGGCTCCGCCGGCGGCTGTGACACTGCCCGCGGCAGCAGCCGGCCCGCCCTCCGCGGCCACACTTCCCTCAAGGCGGCCGGGGGCCTCAGGATAGCCGGCGGCTCCGGCCCCAGCATCCCCCTCGGAGGCGAGGCCTACGTCTCCTTCGAGGACGTCCCGGCCAAGGACATCGGGATGACCGGCGGCGCCTCCGACACCGGCCCCCTGGCCACCTCCCGCTACCGGGCGGGCCATCTGGCCTTCCAGCGCCTCGAGGCCGAGAACATCTCCTCGACCAGCCCGGACGGGGCATCCTCACCGGGCCGTCCTCTAAACCGAGCGCCAGGACGTCTCCGCGGGCGGTCTCGACACCTGGATAGAACTCGGCAACGCCGTGTCCGGCGCCGGGCGCCGATCCCCGCGAGTTCCCCGCCACGACCGGCGGCGCCACCGCCGCCGGCGTCTGCGTCGGGCTCGCGGGCATAGGCAAGGGCGACGGCCTCTGTCTCCAGCGGCGGGATGTCCGGGAACGGCCGGATCGCCTTCGACCGGATCGTCCTGACCGAGGGCGGGGAGGGCGAACCGGGGATAGCCTATGCCCCGGACGCCCGGAACGACACCCGGGCCGCCCGCAATTCCCCCGAATTCACCGTCATCGTGCCGGAGGACTTCGCGGATGCGCGGCCCGCCGGAGGCGCCCTCCTCGTGGAACAGGGCCAGGCCGGCCTCACCGGGTCAGAGGTCTTCGTCGAGTCCGCCGATTCCCTGGCGGGGGCCGAGGATCCGACCGCGGTGCGCGCGGGCGCCCTTCCCGGCCCCGCCGCAGGCCCCGCCAAGGGCATCGCCGGGGGCTCCGCGGCGGCCACCGCCTTCATCAGAGCCGTCTCCGACCCGGCGGCCGGGGACGGCATAGCCGACGCCGTCTTAGCCGCCGCCGACGCCGGCCCCTCCTTCTTCAGCGCCATCCCCTACGGCTCGTCCCGCTACAAGACCGGGTCCCACGCTGGTGCCGAGGGCCTCCCGCCGTTCCTGGGCGGCGCCTACGGCTTCGAAGTGTCCACCGGCGGTTCACCCTGGCCGCCTTCTTCGAGGACGGGGACGGCTCCTGCGGCTCCGGCAACGACGCCAACGACTGGTGGCGCCTCGGCGCCCGCGGCTTCCAGGGCGGGCGGCACGGGGCCTGCGACCTCAGGTACGTGGGCGGCGGCATCCTCACCCGCTACGACTTATCCGGCA
>JAITEZ010000412.1 GCA_031281735.1 Deltaproteobacteria bacterium | reverse complement strand
TGAACGCGAACATCCTGCAAACTGCTTCTTTGTAAAATTATTTACAAACAGTTAAGCCAAAAGAACAAATCAACCAGCGGCCTGCATGCCCTTGCCCCGCGCCCGGCCGGCCGCTGACGATCCAGCGCCTTGCCGCCCCCCTCCCGCCAGGGCCGCTGCCGGCCGCGGTCCCGGCGGCGGCTGGAGGCAGATGGGGGGGGCGGCTCCCGGCTGGCGTACCAGGGGAGGACGTGATATTATTACATCCGCATCCGCACGCTTAAGGAAGTGCCCTCCCAGCCGTGCCTGCCAGGACGCCGGGCGGCGCCCCGGCACGTGACCGCAGGCGCCTCGTCCCGGGTTTTCGCGGCTTTTTTCCTGCCCGCCTCAGAAGACATCGCCCGGACTGAGACCTCTCCCCGGCACCGAGCCGCCTGGCCTTTGCGGCATCGCGGCCGCCCCGCCGCCGCAGGCATGCAGCCGGCCGCTGTAACCAAGCCGGGCAACGGGAACCCGGAAACGGTGACCGGCGGCCCCGCGCGGCGCCTGCCGCGCGGTTCCCATTTGACCGCAGGGGCGCTCGGACAAGGCCCCGGGGGGCGCGGCACCCACGGCGCGGACGGCAGCTTGAGAATATCAAGTCCAAGCCGCGGGCAGGGATCGGAAGGGAAACCCCGTCCTGTCACCAGGGGAGGGGATAGAGCGGGCGCCGGCCGCTTTCGCCGGCAACTGCAGGGGGCTTGCCCGGGGAGGCGGCCGCGCGAAAGCCTCCGGGCACGGCTCCCCGTCACCCTGACGGCTCGGGGAGGGCCCGCGCGGGACACCGGCCCGGGCGCCGCCGCGTGAAGGTACCGGCGGCAGGATCCAGGCCCTTCCGGCAGGATCGGGCCCTCCGGGAATGCCCGCCGGCAGGCCAGCCCCGGAAGACGGCCGGGAGCGGCGGGGGATCCGCCGCCCGCACCGCCGGGCTCGGGGCCCCAGGCCCCCGAGCCGAAGCTCCCTCCCCGGCCGCCGCGGAGAGCCTCCCGGCGGCCGAACCGGCCTCCCCCGCCAGCCCGGGAGGGGCCCCGCGGCCTCCCGCGGATCCCTCCGGGGAACCCCCGGAGGCGGGGAGGCAGGAACCGCCGGCGGGGACCGGGGCCGCAGGGCCCCAGACCGCAGGGCGCCCCCGCCCCCCAGGGCGGGGAGGATGTCACACTCCATGGCACTTGACTCCGGACACTCCACCCCCCCCGCGCCGCCCTCCCTTCCCTCCCCGCCGGAAGGGTGGGACGAGGCGGAACTCAGGAACCTCTCCGGGCTCGGGACTCTCCTCAGGATCCCCGTGAAGGGCTTCCTCCTGGCCCTGGAGGGCCTGGACGGCAGCGGCAAGAGCACCCAGGCCCGCCTCGTGGCGGAGGCCCTCCAGGCCGCCGGGCACGCGGTATCCTCCTTCCGGGAGCCCGCGCCGGACGGCGAGCTGGGCAGGAAGCTCAAGACCCTGATGCCCGGGAGCCGCCCGGAGCCTCGGGAGGAGCTGAGGCTCTTCATGATAGACAGGGCCTACGACGTGAACACCAGGATCCTCCCCGCCCTCGCGGGGGGAGGGGTCGCGGTCATGGACCGCTACATCCTGAGCTCGGTCTCCTACCAGGGCGCCCGGGGCATCCTCCCCTCGGACATCCTCCGCCAGAACCTCGCCTTCCCCTGGCCGGATCTCACGATCGTGCTGGACATCGAGCCGGAGAAGGGGCTTGAGCGGATCCGCGAGGGGCGCGGCGGCCTGACCCCGGCCTTCGAGATCGCCCCGTATCTGGCTAAGGTGCGGGACATCCTGAACCTGGCCTCGGGACTGCCGGGGGTGGAGTTCTGGGACGCGGAGGCGGCGGCGGAAGAGATCGCGGAGAGGATTACCGCGCGGGTGGCGGCCGCGGCTGGAGACAAGGCGGGGGTGGCCTGACCCTGAGCCCAGCGGCCGACGGCCGGCGGCGGGCGCGGCAGGGAGCCGCGCGGGGGCGACGCGGACCCGCCGGCGTGTCTCGGCCCTCGCGGTAAATCCTGGAGCCGCGCCTATGCCGCGGGCGTCCAGGCACCGCCCTGGCCCTGCAGGCGGGCCGCAGGCTCCTTCCCGGGCGGCCGATGCGGCCGTGCCCGCCCCCTTCCCGTCCGGGGGCGGCGGTGCCCTCCTCCCCCGTCCCGCCGTGAGATCCTCCGCTCCGCTAGCGAAGGCCGGTCTCCGGGAAGAACTTCGCCGCCCCGGCCGGGCGACGGCCGCTCCGGGGATCCCTGGCCAGGGGTTCCGGGCGCGGCGGTACCGTCTCAGACAGGGGAAACCCCGGCGGGCACGGATGACCGTCCCCGGCTCCCCCCCGCCGGGACGGCGGCGGTCATGCAGCCGTCCCTGAAAAAGCCATAACCCCTTATTTTTTCTAAATGAATAAACACGAATGTCATGTCTATAATGCAAAAAGGGCCAATCAGCGCCTGCAAGTGCCACTAGAAACAAACGTTGTAACGCCAATTAAAACATTTAACATAAAAACAGCATGTCTGTTTATAATGAAAAATTCAATCATTAAATAATATGCTTGACATGGCATATGTCATTTTGTTATAGTTAATATATTGTTAAAGGGATGTTTAATGCATATAAAATGATAAAAAACGATAAACCGTACGGCAAGAATCCTTGGCAAGTCGCATTTTTCCCAGTTCTGGGCTGTCTGACGCTCTCGGCCAGCAGAATCCTTGATTATCATTGCCGAGGCGATAGACTGGGATTTACTGGAACGCCAAAGTCCCGATTCTTCAACGAAACTATCGGGAGTCCCTCGTTGCCTATCAGGTCGTTGACGGGACTGTTATTGCTCCAGAGAATGCAACCTCAGCGGCGAGCAGACGGTCTGGAACTGGAGGGAAAACGTCCATTTCCAGGCGTCCACTGGCGGCACCCGTTTCTCCATCACGCCCCCGCGCCACCCGTCCATGATGACGCTTATCAGGAAGAGGATCGGCAAGGAAGGGTGCGACATCATCTTCGATGAGACGGTGCGGACCGGCGGCGCTGACAATGGGAGAATCGTCATAGTGGACACGACGGTCCAGGGGAAGGATATTGCCTTACCTACAGATTCCCATCTGATCCTGGCCTCCGTAAGATGCGTGTTGGGAATCGCCCGCTTCCCTGGCTCAGTTTCAGGAAGACATATGGCGCGGAAACCAGGTCATTGAAGGTGAAGATCGATTTCGTCAGGAATTCCGCGTCTCCCGGAGACCGAGACTCCTCCACGGATAGGCTCAGGGATATCGCGGGAAATATGCTTCGGGAGCTTCCCGAAACGCTTCCGCATCGTCTCCGGCTTCAGATTCCCGTCCAGAAACCGATTGAAACCATCAGGAAAGCCATCAACCAGAGACGTGGAGGCCATAACAGGATTTATAGCGTTCACGAGCCTCAGACCCGGCCCACGCCAAGGGAAAGGATCATAATAAGTATGAGTTCGGCGCCAAGGTATCGTTTGCGGTTTCAGTGGCCAAAGGGATAATCATGGCGGCTGTGAATTTCAGGAAAAATCCGTGCGACGGGGACGCCACCGAACCGACGATCAGTCAGATGAGTCAGATGAGTGCGGCCTTCAACGGTTATGAGCCTGAATACGCCGTCGGAGATCGCGGATACAAGGGCGTCACGAGGATGCGGGTGTTGAGCTTTCCACTCCCTGTGATCTTTCAATGAAGCGTGCAAAAAGGGCAAGGAGATGGCTAAAGAAACTGTTTGGTTCCAGAGTTGCCATCGAGCCGATAATTGGCCATCTGAAATCAGGACACAGGCTATGCAGGAATTGCCTCAAAGGCACTGTTGGTGATGATATACATCCCATATTGTCTTCAGCAGGCTTCAACCTTCTGAAGCATGCAAGTATTCAATACGATCGTCGTGCAAGCCTCCAAAATTTATGGCTTGCCGCTGGCTACGCAGGAGAAACAAGTATATGGTCTTCCCATATGGAGGGCCGCGCCGCCTACCCTGTTTTGATACAGGCTCAGTTCTAAGATTCAATGCAGGCACATTCCGCTGGATAAAATGATGATGGGAGGGTTCAATGCGTCAAGTATATATTAATTATATATATTTTCTTTATATTTTATATATATAGAATATCATATTTATGTTATTCTTTGTTTCTCTAAAGCGACTTGAATCGTTTATTCCTTCCTAAAACACTTTATCTGGGACGACGATAACGGCGGCCGGGCAGGCCGTGTCAGCCTGTGGAAGAGAGATGCTATGTACGACGAAAACAACAAGATCAAGGAAAATCTCTCCGTTTATTGGGACGATGAACCGGTCGGGCGCCTGCATCGGCCCGCCGATTCCGACGGCTTGTTTTTTAAATACGACAAACGCTGGTTATCGGGCGGGAAACCGGCGATTTCCCGATCGATGCCCCTGGCCGGCAAGACCTTCAGTTCCAAAACCACCGGCAGGTTCTTCGGGAATCTCATGCCGGAAGGACAGGCGATGAGCGATTTCGCCGGCATGAAAAAGATCACCGAGGATAACCTCTTCAGGTTCCTGCTTGAATACGGCGTCGAATGCGCGGGGGCCCTCATGATCGTGGACAGCGATCTGCCAAGGCCGACCCAGTCATCCCGCTACCGGGACGTGACCGACATAATCATAAACGAGCTTTCGCTTCCTCCGGAGCAACAAGGAAACCTGATCATAATCACGGATTCCAGACTGTCGCTGGCGGGGGCTCAGAACAAGCTCCCGGTCCTTGTCAGGGACGGACGTTACCTGGTGCCGGAACACGGTTCCGCGGCGGCAACGTCAGCGGTAATCAAGACGGCATCGCTAAGATATAAAAACCTCCAGTACAACGAGGCCTTCTGCATGGATCTCGCTGGGAAGATCGGCCTTCCCGTCGCCGGTTCCGGTATCGCGCGTTTAGGGGGGCATGACGTGTTCATCACCGGAAGGTATGATCGGCGCACTATCGGCGGCGAGGTGACAAGGTACCATCAGGAGGACTTCTGCCAGGCGATGGGCCTGCCCAGGTCTTCCAAGTACCAGGTGGACGGGGGTCCGGGAATCAAGGCCTGCATGGACATACTGAAAGACCCCGCCTGCGGGATCCCTGAGACGTCAAGGATTGACTTCGCGAAAACAGTCATTTTCAACTACATAATCGGGAACTGCGACGCCCACGCGAAAAATTTCTCCCTCCTCTACGACTACCACCCCCGCCTGAACCCGGCGGGCTCTGGCGTGACCCTCGCCCCGTTTTACGATCTTGTCTCCACGAGGGTATATCCCTACCTGTCGAAGGACATGGCGATGTCCATTGGGGGCACGTACAGGCACGGCGGGATATCCGTCGGCTCATGGGAGAGGCTCGCGTCCGATCTGTCGCTAGGGACAGGTGATTTCATAGATCTCGCGCTCGAAACGGCCGCCGCGGCCGGGACACGTGCGGAGGCCGTGGCGGAATCCCACGCCGGACAATTCCCCGGCATGCCTTTGTACGGTGATCTGGTAGGCATCGTCAGATCCGCGTGCGAGCATATCGCCGACGCCTGCGCGAAATTGAAAGTGATGCGGGGAAAAGCCAACCCCCCCGGCGCAAGGCCGCGACCGTGATTCGCCCGCCGCGAGGAATAACGTGCCAGCGGCCCGCCAGGGCCCCGGTCTCCTTCAGGGCCTCCCGCAGGATCATACCTCGCTTGCCCAGGAGGAACGTGGCGTTCCGCTTCTCCCTGATCAGCGCCTCCCGGTCGGGGAAGTCCTGGGATCGGGGCGGCGGCGAGGGCCGCCAGGCGGGGCGGGGGCCGCAGGTGACCCCGCCCCGGGATCCGGAGGGGCCGACAAGGGGAAGAGGCCCCCTTCCCCCGCCGATCCCTGCCGCCGGCCGCATCTTGCGGGAATCCTCTTCCCCCAATACCGGAGGAAGCCCGCGTTCGGCACGGGCCTCGTCCAGGTAACCCGCGACGTCCCAGCCGGGCTTGCGGCCGCCCATCCCGATCACCGGAACGCGCGGGAAGCCCCGTCCTCCAGGGCGGGGATGATGTCGTGCATGATTTACACTGCCGCGGTCATCCGGAGGATCCCGAAACCGATAGCCGTCAGCCGCGGCGGAGTCCTGCGTATCTAACTCTTCGGCTCCTACGCGCGGGGGGAGGCTAATCCGGAGAGCGATATCGATTTTCGTCTCGAACCCCTGGGGCCCTGGGGGTTCCGCGAGATTTGCGATTATCGGCAACCATTCAGCTCCCCTCCGGGCGGAGTCCCGCCCGCCTCTCCATGTCTGTAACATTTTGTTGCGGCCGCGTGCGGGCAGTGGCCCAGCAGAACGATAATAAGAAATGTTTCATACTAACTCCCCTCCGGGCGGAGTCACGCCCGCCTCTCCATGTCTGAAACATTTTGTTGCGGCCGCGTGCGGGCGGTGGCCCGGCAGAACGATAATAAGAAATGTTTCATACTAGCTCCCCTCCGGGCGGAGTACCGCCCGCCTCTCCATGTCTGAAATATTTTGTTGCGGCCGCGTGCGGGCGGTGGCCTAGCAGAACGATAATAAGAAATGTTTCATACTAGCCGACTACAGAGCTCAAAGCGGGATCCTCTCATGGGATGGCAGATCGAACTGCTGTGATATCCGTTGGCGACCAGCCGGCCGGGGTCTAGCAACGGCCCGCAGAGGTCTTCTTCCACGGCGGGTCGGACTGCGGCGACAGGTTCCCCAAACATGGGGTTCGACCTTCATCTTGAACCCACTGCTGCCGACCCCGTGAGCTGGTGACCAGAGGCTTATCCAGAAGGCACCGGTCACAGGGAGCCTGATGTGCAGACAGCGCCGTGATATCTGTCTAAAATGGCAATAATATTAGGCTCATCAGGCCATTTTTAGCCATTTACGACATATTTCTCCAGAGCACCGCCTGACATAAAACCGCAAATCGATTGAGGTTATAGCCAACGAGCTCCTCGTCTTCCCATCCCGGCTGGGAACCCCTTCAGGCGGCTCCCAACCCCCCTGATGCCAAAGAAGACATCCAGGAGCCACCGTATCAAGGGCCAGGATCTCGCCAGGGCGAAGGGCTACCTGCGGGAAACCGTCAGCCTGAACCTGAAGGCTCCTCAATCGGGTGACCCTCGGTCGAAGGCGGCTGAATCGATTCTCCCGGAGGCCTGCCGGGCGACAGCAGTCCTGGTCTCCAGGGCCCTCGCTGTTCTGGACGGCACGGATGTCGTCAAGGGCTCAGGAGACAGCGGCCTGGCCTCCCCAAGGATCCCCGCCCGCGGGAGGAGCCCCGGTCGCCCAGGGGGGAAGGGAAGTGGAAACACGGGGGCCAGAAAGGCCATCCGGGCAGTATCCTCATGCCGGTCCCCGACCCCGATGAGAGGGGGGAGCCGGTCCCGTTGGAAGTGCAGGCCAACCCTCAGAGGCACGAGGCGATCGGGGGGCACGGGACCCGCCAGGTGTTCGATGCACGGATCCGGCCCTGGAACACGGAATGCTGGAGACGGGCCTGCAGGGACCGGCAGGGCGGCATTCCCGGAGTTCCCGGACGGGGTCGGCAGCCCTGTCCGGTACGGGCCCCGGTCGGTTATTCATTCCTAAAACACTTTGTCAGGGACGACTATGTAGCGGCAACCGCGCTCCCGGCGCCCCTGCGCGGACGGTGAGCCGCACGGGGGCTGAAGACGTCCCGGCCGTCTGTCCCGGCCTGGAGCCGATGATCATCCCCGCCAGTTCAGCCCTGACCCCGCAGTCATTCTCCCTCGGCTCCGGCCTGCTGCCGTCTGCCCCACCCCGACGGATCCCCGCCGCGCGGACGCCCCGGATGCCCCCCCGCGCCCTCCCTCGCGCCCGCGCGTGAGACCGGGCTGGCATCCTCCCCCTTTTCCGCTATAATCCGCGCCATGGAAATATTCGACAGCCACACCCACCTGTTCCTGGACGACTTCGACCCCGACCGCGAGGAGGTCGCCCGCCGCGCCGCCGCGGCCGGTGTCACCCGACTCGTGAACGTCGGACTCGATCTCGAGACCTCGCGGACGGCGCTCGGGCTGGCCCGCCGGACGGTGGGCTGGTACGCCGCCGCCGGCTGGCACCCCCACGATGCCGCGAGGATGACGCCGGAGGATCCGGGACGCCTGGCCGAGCTCGCCGGGGATCCCCTCGTGGTGGCCTTCGGGGAGATTGGTCTGGACTTCTACCGGGACAGCTCGCCCCGGGACGTCCAGCTGAAAGCCTTCCGGAGCCTCCTGGAGGCGGCGGCGGGAACCGGGAAACCGGTGGTCATCCACACCAGGGAAGCCGCGGGAGAGACCCTGGCCCTGCTCGCGGAGTTCCGGGACAGCCTCGCCGGCATCCTCATACACTGCTTCACCGGGGGGCCCGCCGAGGCCGAGGGCTACCTGGGGCTGGGGTGCCGGCTGTCGCTCCCGGGGGTGCTCACCTACAAGAACGCCGCCCCCATGCGGGAGGCGGTCAGGATCATCCCGCGGGACCGGATCCTCGTGGAGACAGACGCGCCTTACCTCGCCCCCGTCCCCCGCCGGGGCCGCCGCAACGAGCCCGCCTACCTGGTCCACCTCCTGGAGGAGCTGGGCGGGCTCCTCGGCGTCTCTGCGGGCGAGGCGGCGGAACTCACCACAGCCAACGCCCTGGGATTCTTCGGGATAGGGGGGGAGGCGGGCTGCCCCGGCGGATCCGGCGGGCCGGGATCGGCACCCGGCCGGGACGGCACGGGGGACGGGCCACCCGGCCCGGGCGCGGCGGGGGCGGGCGGCCGCGGGGCGCCGGGATGACCCTCTATCTCGCCTCCGCCTCCCCCCGCCGCCGGGAGATCCTCGCGGCGGCGGGCATAGCCTTCGTGCCCCGCCCCGCCGGCGTGGACGAGACACGGCTGCCGGGCGAGGACAGGAGATCCTGCGTGGCCCGCCTCGCCCGCGCCAAGGCCCGCCACGTCTGGGATCAGGTCGGCTCCGAGGCGGGCGCGGCGGTCCTCGCGGCCGACACCTCCGTCCTGCTGGACGGGGAGATGCTCGGGAAGCCGCGCGACGCGGCCGACGCCGCGCGGATGCTCGCCCGCATCTCGGGGAGGGCCCACGAGGTGCTCACGGCCTTCTGCATCGTCACCGCAGCGGGCGAGATCAGGCGCCTCGCCTCCACCATGGTGAGGATCCGGGAACTGTCGGCCGGGGAGATCGGGGCCTACGTGGCGACGGGCGACCCCCTGGACAAGGCGGGGGCCTACGCCATCCAGGGGCCCATGGGGGCCGTACTGGTGGAGTCCGTCCACGGGAGCTACTCCAACGTGATAGGGCTCCCGCTCGCCGAGACGCTGGAGGCGCTGAGGGAGGCCGGGGCCCTGGGCTAGGGCGGCCGGGGCCAGTTCCCGCGGGGGCGGCCCGGGCCGGCCGGAGGCCGGCGGTCACCGGGCTTCCGGGCGCAACCTCCGGGCCCCCCGTGCGCATCCTCCGGCCGCCCCCGGAGGGGGTCAGATGAAGCTCGCCTGGCAGTCGTCCGGGCAGGAGATGAGCCCCGCCTCAAGGAGGAGCGCCACCACCAGGGACATGATGGTGAGCTCCAGCACCTCGTACATCACGAAGACCGTGGCGTTGGAGCTGAAGAGGATCTTGATCTCGGCGCCGAACTCCTCGTCCGCCTCGAAGAACTCCGCCCGCACCGGGAGCTTGGGCAGGCCGTCGAAGACGAAGGACTGGGCCCCCGCCTGGCTCAGTCCCACGTGCTTCGCGCCCAGGGCGAGGGCGGCCTTCCTGAAGGCCTCGTAGTCCGGGCCGAACTTGTCGGCCAGGGGCTTGAAGAGCTGGTCGCTGGGGCTCGTCCCCGCCGAGGCCCCGGAGGCGAGGCCCGTGAGCCTCCCGATGGGCACGAACTCCAGGGACGCCTCGCCGCGCCCGCGCGAGGCGATGTAGTGGGCCAGCACGCTCTGGGTGTCCACGGGGACGTTGCGGCCTTCCTCGGCGTCCCTCACCCCCTCGTTGGAGATGAGGTACTCCCGGCCCAGGAACCGGGCCCGGGCCGTCTTGCCCGCCTCGTCCGCGGCGAGGCCCATGGCCTCCGCCTGGGCCCTTATGTCGACGCGCGCCAGGTTCTCGAGCTGCCTCTCGCAGTAGGCTATCCTCGCGGCGCTGTTCTTGGTTCTGCTCATCGCGTCCTCCAGGGGCCCGCCGGCGCCCAGGCCCTGCCGGGGCCCGCCCCCCCGCGGCGGGCGCGCCGGGCCCGCGCGCGGTGCGGAACGGGAAGCGGCTGCGGCGGGGTTGACGCGGGCATTCTAGCACCCCGGGCGGGGCCTTTAGAAGTTCCGGCCGGGGCGCGGGACGCGGGGGGCATGGCCCGGGGACGCCGACGCGGAGGCGGGATCCGGCC
>JAITEZ010000410.1 GCA_031281735.1 Deltaproteobacteria bacterium | reverse complement strand
ATCCGCACCCCCATGAACGCCATCATCGGGATGGCGGAGCTGGCCCTGCGGGAGAGCATCCCCTCCTCCGCCTTCGAGATGGTCATGAGCATCAAGACGGCGGGGAGCAGCCTCCTGTCCATCATCAACGACATCCTGGACCTCTCGAAGATCGAGTCCGGGAAGATGGAGTTAGTGGAGTCGGAGTACCGCTTCAGCTCGCTCATCCAGGACGTCGTCGGCATCATCCGCACCCGGCTCACCGAGAAGCCCATAGAGCTCTTCGTCTACGTGGACAACCGCGTCCCGAACCGGCTCGTCGGCGACGAGGTCCGCATCCGCCAGATCTTCCTGAACCTCCTCTCCAACGCGGTCAAGTACACCAAGGAGGGCTTCGTCAAGCTGAACGTGACCTGCGAGTTCCTGACCGAGGGGTGGGTGGACTTCACGTTCTCCTTCGAGGACTCGGGGATCGGCATCAAGCCGGAGAACCTCAAGGAGCTCTTCTCCAACTTCACCCAGTTCGACAAGGCGGCGAACAAGGGCATCGAGGGCACGGGGCTCGGGCTCGCGATCACCAGGAACCTCGCCCGCCTGATGAACGGGGACATCCAGGTCGAGAGCGAGTACGGCAAGGGCTCCACCTTCACCGCCCGCATCACCCAGCGCTACGTGCGCTACGTGCCCTTCTCCGAGGTGATCGACCCGGACTCCAAGCACCTGCTGGTCTACGAGCCCCGGAAGCTCTTCGCGGACCTCCTCAGGGACACCCTCGCGGGACTGGGGGTCAAGGACGTGAACATGGTGGACAACCCCGTCTCCTTCAGCGAGGAGGTCTCCAAGGGGGTGTACAACTACGTCTTTGTCCCCAACTCCTTCTACACCCAGGCGGGGGGCATGATGGCCCGGCTCACCGGGGACAAGGGGGTGAAGCTTGTCCTGATGGCCGAGAGCCGGGACATGATCGGCCACGAGAGCATCACCACCCTCTTCATGCCCGTCTACTCCCTGCCCCTCGCGAACATCCTCAACGACGTGGATGCCCGGGAGACCTACCAGCGCCAGACCTCCGCCTCCGTGCGCTTCACCGCCCCGGACGCCCGGATCCTGGTCGTGGACGACATCGTGACCAACCTCAAGGTGGCGGCGGGCCTCCTCGCGCCCTTCCGGATCCAGGTGGACACCTGCGAGTCCGGGGCGGAGGCCATAGAGCTGGTGCAGGCCAACCGCTACGACCTGGTCTTCATGGATCACATGATGCCGGTGATGGACGGCCTCGAGGCCACGGCGCGCATCCGCCAGCTCCCGGAGGGTAGGGACCTCCCCGTGGTGGCGCTCACCGCCAACGCCGTCTCGGGCGTGAGGGAGATGTTCCTGGCTGCGGGCCTGAACGACTTCATCTCCAAGCCCATCGATCCCACCAAGCTGGAGGGGGTCCTTGTCCGCTGGATCCCCAAGGAGAAGCACCGCAGGGAGTACCAGACCGGGGATCCGAAGAGGGCCGCGAAGGCCCGCCGCCGGGCGGCCAAGGCCCTCCCCGGCCAGGCCGGGCAGGCGGGGCAGGCTGAGGACGCGGCCGTCAAGGCGGGGCAGGCTGAGGACGCGTCCGTCAAGGCCGGGCAGGGGGATGGCGCGGACGGCCAGGGCGGGCTGTCGGCTTTTGCCGCGGCCCAGGCGGCCCTGGCGGGGCTGGCGGAAGCCGCCGCCCACGAGGGCGCGGCGCCCGGAAGCGAGCCGGGGGGGCGGCCTGCCGGCCAGGGAGCCTTCCCGCAACAGGGCCCCGGGTCTCCGGGAGCTTTTCCGCCGGGCGCCTTCCCGGCGGCAGGGGAGGCCCCCGAGGGCCAGCCTCGGGATCCAGGCACGGCCTTCATCCCGCAGGGCGCCTACGCGTCCCAGCCCCCCTGCCCGTCCCCGGTCTACGCCTTCCCTCCCGGCTACCCCCAGCCGCAGGGCGGAGACGGCTATCCGCCGCAGGCGAACGGCTATCCCCAGCTCCCTCCCGGCGGCTATCCCCTCCAGGCCTACGGCTTCCCGCCTCCGGGGCACGGCTATCCGCCATATCCCCAGGGCTACCCGCCTCCAGGGCATGGCTATTATCCCTATCCCCCCTGCATGCAGGCGCCGGTGTATCCCCCGTTCGCGCCCCAGGCCGCGGGTTGCCAGCCGGGGCACCCGGGTCCGGACCAGCAGGCTCAGGGCCAAAGCCAGGGGCCGGGCCGGCCGTCGCCCCAGGGCCAGCCGCAACCGCCGTCTCAGGGCAAGCCCCAGGGCTATCCGCCCTTTATTCCGGGCTACCCGCCATATCCCCCCTATCCCGTCCAGGGCTATCCCCCCTACCCGTACCAGGGGCCGGGCTATCCCCATGATCCACAGACCGGGGGGCCCTATGGGAACTATCCCGAGGCGCAGGGTTACTACGCGGGCTATCCCGGACAGTTGTCCGGGCATGGCTCCTCGCCGCCCTGGCATCCGCCTCGGCCTGGAGCCCCCTGGGGGCCGCCCGGCCCGGGCTACGCTCCCGGGCCGGCAGGGCCGGCTGCCGGCGATCCGGGCCCTGCCGGGAAGGTATCGGGCCCGGGCGGCCCCGCAGGGGCCGATGCCGGCGCGGACACCGGAACCGTGACCGGAACCGTGACAGGAACCGGCGCCGGGTCAGGGCTGGATGCCGTTCTCGGCGGGGGGGAGGGAACCGCGACCGGCGCCGGGGTTGGCATCGGCCCCGGATCAGGGCAAGGCGCGGCCGCATGGGCCGGAGCCGCGGGCGGGGACGGGATCTGCGCCGGGACCGTCGGCGGGGCGGGGCCGGCGGGCGGGGCCGTCCGCGGCGAGGCGTCCGGCGCGGGTGACGGAACCGGGGACCCGGTGGATGCCGGGGGTGGGGATGGCGGCGGGGACGAGGTGGACGGCTACTGCGGGGATGACGTCTTCGAGGGCTTCGACGTAGAGGGCGTGGACCTCGACGACGGCCTCAACCGCCTGGGCGGGAGCGAGGAGCTGTACCTGGAGGTGATGGACGCCTACGTGCGTTTCACCGCCAAGGTGCTCGATCAGGTAAGGGAGCCCCCCGCCGGGGAGGGCCTCAAGGACTACGCGGTCCTGGTCCACGGCATCAAGGGCTCCAGCTACAACATCGGGGCCGTGGCGGTCGGCAGGGCCGCCGAGACCCTGGAGCACGCCGCCAAGGCGGGGGATCTCGCGAAAGTGCGCGAGTGCCACGGGGGCTTCATCGAGGCCGCCCGCAGGCTCGTGGCAGGCCTCAAGGCCTTCCTGGATCGCGTGAGCCCTCCAGGCGAGGCCGAGAGGGACTCCCTGGCCTCCCCCCCCGCGGACATCCTGCGGCGCATACTCGCCGCCTGCGGCTCCTTCGACATGGACGCCATGGAGGGTTGCGTGAAGGAGCTGGAGAGGCACTCCTACGAGACCAACGGCGAGCTGGTCCCCTGGCTCCGGGAGCAGATGGAGAACCTGGAGTACGACGCCATCGCGGAACGCCTGGAAAGGGAGCTGAGCGCGGGCTGAGCGGGGCCGGCGGGCCGCGCACGGGCGGTTTCCCGGGCGCCCGCTCCGGGGAAGGCCCCGTCCCGCCGCCGTTGCGGGAGGGGGCGGACGGGGCGGCGATCCGCGCGCCGTGCGCCGTTCTCCGGTGGCGTCCGGGCGAAGCCTCAGCCAGGCCGCGGCCCCGTGACAGCGACGCCGCAAAGCAGGTCCGGCCGTCCGCGGTCCCTGCGCCGCTCATCCGCCGCCGGGCGCCATGCGGACGCTCCGGGAAGGGAGGCCCAAGCGGCGCTCCGGATCGGCACGGCCCAATCGCCGCGGGCACGCCGCCGCGCGTCAGGCTTTCGCTCCGGGAAGGCCGGAGGTGCGGCGCTGAGGCCGCCCGCCGTAAAGGCGCGATCCCGTGGATCCGCCCGCCTGGCAGCCATCGCGCAGGGAACGGCCGGAGGGGGCCGTCCAGCCCGTCACGGGCCCCTGCGCGTTCCATCCTCGCCGCGCCTTCCGGGCCGTCGCTTCGGGATACGCCACTGGCGGCCGCGGGCGCCGTCCCCGGAAGGCCCGCAGGGCGGCTGAGCCGAGTCCGCCACTATCCCGGAGGAGGACCGCTTATATGGAGAAAAACGCCGATCCGGCATCCCCCGGCCAGGTACCCCCCCTCCCCGGTCCGCTGGCAGGGAGCTGTTCAGGCCGCTTGCCCGGCCGCTGGGCGCACTTCTCAACGCCGCGCTCTGCTCCGCGTCCCTTCCTCAATCCTGCGGCCCGTCCTCATCTGGGCGGCCCTCCTGGCGGCACGCGCCGTCCTGGGGCTCCCCGGCGTGAGCCAGGCGGGAGGCCTTCCCGGGGACGCGGCCTCCCCGCGCCGAATCCTCAGCCTGGCCTATATCGCCCCCGGCTCACAGGCCCTCGCGGCCTTCCTGCCCTGGCTTTCGGGCGCCTTGTGCAGGAGGGCCGCGGCCGCGGCAGGGGCGGCGGGCACCGAGGCACTTCATGCGACACGGGGCCGGGGCTTCCCCGCCAACTGCCCAGGAGCGCGCGCTGCGTCTCGGTTCCGGGGCCCGGGACGGCGGGAGGCACCGGGGCCGGGGGAGGCAACCGGACGGGGGGAGCTGCCCGAGGGGGGCGGGACTGCCGGGCCGGGCGAGGCGCCGGGGCGGAGGCCGTCCCGGAAGGAGGTTGAGCGGGCCGGGGAATATTCGCGCGGGGGTTGCCGAAGCTCTGCTCTTCCTTCAGTCTCGCGATCGTGACCTTCCTTCCTCCTCCTGATGAGGCAGGGGGGCCTGGCAGCCTTGCCGCCCGCCGTCTGGGCCGCCGGCGCCATGTGCCTCGGCCGCGGAATCGGTAAGGCGTGCAAGGCCGGGTGACCGGATCAGGCGAAGACTCTTGCGGCGGAGACCGGCCAGGACGCCCCGGGCCGCGGCCGCGCGTCCGCTGGGGCGGCGGGGGCCTGCGGAGCTGCGGCCCCCCGCGGCGCCCCGGGCCAGGGGGAGGCGGTTCGCCGCGCCGCAGGAGCCGCGGCCGGGGCGATCCGTCTGCTGGCGCCGTGGCAGGCGCTCTACGGCACAATCGTTTCGCCGCTCCTGCTCGCGGCGCTCCCCGTATGGCTCTTCAGGCCGCCGGGCGGGCTCCCGCCGGCGGACTCCGTAACCTCCATGCTCACGTGCTTCCTCGCGGCCGCGAATAACCGATCTTCCTGGACAGGGCGGCTGCAGCGCGGATCGCGCACCTGGATTCCCTGGCGAGGCCGGGCGGACATGCGGGGGACGCGCCCCGGCCCCGCCCCGGGGGTGGCCGGGGCGGCGTCGGCGGAGAGGCGGATGGAACATGACAAGGTGGTTCGGGTCCGGCGGATCTGAGCCGGGGCGGCGGGAGGCAGGCGATCACCCCGGCCACTCTCCAGCGGGGGGGGCATGGGCGTTGCGGGGGCCGTGGCGGGTTTCTCCCTCGCCGGCCCGCCCGGCGCCTGGCGGCGGCTGGGACTGGAAGGCTTGGCCCCGCTCTCCCTCTATATCTCGCCGGTCGGTCGCCTTCCGCTGGCTCGCAACGGGGGCACACCTCGGCACGAAGGGTGCCCCCTTGCCGCCGGGGGAGCTCCGGCTGCTCGTATCGTTTCCCATGGTCCAGGCCGGGGCGTCGTACTGGATCCTGCGCTCGGACCCGCTCGCCCTCCCACCCGGCATCGCGGAGGCCTTGATCCGGGCCCGCTTCCTCCTCAGGGCCCGGATGGGAGGGCGGCCGGGCGCCTTCCCGCCGGCGGGCCCGGCTCTCCGGCTGGGCTCCGGGAAGGCCCCTTGCGCGGGATGCCGCCCGCCTCGGGGACTGTCACGGCCGGCATGCGTACAGTACCGCCCCCCATGCGGACGGCCGCGGCCGCCGCCCGGCCGGTTTCGGCCGCCTTGCCGAAGCTCACGACCGCCTGGAGAGGGAGAGGGATCTGTCCGCATTCAGGCGGCTCCGCGTCCATGCCGCCGCTAGGGCGGCCCTGATCCTCCCGGCGGCTCTCATTCCTCGGCCCGCGACTGGCCCTCTGCGCCGTCTTCCGGCGTTGCTGGCCCTCCCGGCCGCCCGTCTGTCCTGCCGGGCCTTGGGGAGGGACGGGAAGGTACCGGGCCGGCGGCTTCCGGGCACCGGCGAGGGGTCTTGCCGGCCTGGCGCCCGGCGCCGTCCTCGCGGCCGCCGCACTCCTGCTCGCGGGGGGCGGGATGACCCCCTCCCGCCACGCGGCCCTCGCGACCGTGTCCGTAACTGTCTGACCCCCTGCTGGATCTGGCGGGCCGCCTGCCTGAGATGGCGAGGGTTTCCCTCGCGGCGCGGGAGGTCGCGGCATTCCTCGATCCGGGAGGGGCTTGAGGGAGGGGGGGCCTCGCGAGGCGCCGAACCGGGCAGCGACCGCAGGCTATCCGGGTCAGCCTCCGGGGCTGGGTGCCCGCCGGCTCCGGCGGCCTCCGCCTCGCGGTTCCCCTCGGGCCCGGCGCGGTTCAGGCCCGGGCCGCGTCCGGGCGGGCCTTCCGGCGCGTGAGCTGAACGCGGGCCGTGTCCGGCCCCCTGGCCGCCGGCAGCCCGTCCGGCAGTCATGCCGTCCTCCCGCCCGGCGGCGCCGGCTGGCGGGCCACGTGCAGGCGGTGCCGGAGGCGGTCTTGGAGAGGCCGTTCCCTGAAAGCGGGGATCTCACAGGGATCCTGGCCGGCGGCGGATCCCAGAGGGGCGGGCAGTGCCGCGGGCCTTCGGCTTGGAGTGCGGTCGGGCGGCCTGATACGCCCCGCGCAAGCCGGGGGATCGTCGGGGCGGCTGAGAGGCCGGCGGTCGGGCGGCCGTGGCCTCGCCGGGCATGGAGGGGTTTTCCGGGAACGGGCATGATCCCGCCGGGGTGTCCGTGTCCCGCATGGCGGGCAATTGGCTCCGCCTGAGAGTAGGCACGCTCGGCAGGCCGGCCGGCCCGAGGGTTCCCATGCATGGGGGGGCGGGGCAGGAGAAGAGGCCGTTGCAGGCGCGACGGGCTGGCATCGCGGTTGCTCCCGCACCCTCTGGCGTTGACGCGGCCGTCAACCGCAGGAGGGCGGCAGGCGCTGGACGGGGGCCTTTGCCCGGCCCGGATCCGTCGCGCGGCTTCCCGGTCCAGACGGCGATGGTCGCGGTGAGGGGGTTTCCCGGTTGAAGCGTTGCGGGGTTTTGGGGTTGCCGGGACGCGCGGGCGCCCCTGCAGAAGGCGCGTTGCCTGTCCGGTCCGGGAGAGCCACCGGCATCGCCGTCTCACGGCATCTCCGGAGGCAGCTTCGGCGGCGCCCCTGGGGATCCTTCCCGGCAGCGCTTCAGGTAACGCGTCTGCAATGAGGCCAGGAGGCGGCTTCACGGGGCTAGCCCGTGTCGCGGCCGAAAGAGGCGGGGGAGGAGGCGGGAGACAGGGCAATCGCCGGTATGGCTTGGGTTGGACACAGTGATATGCTCCCGCCGCCTGACGCCTACGCGTTCGAGGCGGGGCGACGCCCTCAATGCGTCCCGGGCCCGCCGGATCGACGTCCGGGCTGACCCCGCGCCGCGGTTCCCGCCTTCAGGGAGGCCCGGCAGACGGGGCCCTTCCCTCCTGATGTTCAGGGCGGCGTCCGGTCCCGATCCGGGACGTGCCCGCGCCGTCCGAGGACATACGTCCGTTCCGGGAAGCCGGGCGCGTCCTTCATGTGGCCGCGCCGGTAGCAGGTCTTGCCCGTCGGGCGGGATCCCCCGATCACCGACGGCCTCCCGCCCCGTTCCCTCAGCCTGTGACCGGGCACCGGGACGGGCACCCCCGGCCGCCGCCCGCGCCCCTGCCGGGGTTCAGGGCCCGGGCAAGGCCGCGCATGTCAAGATCGCCGGTTATCGCCGCGCCGCAGGCCCTGGCCGTCGGCCGCGGCGGCTTGCGGAGGGAATCCCCGCGTTTCCGGGCTGCCCTGCCGCGGGCCCCGGCCGCTTTCCTGCGCTGTTCTCCCTGTTCCCGCCCCCCCTTCCCCGCGGAGCGACGGCCTCCCCAGTTCCCGGGGGAGCCTCTCCCGCGCCTTCCGGCACGCCCTGGGCGATCCGGCCCGGTTC
>JAITEZ010000399.1 GCA_031281735.1 Deltaproteobacteria bacterium | reverse complement strand
CCGGGGAGGCAGTTGAACCGCCGAAGTCCGGCCTTCGGCCCGCGATTTCCGAAGGTCTCGGAGCATCATGGGGTGCCGGTCCTTCAGGCCCGGAGCGCCCATGACTCGGCCGCCAATATGTCGAACAATTGCCCTTCCTGGGAATCCACCGCCTTATGATGCAGGAGAGGAGGGCTGTCCGTGACTAGCCCGGGCCCGGAAGTGCGGCGGGGCCCGAATCGTTGAACGCATGCTAAACAATAACCGGCGGGCTGTCAATAGCCGTGCGACAAATTTTGGATCCCCGCCGGCCCTTGAGGGAGGCGGAAAAACGGTCCGCGGGGATCCCGTCGCCGCCCCCCCTGGATGCGGCGGGAGGGTTCTGAACCCGTAGTAATCGCTGGACTTAAGCTCCGGCCGCCCTACGGCGCGGAAGCGGCGCGCGCTGGGCACCTGTTGCTCTCGCGGGGAGTTCCGCCGTCCGCCCCGGGTCGGCGGGGCGGGAGGTAATTTTATCTTGCGAGGCTTGCCAGTCAAGGGCGGGAGACCTTCCCAGGAAAGAGGGGGGGGGCGGGGTCCACGGGCGACCGGGCCGCATGCCACGGCCTTGAGGCAAGCGTCTTCAGGTTTGGCACCGTCGCGGGGGTGCCAAGGGGTACGCCCGCGAGGGGGGGCGGAGTGCGCCTGCGGGCTTTGAGGGGCGCGGGAGGACGCTGGGGGCCCTTTCCCTCAAGGGCCCGGGGCCCGGCATCACGATGAAGGCCCGGCACAAGGGTTCTGGAGGGTTGGGAAAAGCCTCAAGGACTGCCGGGTAAAAGGTAGCGCGATCGCGGCGGGACGGCTGTGCGGATCGGGCATCCCCTCTGAGGCGCAGGCGTCCCAGGGAGCGGCCGGGGGCTCCGAGAACGGCCCGTGACGGTGACGGGGGGAACGGCGGCGGCGCGGGTTTTCACGGTGGCCATGCGCGCCAGCGGCCTAGCCTTCGGGATTCTGCAGCCCTCCCTTCGTGCGACAGAGAACTCCCTTCCCCCGCCGGCCTGGGCATGCCGACAGCGGCGTTACCCCCGCGCCTGCCGGTCTTTCCGGAGAGCGTCCTCGTGCGTACAGCGTCCGCCGGGAGGAAGCGGCGTCACGCGCGTTATTACGGGAGAAACGCCCCGGACGATGTCAAGTCCCTGGACGCTTAGGTGGACATGGGGTTCCCGGGGCCTTGGCCGCGGTGGATTAAGGTGCCCGGGCGAAGGCCCGGGCACGCGGTTCCCGGCGCGCCTCCAGCGGCCGCGACCGGGCGCTCGCCTTACCGGGGCATGTGATTGGCGAAGTATCCCGCAAGCGGCTGGCTTGATCCGCATTGCCCGGGAACCGTCTGGTCGGTTCGGTGGGGGAGGGAGGTCACTCAGGCGGCGCCGGGGTTGCGGCACCTCGCCTCCGAGGAGTCATTATCGCTCGTTCCCCCTTGAGGGCTCCGCTCCTGCGGGCGGGGGTGAGGCACTCGGGGGCGCCCCGGAAGCCTTGCGAGACCCGCTGTCTTTACCCTCCCTATGCCGGGCGAAGCCGTTCCACCGTGACCGGAACCCGGCGTTAACGGCCCTGGGACACGCGGGACACGGGGCGTCCCCCTTGTCGCGTCCGGCGGACCGCGACAAGGGGGACGGGTTGACAGCAGGCGGGTTCCGCCCAGCCTGCCAGGGCTGGCGGATCCCTCGAGGGCGGTGGGGGACGTCTGCGGCGGGGCAGGCATGGACTTCCTCGCCGGTGTCTGCCGTCCAAAGGATGCGGGTTGCAGCTCCCCTCCGGGCGGAGTCCCGCCCGCCTCTCCATGTCTGAAACATTTTGTTTCGGCCGCGTGCGGGCGGTGGCCTAGCAGAACGATAATAAGAAATGTTTCATACTAGGATCGCCGCAAGGCTTGAGTCGAAAACGGCTCAGTCGGCTGGAATCGGTCGGTGGGGCATTGTTTTTCATTTAGCCCGGCATCATGTGTAAATGATAAATTTATGATATGATATAATTTTAAAATAGATAACTAATTAGGTAAAGTGAACCTTGCGGGAACCCTGCCAAGGAGTGGTTCCGTTTCGGAGCGCACCCTTCCAAGACATGGCAGGGCCTCGTCTCCAGGCGGCATTCCTCCGCCCAGCACGTGTCATCCGCCGTGCCGGATCCAGGTCAGGGGCAACTGATCAGCCGCCATCTTCCCGATCGCCTTCTCTTCCAGATCGTCCGGTGCCGCCCCGGACCCGGGGGCCCGGTAGAAGCCCAGGCGCGATGGCGGCGGCGGAGAGTCTGGCCGGCATTTAGCTCATGAAGCGTCCAACCCTTCGGCGGCCGCTGCCGAAGGCCGCGTCCTCGATGGGAAAGCGGATCGGCAGGCGCGGAACGCAATCGGCTCGCCATGACGGAGGGCGCCGAGAAGGTCGCGCCAAGCATACAGTTTCTTGGGTGTCTGATTGCGTGCATGCCCAGGAACAGGATGATTGCCAGAAAGACGTGAAGATGCCGAGTTTCATGGCGGGCGGGCGCCGCATGCGACGGAAGGCCGTATTCCTCCTCGGCGGCCGCCGGAAGCCCTCGCCGTCCGGGAGGGGTCGCGCCTTCGAGCCGTGTCGGGATCCGGCCGCACGATTGTTGGGGAGCCATGACGACGAGGGCGGAGAGGCGCCTCAGGCCAGGAGCCAGCAAGGCGTTTCGGGCCGCTCCCGAACCCCCTTCCTTGGCCCGCACCGTAACCAGGATCGGTGGACGCCGCGGCCATGTTCCCGCGTGCCGGCCCGGCGCGGGCGCAGAGCCCTATGGCGAGCCGTGCGGTACGTCCCGTCGGCCGCCCGGAGATCGCGGCGGACGGCTCCCGGCGCGGGCACCGTCCGGAATCGCCGCCCACCGGCCCCGGCCTCCGCCGGGGAAACCCGGAGGGATCCTGTGGGGTTCCGGCCAGGCGTGGGCGGGGATCCGTCCCGCCCTCCGCGCCCACGGGAGCGGGGCAGCCAGCCTGCGATTCCCCCGAGGCGGAGGGTCCGGCGCAGGCCGGATGCCCCACGGGGGCCAGCGGGACTGACCGCCATCCTCTCGCCCGGGGGCCTGGGGCCCGGAGGCAGCCCCTAGCCGGTTTCGGCAAGGGCCCGCATGCCGCGTCCGGGGGCCGGCATGAAACGCCCGCTCCAGTGCCGTCCCGGCCCTCTCCGCAGGGAGGGATTGGCCCGCTTACCGCCCAGGGCGGCGGGCTTGACCGTCGGTGCCCGGGCATTTAGAATGTTTCGGTCCCTACCCCTCCGCGCCCCAGAAGGGCTCAAGAACCGACTGAAGCCAAAGTTGTCTAAGGCGATCGAAAGGAGCCTCCCCGATGAGCCCTAGCCAGTTCCTTTTCACCTCCGAGTCCGTGACCGAGGGCCACCCCGACAAGATGGCGGACCAGATATCTGATGCAGTCCTGGACGCCGTGCTTTCCAACGACCCCAACGGCAGGGTGGCCTGCGAGACCCTCCTCTGCACCGGCCTCGCGCTCATCGCGGGCGAGCTCACCACGGACTGCTGGGTGGACATCCCGGAGATCGTCCGCCGGACGGTCAAGAAGATAGGTTACGCGAGTTCCGAGATGGGCTTCGACTACCAGACCTGCGCCGTCGTGAACGCCTTGGGCAAGCAGTCGCCGGACATCGCTATGGGGGTGGATTCCGGGCGGGGCAAGGAGCAGGGAGCGGGTGACCAGGGCCTCATGTTCGGCTTCGCCACCTCCGAGACCGACGTCTTCATGCCCTTGCCCATCCGGCTCGCTCACGCCCTGTCCAGGCGGCTCGCCGAGGTCCGCAAGAACGGGGCCCTGACCTTCCTGAGGCCCGACGGCAAGAGCCAGGTGACGGTCGAGTACGAGGGAGGCAAGCCCAAGCGGATCGAGGCCGTGGTCATCGCGGCCCAGCACTCCCCGGAGGTGTCGGCGGAGAGGCTCCGGGAGGCCGTCATCGAGGAGGTCGTGAAGAAGACCGTGCCGGACAGGCTCCTGGACGCCGACACCAAGATCCACGTGAACACCACGGGGCGTTTCGTCATAGGCGGCCCCATGGGCGACTCAGGGCTCACCGGCAGGAAGATCATAGTGGACACCTACGGCGGCTGGGGCCGTCACGGGGGCGGTTGCTTCTCGGGCAAGGATCCCTCCAAGGTGGACCGCTCGGCGAGCTACGCCGCCCGCTGGGCGGCGAAGAACATAGTAGCGGCCGGCCTGGCAGACCGGGTCGAGGTCCAGCTGGCCTACTCCATCGGCATAGCCGAGCCCGTGTCCCTGCTGGTCGACGCCTTCGGGACCGGGAAGAAGCCGGAGGAGGAGATAGCCAGGGCGCTCAGGCGCGTCGTGTCCTTCAAGCCGGCCGCCATGATCGAGACCCTGCGCCTGAAGCGGCCTGTCTACGAGCCCACCGCCTCTTACGGCCACTTCGGCCGCAACGAGCCGGACTTCACCTGGGAGCTCACGGAGACCCTCGCGCCGAGGCTCCGCGAGGCGGCGGGCCTCCCCGGCCCCCCCCCCGAGTTCGTCCCCGCAGTGCGCCTGGAGAGGTAGCTCCCCGGGTCATCCCTCTTGCCTCCCATCCCGGCCCCGGCCCCGGCCCGACGGGCCGACGGCGGGGCCGTACGCCATCCCATCCGCAAGGCCCCGGCCGCCCCGAATTCGGGGCGGCCGGGGCCTTGCGCCGTCACGGGGGCCCGCGCGGGCAGCTGGCGCGGAAAAGCCCCGGAAACCGGAGGTTCCCGGGGCTGAGGAAAGAAACTATATTAGCATAAGATATAGCATTGATGGCGGAAAGGGAGGGATTCGAACCCTCGGTGGAGCTTTATACCCCACACTCGCTTAGCAGGCGAGCACCTTAGGCCACTCGGTCACCTTTCCGCTGGCCGCAACCTCTTTCGGGGAGCCCTGGGGCGTTCCCGGAAGTCGGCACGGCAGACTGCCTTATTAACACAATCCGGCGGAAACAGCAATAAGCCGCCGATCCGGCCGCCGGATCGGCGGGCAGGCGATCCGGTTCCGCCGCGTTCCCTTGACAAGCCCCCGGTTGTAATTATAATCAAACTGCGTTGTTTCAACAACGTGCTCACATGCATCAGCGACCCCCGACTCGCCCCGGTCACTGGCGTCTCGGGGAGAGCGGAGGGGTGGCCGAGTGGCTTAAGGCGACGGTCTTGAAAACCGTTGGGCGAAAGTCCCGTGGGTTCAAATCCCACTCCCTCCGCCAGCGTAGCCCCGGCCCCGTACCTCCGGCAGTTTCCCCCCTCCGCGAGCCGCAGCCGAAGATGCCCTCATTGCGGGCAGGCCCGGCGGACGCCGGCCCGGAAGGTCCCCCTTGCGAAGTCTCACGATTAATCTGGTTCTCGCGGGATCGAAAGCCTTGATCCTCGGTTGCGGGGCGGTTGGTCTCCGCAAGCTCGAGCGCCTCCTGGAAACGGGGGCGGAGATAACGGTGGTGGAGCCCCGTCCGGGGATCGAGCTCAGGCGGCTGCGGGACGAGAGACGCATCGGGCTCAGGGCCTCCTTCGCCCCGGAGCTCCTGGAAGGGACGCGGCTGGTTTTCGCCGCGACCGGGGAAGGTGTCCCCGGGGAGGTGCTGGAGGCCGCCCGGGAGGGGAGGATTCTCCTGAACGCTGCGGACGCCCCCGGTCTCGGCTCCTTCACCCTCCCTGCGGTGGCCGAGGAGGGCGACCTGCGCATCGCCGTGTCCACCGGCGGCCAGAGCCCCGCCCTCGCGGCGGCGCTGGCCGCCAGGTTCCGGGAGGAGTTCAGCGGGTGGGGCGGCTATGTCGCCCTCATGGGGGCACTGAGGGCACTGGTGCTGGAAAGTCAGCTCCCCCAGAAGGGGCGAGCCGGGATCCTGCGCAGGCTCGCGGGGGATCGGGAGCTGGCCCGGCTGGTGAGGGAGGGCAGTGAGGCGGAGGCGCTGGCGGCCGCGGGGAGGCTCATGGCCCCGCTGGAGCTCCCTCCCGGCTTCAGGCTTCCGGTGGCCGCGGCGGGGGGCGGCTGGCGGCCCGCCCCGGGCTCCTTCGCGGTGGACGCCGGCCCCGCCGGCCGCCGCGGCAACGTAGCGTTCTCCGGATCCGGGCCGCTGCCGGTATCCGCTTTTGCCGCCGGGGCCTCCGGTCCCGCCGCGCCCTCCGGTTCCGCGGTCCCGGCTGGCGGGGAGTCCGACTGATGGCCGTGGCCGACATATTCGTCCTCGGGGCGGCCCACCACGATGCCGGGGTGGAGATCCGCGAGAGGCTTCAGGGCTCCGGCGCCTTCAGCATGGACGCCCTCTACCGCTTCCAGACCATGGGTGTCCTGGAGGAGGCGCTCCTCATCTCCACCTGCAACCGCCTGGAGGTGGTGGGGACGGCGAGGGACGTCGAGACCGCCAGGGAGAGGATCGAGGAGCGCCTCTGCTTCTTCTCGGGGCTCGAGCGCGAGGAGCTCGTGCCCTGCCTGCACTTCTACCTCAACGAGGGTGCCGTAGAGTACCTCTTCAGGGTGGCGGCGGGGCTGGACTCCCGCGTGGTGGGCGAGGCGCAGATCCTGGGCCAGGTGAAGGACGCCTTCCGGGAGGGCATGCTCTACAGGACCGTGGGCCCCATGGTGGGAAGGCTCTTCCACAAGGGCTTCCAGACGGCCAAGCGCATACGGAGCGAGACGGGGGTGGCTTCGGGGCGGGTGTCCGTGGCCTCGGCCGCCATCGCCTCCTGCCAGGACGCGACGGGCTCCGCGGACTTCAACGACTACGCCGCCCTGGTGGTGGGGGCGGGCGAGATGGCCCAGCTGCTGGCGGCCCACCTCAAGGCCAGGGACGTGAAATCCCTCACCGTGGTCTCGCGCTCCTTGGATCGCGCCCAGGCCCTGGCCTCCCGCGTGGGGGGCCAGGCGCGGGAGCTGACCCAGCTGGGGGAGGCTCTGCTCGAGAGCGACATAGTCTTCACCGCCGCGGGAGGCGGGGCGCGGGTGCTGTCCGGCGACGAGACGGCCCACCTCCTCGCCAGGAGGGAGGGGAGGCCCTGGTGGATCTTCGATCTCGGGCTCCCGAGAAACGTCGAGGGTTCCGTCGGCGAGATGCCGGGGGTGGTCCTGCGCAACATCGATGACTTCTCCGGCGAGGTGGAGCAGAGCCTCGAGCACCGCCGGACGGAGGCCCTGCGGGCCGACGTCATCATCCGCGAGGAGGTCTCCAAGTTCAAGGAATGGTGCTCGTCGCTCGCCACGCGCCCCACCATCAAGGATCTGACCTACCAGGCGGAGAAGGCCAGGCGCATCGAGCTCCAGCGCACCATCTCCCGCAACGACTTC
>JAITEZ010000397.1 GCA_031281735.1 Deltaproteobacteria bacterium | reverse complement strand
ACGGGGAGGCGCCGCCGGGGGAGGCGCCCCCGGCGGGGGCCCCTCCGGGAGCCAGCCGCCGCGCGGCCTTCCAGACGCCGGTGGCATGGGAGCCCTTGACGAGCAGGGTCCCCCTCCCGCCGGACTCCTCCAGGGCCCAGTCGGCGGCCGCCAGGGGATCCGGGAAGTGGCGCGCCCGGCCGGGGGGGAGCCCGGCCTCCAGGGCGCCCGCCAGGGTCTCGCGGGAGAGCGGCCCGCAGAGGGCCAGGTAGTCGAGGACGGCGGCGGCCCGGCGGCCCGTCTCCCGGTGGAGGGCCGGGCCCGCCTCCCCCAGCTCCAGCATGTCGCCCAGGAGCGCGCCCCGGGGGCCGGGGAGGCCGGCGAGCCGGGCCAGCTCGGCCCCGGCGGCGGCCGGGGAGGAGTTGTAGCTGGAATCCACCACGAGGAGCCCGCCCGCCCGGAGCAGGGCGCCCCGCCCGGCGGGGAGCTCCGCCCGCGCGAGGCCGCGCCGGGCGGCCTCCGGGCCGACGCCCGCGGCCGCCGCGGCGGCGAGGGCGGCGAGGGCGTTCCAGGCGTTGTGGGCGCCGGGGAGGGGGCAGTCCGCCTCCGCGCCGTCCCAGGGCGTCCCGCCCCAGGGCCCGGAACCCCTGAGCGAGAGGCGGCTTCCGCCGCCGGGGAGCGGCCGGAGCCCCGCCAGCTCGAGATCCGCGCCGGAGCCCCCGGGCCCGAAGGTGAAGATCCTCCCCCGGAACGAGGGGCCGGCGGCCAGCGCCTCCCCCATGGCCCTTATCCGGGGATCGCCCAGGTTCACGACGGCGGCGGCGCCCTCCTTGAGGCAGCGGAACAGCTCGCCCTTGGCGCGGGCCACCCCCGCGAGGTCCCCGAAACCCTCCAGGTGCACCCCCTCCACGCGGGTCACGAGCGCCAGGTCAGGCAGGCAGGTCCGGGCCAGGGCCCCTATCTCCCCGAAGGAGCTGGCGCCCAGCTCGAGGACGGCGGCGGCGGTCCCCTTCCCCAGCCGGAAGAGCGTCCAGGGCACCCCCACCCTGTTGTTGAGGTTCCCCTCGGTGGCGAGCGTCTCGCCCAGCCCCTCGGCGAAGATCCGCCGGAGGATCTCCTTGACCGTGGTCTTGCCCACCGAGCCCGTCACCGCGGCCAGGTAGACGCCGGAGCTCTCCCGCACGTGCCGGGCCAGGGCGCCCAGGGCGTCCAGCGCGTCGGGGACCGCCGCCACCCTGGCGAGCGCGGCGTCCCCGAGCCCGGCGAGCCGGGCCAGGGAGCGCTCCGGGACGACCGCGGCCGCGGCCCCCCGGGCCAGGGCCTCCCCGGCGAAGTCCGCCCCGTCGAAGGAGGGGCCGGAGAGGGCCACGAAGACGTCCCCGGCCCGCAGGGTACGCGTGTCGGTGGAGACCCCCGTGAGCGGGCGGGGCCCCCCGGCGGCCGGGCCGGACAGGGCGGCGGGGGCCGGTATCCCGGCCGCGGCCAGGGCGCCCTCCACCGTGAGCCCCAGCGAGGCCAGCCCGCCGGCGCCCGGGGGGGCCGCGCCCGCGGCCCGCCCGCCTTCCGGGGCCCCCGCGCCTTCCGGGGCCCTCACGCCTTCCGGGGCCCTCATGTCTTCCGGGGACTTCATGTCTTCCTGGACCCTCACTCGCTCTTCCCCGCGGCCCGGAGGGCCAGCAGGGTCTCCTCGGAATCGTCGAAATGCCTCTTCTCGCGCCCCACTATCTGGTAATCCTCGTGCCCCTTGCCCGCCACGAGCAGGATGTCGCCCTCCCGCATCAGATCCACGGCGAGGCGGATGGCCACCCGCCGGTCGGGCTCCACCAGGTAGGTCCCCGCCGCCGCGACGCCCGCGGCCCCCCCCGGCCCGGCCCTCCGCATCCCTGCCCCCGCCAGCCCCGCCTCCGCCTCGGCGATGATGGCGAGGGGATCCTCGGTGCGGGGGTTGTCGGAGGTGAGCACGGCGACGTCGGCCCCGGCCGCCGCCTTCCCCATGAGGGGCCGCTTGCCCCTGTCGCGGTCGCCGCCGCAGCCGAAGAGCGCGATGAGCCGGGCGGGCCCGAGGTCACGGGCGGCCGAGATCGCCGCCTCCAGGGCCCCGGGGGCGTGGGCGTAGTCGACGAGGGCGAGGAAGCGGTCGTCCGAGCCCGTCCGGGAGAGCCTGCCCGGGGCGCCGGGCGCCTCCGACAGGACGCTTGCCGCGAGATCCCCGGGGATCCCCAGGGCGCGGGCCAGCGCCGCCGCGGCCAGGAGGTTCTCCGCGTTGAAGCGGCCCAGGAGGCGCGAGCGGATCTCGCCTGACCACCCCGGGGCGCTCACCCGGAGCGACACGCCCCGGCGGGAGGACCCGGTCACCTCGCCCGCGACCTCCGCCCCCTCCGCCCGGAAGCCGAAGCCCACGGCCCGGAGGCCCGGCGCCCCCAGGAGCCGCCGGCCCCAGGGGTCGTCCGCGTTCACGACGGCCCGCCGCGCGGCGCCGGGGCCGGGGCCCGCCGCTAGCGATCCCCCGGGGCCCAGGAACAGCAGGCACTTGGCGAGGAAGTAGCTCTCCATGTCCGCGTGGAAATCCAGGTGGTCGCGGGTGAGGTTGGTGAAGAGGGCGACGTCGAGGGCCGCCCCCCCGAGCCGCCCCAGGGCGAGGGCGTGGGAGGAGACCTCCATGACGAGGCTCCCCGCCCCGTCCTCCCTCATGTCCCGCACGGTCCGCCAGAGGAGCGGGCCCTCGGGGGTGGTGTTGGGGGCCTCGCGGGTCCCGCCCCCCGGAAGCCGGAAGCTCACGGTGCCCAGGACCCCGGGGCGCCTGCCGGCCGCGGCCAGCAGGGCCTCCGCGAGGTAGCTCACGGTGGACTTCCCGTTCGTGCCCGTGATCCCCACCGTGAGTATCCCCTCGTCGGGCCTGCCGAAGACCTGGCGCGCCGCCTCGGAGGCGTGCCGCCGGACGGACGCCTCGGGCGCGAGGAGCCGCGGGCCGGGCCCCCCCGGGTCCGGGGGGGAGACGAGCGCGGCCGCGGCCCCGGCGGCGAAGGCGGCGGGGACGTAGTCCCGCCCGTCCGCGCGGGCCCCCCGGAAGGCGCAGAAGAGGGCGCCGGGCCCGGCCCGGCGGGAGTCCTCAGTGACGTCCCGTATGTCCGGATCGGCGGCCGCGGCCCGGGCGCCCGGGCCGGGCCCGGAGGCGGGGGCGCCGGGCGGGGGCTTGGCCCCGTCCGGCGGCGCGGTCTCGAGCCCCAGGAGGCCCGCCAGTTCGGAGAGGAGCATGGCCCGCTACCTCCCCGCGAAGAGGACCCGGGCCGGCTGGCCGGGCGTGGTGCGCGCGCCGGGGCGCGGGTCCTGGCTCACGGCCAGCCCGCTCCCCCGGTACTCGAGCACGAGCTCGGAGGGGGTGAGCAGGTCCATGACCTGCCGCATGGTGAGGCCCTTCAGGTCGGGCATGAGCCCCGGCGTGGCGGGCCGCGGGGCCCCGGCGGGGGCGCCGTCCGCGCCGCCGGCGGGCGGGGGGGCCGCCCCCCCCCCGCCCCGGACCACGGCGAACGCCGGGATCGGCCCCCGGGCGCCCCAGTCGCCCGTGGGGATGGGCATGCGCACGGAGTTGGCGCTGGCGTAGTCCAGGAGGACCCCCGGCGCCCCGCGGCTGGGCCGGTCGGGCCGGGGCCACCGCGGCGGGGACTCGCCCTCGGTGGGGGGCACGTCCAGCAGCGGCAGGGCCTCCTGCATGATCTCCCGGAAGACCGGCGCGGCGGCCACCCCGCCGTAATAGGAGGGGAACGGCTCGTCCAGCACGACCAGCAGGCACAGCTCGGGCCTCTCGTAGGGGGCGAGGCCGATGAACGAGGCGATGAAGCGGTCGTGGCTGTACTGCCCGGCGGCAGACAACCATTTCTGGGAGGTGCCCGTCTTACCTGCCACTGGATATTGCGGTATGTCGCCGCGCGTCCCGGTGCCCCCCTTCAGGACGACCATGCGCATCATCGCCAGCACCTGGCGGGCGGTGAGCGGCGACACCACCTGGCGCACCATCTCCGGCTCGCGCCTCTCGATGACCCCGCCGCCGGAGTCCACGACCCGCGACACGAGCATCGGGCGCATGAGGGTGCCGTCGTTGCCCAGCGCCGCCGCCGCCATCACGAGCTGCAGCGCCGTCACGGAGAGCCCCTGGCCGAACGCGACGTTGCTGGCGTCTATGGTGTTCCACTCCCTGACGTTCCGCAGCCTCCCCGCCGACTCGCCCGAGGGGTAGGCCAGGCCCGTCTTCTCCCCGAAGTTGAAGCGCAGGAGGTAGTTGTGCAGCTTGCGCGGGCCGAGGCGCTCGCCCAGCTTCGCGGCGCCTATGTTCGAGGACTTCTGGATGATCTGGGACACGGAGAGGTTGCCGTAGGACCCCGTGTCGCGTATGGCGGTGTCCCCGTCGACCTTGTAGAGGCCGTTCTCGCAGAAGAACTCCGAGCCCGGCGTGACTATGCCCTCCTCGAGCCCCGCGGCGACCGTGAATATCTTGAAGGTGCTGCCCGGCTCGAACGGATCGGTCAGTATCTGGTTGCGGCGCGCCTCGAGGTCGGCCTCGCCGTACCTGTTGGGATCGAAGGAGGGGTAGACGGCCGAGGCCACTATCTCGCCGGTGGAGGGGCGCACCGCGATGACCATGCCGCTCTTGGCGTTGTTGCGCTCCACGGCGGCGGCGAGGGCCCGCTCCGCTATCTGCTGGATCCGGCGGTCGATGGTCAGGACCACCGAGCCCCCCCGGGGGGCCTGCATGACCTCGGCGGCGGAGTTCAGGATCACCCGCCCGCGCTTGTCGGAGGTCACGGTGATCTTCCGGGCCGGGGCCATGAGGCTGTCGTTGAGCGCCAGCTCGAGCCCCTCGAGGCCGTTGCCGTCGACCCCCACGAAGCCGAGGAGGTGCGCGGCCAGCGGCCCGTTGGGGTAGACCCGGCGGTAGCCCTTCTCGACCGTGACGCCCTCGATCCGCAGGCCCTCCACCCTCTCGATCTCCTCCGCGTTGAGGTTGCGCTTGACCACGGCGTACCGGGGGGCCTTCTCGAGCCTGCGGGCCAGCTCCTCGTAATCCATGTCGATAGTCTGGGAGAGCTTGAGGAAGATCTCGCCGGGCTCCTTCATGATGGCCCCGTGGACGGAGAGCGTCCCCGAGGCCACGGAGGTGGAGAGCTTCTCCAGGCGCGAGTCGTAGATGTCGCCCCGCAGGGAGTTCAGGGTCATGGTGCGCTGGGTTATCTGGCGGGACTTCCCCACCAGCATCTCGCGGTCTATCACCTGGAGCTGGAAGGCGCGCGCGGCCACGGCCAGGAACACGAGCACGAAGGCGCCCGCGATGATCCGGTTCCGTGTCCTCATGATGTCCGGGAGTCGCTGCATCTGCGCGTTTCCTCGTCTGCGGCGGCGGGCGGGCCGCCGTCCGTTCGCCGGCCCGCCCGCGGCCCCGCCCGGGGTGGGCGGGGCCGGGACTCTCTGGCCGGCCGGGCCGTCGCTGGCCCGGGAAGTCTTGGGAGGCGCGGGGGAGCCGGGGGCTCCGTCCGCCTGGATGCCGGGGGCCGGTGGCCGGGGGGGGATGCCGTGAGGGCGCGGCGCGTCTCCCGCCGCCCCCCCCTCCCGTTCCCGTCCGGGGGGATCCGGGGACGGCCGGGGGGCGCCGGGGACGCCCAGGAACGGGGCGCAGGGCGCGCTGAGCGGGGCGCAGGGCGCGCGGAACGGGTTCAGGGAGCTGTGGGCGCGGGGCGCAGGGAACCGGGGCCCAGGGCGCGCGGGAAGGGGCCCAGGGCGCACGGGAGCGGAGAGGCGCCCGCAGGCGCGGGGCCCCGCCGGAAGCCAAGGCTCGCGGGAGTGGCCGTGTCCCGCCCCGGAAGGGCGGGGGGCGACCCGTGAGCCGGCTGGAGGGCGTCTCTCGGACGCCCTGCCGCGGCGTTACCCGCGGCCTGTAAGGCAGCCGCAGCAGAGCGAGGGCCGCCTGCCCCGGCCGGGACACGGGAGGGCGCCTGAGGGGCGCCCGTCGGGCCAGCCGGGGGCCCGGGCGAGGTCAAGGGCGGCGCCGCAGGGCAGGACGGGCCTGCCGAGGCGCCTGCGCCGCCGCCGCCCGGGGATTAGCGGCCCCGGGGACCGCGAACGGCTGGCGTCGCGGGCCGCGGGGCCCAGATTGTCTGACGTCGTGTGGGCAAGGCCGGGAAACCGTCCGGGATCGGGGCGGACGCTGGGTAGCGTCCCCGACCGGACAACAAGGCGTAAACCGGACGGACAACAAGGCGTAAACCGGATCCGCAGGCAGGCGGATAATCAAGTGAAAACGGGCGAAACGTGATCCCCGGACGAAACGGCGGACAGCCAGATAATCAGGCGGGAACGGACGGGACGTGATCCTGAGGCGAAACAGCGGCTACCTGATAATCAGGCGGAAACTGGAGAAACATGATCCGTAGGCCGGCCGGCGGCTGATCCCGAGGCGGGCCGGCGCCTTCCGGACATTCGGGCGGGAACGGACGGGACGGGACGGGATCCTGAGGCGGAAAGGCGCCACGGGATAATCAGGGGAAAAACGGCGAAACGTGAAACCCGGGGGATCTGGGCCTTCCGGAAAATCAGGCGGAAACAGGCGGAACGGGAACCGGGGGCGGAGGCCGCCGGGATCCGCCCGGCCGGGTGGGGCGGCGGGGGCCCTGCCGCCTACTCGATCACCACTATCTGCCCCTGGCTGGGGGTGCGGAGCCGGATGTTCTCGCGGGCGATGACCTCCAGATCCTCCAGGACAACCAGCTCCTCGATCCTGGCCTTGAGCCTGGTGTTGATGTCGTCCAGGCGCTGATGCTCGCGGGTGAGCCGGGTGACCTCCAGGCCCAGCTGGTTGCGGCCCTGGGCCACGGCTATGAGGGCGAACAGCCCGAGGACGGTGACGGCGATGATCCCGAGCAGTATCGAGAAGCTCCAGGCCCTGAAGCGGGTGAGCCTGTCCCCCGGGGCCACCTCCAGGCGCTGGCGCTCGGGGTCGCGGTACTCGGCGAGCTGCCGCAGGAGCTCCTCCCGGCGGCGGCGGGCTTCCGGGGTCCTCTCCCGCGGGGGCTTCCGCTCGTCCGGTTTCCTGCGCGCGGGCTTCCGCCCGCCCTGGCTGAATTCCTTGTGCCGGTACGGCCTGGTCCTGACTTCCATGGTTCGGGATCCCGGTGGGGGGGATGGGGCAGGCGGGGGCGCGTGTCCCCGCCTGCCGGGGCTTGCCGGAGGGCGGCTTCAGGGGCCGGGGCCCGTGAGTGGGGGGCGGGGGGCGGGCCGGAGGGCGCCCGCCGGGGGACGGCGTCAGGGCCCGGGGGCCCGCGCCGCCGCGCGGAGCTTGGCCGAGCGCGCGCGGGGGTTGGCGGAGAGCTCGGGGCCGCCGGGGACCACCGGCTTCTTCCAGAGCGGGATCCAGAGCCGGGGGGCGTCCCGCGGGCCGGGGCGGAAGAGATCCTTGACGAGCCGGTCCTCCAGGGACTGGAAACTGATGACCGCGAGCCTGCCCCCGGGCAGCAGGCAGTCCCGGGCCTGGCCGAGAAAGGACGCGAGAGCCTCCTGCTCCCTGTTCACCGCCATCCGGAGGGCCAGGAAGAGCCGGGTGGCGGGGTGGATGCGGCGGCCGCGGGCGGGCGGCCTCACCACGCGCCTAGCGAGCTCGGCGAGATCCAGCGTGGTGGAGAAGGGGCGCTCGCGTCGGCGGAGCGCGATGGCCCGGGCGAGCTTCCGGGAGGCCCGCTCGCCCGAGAGGCGGTAGACGAGATCCGCGAGTTCCCCCTCGGGGAGGCCGTTCACCAGATCCGCAGCCGTGAGCGGGCCGTCCGGATCGAGCCGCATGTCCAGGGGGCCGTCCGCGGAGAAGGTGAAGCCGCGGGAGGGGGAGAGCATCTGCCGCGAGCTCGCCCCGAGGTCGGCCAGGATCCCGTCCAGGGGGGGGAGGCCCCTCTCCCTGAGGATCTCCCCCAGCCGGGCGAAGCTCCCCCGGGCTAGGATGAGGCGGCCGTCCCCGCCGGCCCAGGACCCGGCCCATTCCAGCGGCTCGGGATCGAGATCCAGGGCGAGGAGCCTGCCGCCCGGGCCGAGCCTGTCCAGGATGAGGCGGCTGTGGCCGCCGCCGCCCAGGGTCACGTCGGCGTAGACCCCGTCGGGGCGCACGTCCAGGGCGGCGAGGCACTCGGCCGGCAGGACCGGGGCGTGGCCGAACTCCCCGGGGCCGGACGCCTCCGGCGCGCGCTGGGGGGCGCCGGAGGCGTCCGGGGCGGCCCGGCCCGGGGCGGGGGGGGCCGTATCGGGAGGATCCTGGGTCATGGCGGCCAGGGCTAGCATCTGGGGTACCTCGGCGCCGCTGGATCGGCGCCCTGGGCCGCCGCGACGTACGCCTGGGCAACCTTGTCCATCTTTTCCTGGTACCTCGCCGGCTCCCAGATCTCGAACTTGTCGCCGTTGCCGTTCACGACCACGTCCTTGGTTATGCCGGCCAGCTCCCTCTTGGAGGGGGGCAGGAGTATCCTCCCGGCCTTGTCAGTGGTCACGGTCTCCAGGCGGGAGCGGAAGAGCCTCTGGAAGTCCGAATGCTGGGCGGTGCTCGCGAAGCGGGAGGGGTCCGCCCATTCCGCCTCCAGTTCCGCCATGGTCTCCTTCGGGTAGGCGTTGAGGCAGGCGTCCCCCGGCATCCATCCTAGCCACAGCTGCTCCGGCGCCGAGGATCGGGCGAGCACGTCCCGCACGAAGCCGGGGAGGGTGAGCCTCCCTTTCTCGTCCAGGGTGTGCCTGGCCTCGCTGAAGAAGTTGATGGAAGCGCCTTGGACCATCCGGGGGGCCTTTCCCGCCCGGATCAGCCGATCCGGGGGCGGATCCCCCGCGCGGGCCATCTGGCCCCTGGGATCCGTTTCACAGAGAGTAACCCACCCCGTCCCACCCGTCAAGGGAAAATTGGATGATACAGGAAAAATTTTGGCCGACCATCCCACCCTGTCCCACAGGTCAGATTCGCTCCGCATATCTTCCGGAAAGTCACCTGCCGGACACCAGATGTTGAAAACCCCTGATTGAAGGAGTGAAAGGTGTGCCGGCCCCCGCAAAGCCTTATGGCGTAAGTAATCGCGAAAGAAGCAACCCCAGGCAGCGGCGCCGCGGAAACCGCACGCGACGGGGCCCCGCGCGTCAGGGGCGCAGTTCGCGCGGACCGGACGCGGCGACGGCGCGCCCCGGGCCGCCCGGGGACGGGAGGCCCGCCGCCCGGCGCGTCGCCGCGTCCCCCGTCGCGCGTAAGGCGCGCGACATGGCGCGGGCCGCTGCAGATACGGCGCGCAACGTCGCGGCTGACGCCGGCATCACGCCTCCGCCGTTTCCTTCCGGCGACGGGAGTTCTCGCGCCGCCAGCGAGGGCATGCTGACGTCCCCGGCAGATCGGGACTGCGGGCGGGCCGAGGCGGGGAGGACTACGCGTAAATCGGCGGAAAGCGGCGTCCCGCCGCAAAGCTCCGCGTTGCCGCGGGTCCCCTCTCGCGCGACGCTCGAGGTCTACCTGAGGCGGGGCGAGAACGGGACGTGGCCGCGTCGCCGGACGGGCGGCGGCGCGGCCGCGTGGAGCGGCCGGCACGCGGAAAGGCGGGAACGCCCGCTTCCCCGGCTGGGGGAAGGGAAAGCCCTTCCGAAACCGGTTCCGCAGGGTCCTGCTTCCGCGGGAGTCCTGCCTCTCCGCCGGGCGGAGCCGGCGCGTCGCGAGGGCCTCGCCCGGCAACGGCTCGCGAAACGATGCCTAATCTCCCTCGTCCCCGCCGGGAAGGCGGCGTGCGGGGCCGCGCGGCGGGCCGCGCCGGCCCGCGCCTCCGGCGGGAACCGTCCCCGCTGGGCCGGGGAAGCCCTGCCGAAGGGCGCGGGGAGGGCTTCCCCATGAGGCTTTGCCGGCCCCCTCCGCCGCCCGCCGTGCCCGGCCTGTCCGGGGCGGCCCGCATGGACGGGGCGGCCCGCGAGGCGAGGGCGGCGGGAGCCCGGCGACGCGCCGCGTTTTCCCAGGCCGCCGCCGGATTGGGCGCGGGACTTCGGCGGGCGATTCTTCCGGGTTGTGAAATAACTGACCGGCCGCATGTCGCGTGATCGCGGATCAGGAATGCTGCCGACGGGATCAGGGTTGAAAAACGAGGGTTTTCCGGTGAAGAGACGCTCG
>JAITEZ010000388.1 GCA_031281735.1 Deltaproteobacteria bacterium | reverse complement strand
TGGGGTTCTCGTTGTCCCCGTCGCTGGAAAGGTGCCGGCCAGGCGTCTCCCGGGGTATCCCCGACGGCAGGCCGGGCCTGCGTTTCCCCAGATCGCGCGGGAAGAGTCTCGTCGTCCTGCGGAAGAGCTGAATCCTGCTCAGCCTGGCCATGTTGTTGCGGATGTGGACGGAGTCGAGCCTCTGGGTCCTGAGGTCGATGTGGGCGGCCTTTGCGAGGGACAGGTTCACGGAATTGAAGATCTCCTCCGGGAGATTGTCCCCGTTGCCGCCGTCGCCCAGTCTGCGCGAGTGCTCCCACAGGGTTCGTGGGCATATGCAACGGTCTTCCAGGGGCTTGCCCCCGAGGTCAAGGGCCTCAATCCAGAGATTGTCATAAAGGTGGTTCTGGCAGGTCTCGTTGTCGGTCAGGTGGAATAAATGCCGGAGGATCAGGCATCCCGTCACGGCCCGGAGATCTTTGGAGGGATGGCCGTTATTCCGGCAGTAACGCTGGCGGATCCTCTCCATGGGCAGGCTGGCCAGGATCAGCCTCTTGAAGTCCGAGGCCCACGTCCCGTCTGTCTTTGCGCCTGAATGCTGTTCAGGTGGGAACGGCTTAACAAGGAACTTGTGTAATGGACGGTATCCATAAGCTGTTCGTCAAAAATTATCAACTTATGGAAAGCATTGTGATCTAAAATGATATAGAAATATAGATAAAAACATGCCCTTTTCAAAAAAAATCGTGAGATAATTGGTGTGTTGGCATACTTTATGATAAGTGACAAAATGCCGGGCTTGAGTTCTTATTTATCATAAATATTGATCTTTGTTAGACTCCTGCCCTCATAGAGGGGGTTTCTGCGAAAGCATAATCCATTACGATCGCTTTCCGCGAAGAGCCTGCCGAGGATCCGGATCTCACGGAAGCTCGAGTGAACCTTCCGGGTCGCCGGATCCCCCGCTCCCCTCCTCTGTGGGGATGGAGAGGGCGGGAGGCGGCACCGGTTCTGAACGCCCTCGCCGTGCCATCCGCCGGTCGTGCGGGGGGATCAGGCCCCGGCCCGGTCCAGCTCCTCGAGTTCCGTCAGGAGGCGCTCGAACGTCACCTCCAGGGCCCCCTCCTCCCTCCTGAGGGCGCCCTGCTCCTCCAGGAGGGCCTTCATCCGCGGCTTGTCCCGGTAGACCTCGTGGCCGGAGAGGACGCCGGCAATCTCCTTCAGCCGGCGCGAGATCCCCTCCAGGCGGCCCTCGGTCTCTGAGAGCTCGCTCTTGAGCGCGGCCCTCTGGCGGCCCCCCTCCTTGCGGCGGGCGGCCTCCCTGGGGTCGCGCGGCTTCCTGGGCTCCTGGGGCCTCCCCTGGCGGCCGGGGCCGGGACGGGAGGAGGGCGCGGCGGGACGGGAGGGAGAGGGAGTAGCGGCGGAGGGCACCGCGGGGGTCGCCGCTTCCGCCTCCTCCCCGATCTTCCTGAGCCAGATGTCCCGGTAGTCGTCGTAGTCGCCGGGGTAGACCGTGAGCCCCCCGTCCTCGATGACCCCCACGGAGGTGGCGAGGCGGTTTATGAAGTGGCGGTCGTGGCTGATGAGGATCATCGTGCCGGCGTAGGAGGCGAGCGCCTCCTCGAGCATCTGCCGGCCCGCGATGTCCAGGTGGTTGGTGGGCTCGTCCAGGAGCAGGAGGTTGGGCGCGCCCATCATGATCTTGGCGAGCACGAGCCGGGTCTTCTCCCCGCCGGAAAGGACCTTCACCTTCTTGAAGACGTCGTCGCCCTGGAACAGGAAGCCCGCGAGGATGTTCCTCTGCTGGCCCACGCTCATGCCGGCCGAGACCGAGGCGAACTCCTCGAGCACCGTGAGCGAGGCGTCCAGGCCATCCATCTGGAACTGCGAGAAGTATCCCAGATCCACCGACTGGCCCAGCCTGGCCGTGCCCGAGGTGGGCGCGATGGCCCCCGCTACCAGCTTGATTATGGTGGACTTCCCCCGCCCGTTGGGGCCCACGAGGGCCAGCCTGTCGGTGCGGCGGAGGGTGAGGTTCAGCTCCGAGAAGACCTCGATGCCGCCGTAGCGCTTGGAGACGCCCTTGAGCTCGGCGACTATGTCGGGCCCGCGCCGCCCCACGGGGAGGGACAGCGAGAACTTGGGGTCGAGGCCCGAGTCCGGGGGCGCCAGGCGGTCTATCTTGTCCATGGCCTTGACCCGGCTCTGGGCCCGCCGCGCGGTGGAGGCCCGCACGCGGTTGCGCTCGATGAAGCGCTCCATCTGCCGGAGGCGGTCCTGCTGGTTGTGGAAGGCGGCCTCCTCCGTGGCCAGCCGCATGGCCTTCGCCTCCAGGAACTGCTCGTAGTTGCCGGGGTAGACGTCGGCGCGGCCCTGCCGCAGCTCGACTATCCTGTTGGCCACGTTGTTCAGGAAGACCCGGTCGTGGGAGACCAGGAGAAGCGCCGAGGGCGTGGACTTGAGGTAGCCCTCGAGCCAGATGAGGCTGTCGAGGTCCAGGTGGTTGGTGGGCTCGTCCAGGATGAGCAGATCGGGCCTGGCGAGGAGCAGGCGGGCCAGCACGGCCCTCATCACCCAGCCTCCCGAGAACTCGGCCAGCTGGCGGTTCAGGTCGCGCTCCTCGAATCCCAGACCCGCCAGGATCTTCTTGGCGGCCGCCTCCTTCTCCCAGCCGCCCAGCCTCTCGAACTCGTGGAGGAGCGCCCCCTGGCGCTCCACTAGTTCCATGACCTCTCCCTCCGGGCGCGAGCCCGCGGCGAGCGCGGCGAGCTCGCCCTCGATCCTCCGGAGGGCCTCCTCCACCCGCCGGTACTCGGGGTCGGTGTCGAGCACGAGCTCGAGAAGCCGCTTGCCTGGCTGGGTGAGGATCTCCTGGGGGAGATAGCCGATCTTGAGGCCCCTGGCGCGCACCACCTGGCCGCCGTCTGGCTGCTCCTCCTCGAGGATGAGGCGGATGATGGTGGTCTTCCCGGCGCCGTTGCGGCCCACGAGGCCTATGCGCTCGCCGGATTCGATGGATAGGGTCACGCCCTTCAGGACTTCCTGGCGGCCGTAGAAGCGGGTGACTTCGGAAAACGTTACGAGGGACATGCCGGGACCTGGTGACAAGCTATGGGGGGCGGGGCGGGGATCCTGGGCGGCTCGGAGCCGGGAGGGCGGTGTCCCCCGAGGGAGAGACGCCCGCCCCCCGGACGCCGGGGGCGGACGGGGGGCGGGGGAGGGGGCCACGCTGCAGGCACGGGGTTGCCGATCCGGCTGAAGCCGTAAATTATCAGTATATCATAACAGGGGGAGAGAATCCACGTTGATGAATATAAGTTATATAGTATAAAAACATAATAATTATGATGGATTTAAAAAACAGAAGTTTCTTTTTGCTTGCGGCTCCCGCGCGCCTCCCCTCTCGTCCCGGCAGGCCCGTAACCCTGCCGGGTATCCCCGGCCCCCGGAGTGGGTTGGCGCCGCCCCCGCTCCTTCCCGGCCAGCTGGGAGCCCTTCCCCCGGGGGAAGCCGCGGGGCCGGGCTCTCCCGGGCCCTGGCGGCCGCCACCGCCGTCCGGCCCGGCAGTCACGGGGGGCGAGGCGGGCGGACGGCAAGAAGGGCCGGGGGGCGGCGGGGGCCGATCCTGCGGGGCCCGCTTCAGCGAATGTGGCAGGGCAGGTGGCGGCAGGCGATCTCCCGGAAGCGCTCCAGATCCTCCGGGCCGGGCTGGGCGGGATGCCTTTCCAGCGAGGAGGGATCCAGCACGCGTCCGGTCCTGAGCGGCTGCAGGTAGAGCGGGGCGTTCCCGGCGGCGGCCCGGGCTATGGCCTCAATGCTCCGGTCGTCCACGAACGGCGCGTAGCACGTGGTACGGAACTCGTGGGGGACGACGGAGGCCTTGAGGAGCCCCAGGGTCTCGCGGACGGCCTCCGAGGCCGCGGCGGGAGCGAGACCCGGGGCTGCGAGCCCGGGGGGGAAGCCGCCGGGGTCGCACTTAAGATCCAGCGCCACGTAGTCCGCGAGCTTGAGGGCCAGGATCCTGCCCACGACTGCGGGACGCGAGCCGTTGGTGTCGAGCTTCACGCGGAACCCCATGGCCTTGAGATTCCCCGCGAAGCCCTCGAGATCGGCCTGCAGGGTCGGCTCGCCGCCGGAGATGACGACCCCGTCCAGGTAGCGGGTGCGGGTCCCCAGGAACGTCAGGATCCCGCCCTCGTCCAGCCGGGGGCCGGAGCCGGAGGAGGGGAGGACGAGATCGGGGTTGTGGCAGTAGGGGCACCGGAAGTTGCATCCCAGGGTGAAGATCGTGGCGCACACGCCCCCCGGGAAGTCCAGTGCCGATACCTTGGCCAGCCCGCCTATCCTCACGGCCGGCCCCCGCCTCCCATGCGGGGGGGACGCGCCAGGGCATGGGCCGTCCGCGCCGGGAGCGGGGGGCGCGCGGGCGGAAAAGGCCCGCCCTCCGGCGGGCTCGCGGGGAGCCGCGGGAGGGCGGGGCCGGGGGTTGCTGGCCGGGGGGGCATGGGGCCTTAGGTGAGGTGCGGCGTGCCGGGGGCCGCGGTGTTCCCCTTGCCGTTGCCCGGGGCCGGTCTCGCGGCCGAGGGGCTCCGGAGCCCGCTTCCCTCGCCGTCCGCACCCGCGTGCGCCGCGGCCCCCGAGCGGGCGGCCGGGACGGCGGGCGAGGCCTGGATTACGGACACGGGCGCTACCTCCGTCCGGGCGGCGCCGGTGGCCGCTTCCGCCGGCGAGGGGGCCCGGTTCTCCCCGAGGCCGGCGTAGGTCCTGCGCAGGGCGAACTCCGCCTTCTTTCCCTCGTTCCAGCGGGAGACGGGCCTCAGGTAGCCCACCACCCGCGAGTAGACGTCCGTCCGGACGCCGCAGGTCGGGCACTCGGCGGACTCCCCCCGGATGTAGCCGTGCTCGGGGCAGATGGAGAAGGTGGGGGTGAGCGTGAAGTAGGGGACGCGGAAGTTCTCGGTGATCTTGCGGACAAGGGACTTGACCGCGGAGACGTCGCGGATCTCCTCCCCCAGGAAGGAGTGGATGACGGTGCCCCCGGTATAGAGGGCCTGGAGGGGATCCTGATGCTCGAGCACCTCGAAGAGGTCGTCGGAATGATCCACGGGGAGGTGGGTGGAGTTGGTGTAGAAGGGCTTGAAGGAGTCCTCGCCCTCGGGCCGCTCGTCCGCCGTGCCGTTGGCGAATTTCATGCCGGGGAACCTGAGGTCCAGCCGGGCGAGGCGGTAGGAGCAGCCCTCGGCGGGCGTGGCCTCCATGTTGTAGAGATCGCCCGTCTCCTCCTGGATGTCGGAAAGGCGGGCGCGTATGTGGGTGAGCACCCGGAGCGCGAAGTCGCGGCCGGCGGGGGTGCCGATGCCCTCGCCCATGAGGTTCAGGGCGGCCTCGTTGGCGCCCACGACGCCGATGGTCGAGAAGTGGTTGGACCAGTAGCTCCAGGAGCAGGCCTCGACGCTGCGGAGGTAGAAGCGGGTGTACGGGTACAGTCCCGCGCGGGTGAAGCGCTCGAGCTCCTTGCGCTTGACCGTCAGGCTCTCGCGGGCCAGATCGATGAGGGAGTCGAGGCGGGAGACGAACTCGGCCTCGGTCGAGGAGAGGTATCCGAGCCTGGGGAGGTTCAGCGTCACCACGCCCACCGAGCCCGTGAGCGGGTTCGCCCCGAAGAGGCCGCCGCCGCGCCTCTTGAGGAGGCGGTTGTCGATGCGGAGGCGGCAGCACATGCTCCTGGCGTCGGCGGGATCCATGTCCGAGTTTATGAAGTTCGAGAAATAGGGTATCCCGTAATGACCCGCCATGCGCCAGACCGGCTCGAGGACCGGGCTGTCCCAGTCGAAGCCCTTCGAGATGTTGTAGGTTGGGATCGGGAAGGTGAAAACCCGCTCGCGGTTGTCGCCCGCCATCATCACCTCGGCGAAGGCCCGGTTGATGATCGCCATCTCCTCGGCGTAGTCGCCGTAGGCGGAGTCCCGCTCCTTGCCGCCTATCACCACGCGCGCGTCGCGGTAGGCCTCGGGAGGGGTGAGATCCATCGTGATATTGGTGAAGGGTGTCTGGAAGCCCACCCGGGTGGGGATGTTTATGTTGAAGACGAATTCCTGGAAGGCCTGGACGACCTCGGCGTAGCTCAGGCTGTCCGCCCGCACGAAGGGGGCGAGGAGCGTGTCGAAGTTCGACACCGCCTGCGCGCCGGCGGCCTCACCCTGGAGCGTGTAGAAGAAGTTCACGAGCTGGCCCAGCGCCGAGTGGAGGTGCCTGGGGGGCCCCGACTCTATGTTCCCGGAGATTCCCTTGAACCCCGAGCGCAGGAGATCCATGAGATCCCAGCCCACGCAGTACACCGAAAGGAGGTTCAGGTCGTGGATGTGGATGTCGCCGCTGCGGTGCGCGTCGCGCACGGCCTTCGAGTAGATGTTCTCGAGCCAGTAGTTCGCGGTGACCGCCGAGGCGATGTAGTTGTTCAGGCCCTGGAGGGAGTAGCCCATGTTGCTGTTCTCGTTCACCTTCCAGTCCAGCGCCTCCAGGTAGGAGTTCATGAGCTCTGTGCTTCCGGTCTCGGCGAGCACGCGGCTCATCGCCCTCTGGCCCCGGTAGAGGATGTAGGCCTTGGCGGTGCGCCAGTGCGAGCTCTCGAAGAGCACCTGCTCGACCGTGTCCTGTATGCTCTCGACGTCCAGCTCTGCGGCGCCGTCGAGGGCCTCGAGCTTGGAGAGGACCCGCAGGGTGAGAAGGCGCGCCTCCTCCGGCGGGAACTCACCGGTCGCCTTGGCCGCGGCGGCGATGGCCCCGGTTATCTTCGAGGAGTTGAAGGGGGCGAAACGGCCATCCCTCTTCCGGATCTGTGTGAGCTGCATTCTGTGCTGTCGCCTCCTGTGGCACGTGGGAAAGGCAGTCCGGGGCCGTAACCGGCCCGGCGGGGCCGGCGGCGGCCCGCGGCGGATTATGGAAGGTGCTGTCGCTGTTTCTGGGATCGGTGGGGACGCCGTCGCGGCCTTCCCGCATGGATGGCGGTCCGCGCATGCCCCGTGCCCGGGGCGCGCGGACGGGATGGCCGCGCAGGGCAGGCGCTCCCGCTGGCGGCGGAAGCGGCCTGCGGCGGGGGAGCGAGCCGCGGGCGCGATGCCAGGCCGGCCCGCGTCAATCGCGGCATGGCGTCCAGGAAAGGGACGGCCGTGCCGGCGGCCTCCCGGGACGCTCTCCCGGAAATGCGCGGCTCGCGCGGCCGCGCCGCCCAAGCCCGGCGTTTGCTCCGAGTCTCGGGGGGGCCGGCACCGCCTTCCGGTGGCGGCGCCGCTTGGGCGGGTCCTGGAGGCGGGACTGTCCGCGCGGGCGAAGTTACGGCGCGGGCAAGCGCTTCCCGGACGATCCGCGGGCGAGCACGCGTGACGGCAGGCGGCTGCCGGGCGCGAACTGGGCGCGGCTTGAAACGAAAGGGCCAGGCGCTGGCTGGCGCGGGGGGGGCCGCGGTGGCGGCATGAGAGCGGCGCGTGACGGCGCGCCTCATGCGACGGCAGGATCCCGCTCGGCTCCTGCCTCGGCGTGGCCTGGCTTGCCGCCGTCTCCGGCGGTGAATGCCCCTTTCATGCTGTGATCCTGGCCCGGTTCCGGGATCCGCCTCCCGCCGGGGAGAGGGACGGCGTGGCGGGGGGGCGGATGGTCGGTCAGGCTGGGCGGGGCGTCCTCAGCAGCGGTGCGCGCAGTGTCCGCACGGGTTCGGAGCGCGGTTTTCGCGTGAGGTAAATTCCAGTTCAGGTGAGAAGCTACACTTCGCAGACTCCCCCGTCAAGGCTTCCGGCGGCGGAAAACCCCCTCCTCCCTCTTGTGGTGTGTTGGGGACCGCATTCCGCGCCCTTTTGAGCGCGGAAAAAAAATTCGCCCGCCCCGCGCCTGATTTTCACGGGGGGCTGCGCCGGTGACTGTTGAAGAATGTAATTTCCCGGAGGGTCCCGGGCCCCGCCAACCTGTCTGTGATTTCTCCCATTAGTGGGGGGAAAGAGATCTCCTTGCGCTACTGAAGGTGGCGGAAGGGGACGGACCCGGGTGCTTGCGGCATGAAACCCGTTGACGGCGCGGGTTTTGGAGGGACGCGCCCCCGGTGGGGGAGGGAATCCCGGCAGGCCCCGGATGCGGTGGGCGCGGCATTCTTCCAATGTGCTGATAGTAGTTCAGAAAAATGCCTCAATCGATTTCGCTGATTATATAATACGCGCAACTTTGACAACACTCGTTTGCAATATCAGGTTTTTTAGCCTCATGCGCCGCACCGGTCATGCCGGGTTTTCCCGCGAGACGCGCGTGACCGCCCGCAGGCCTCCCCCGCGGACAAATCCGGCCTCCGGCCTTGCGGTGCAGTGTTTATGCGCGAAAATGTATCCGGCGGGCCCGCCTGCCGCCCCGCCTCGCTCCGTCCGTGCGATCCGCCGCCCCGCCAGGCCCGGCGGAGGTTCCGCCTGAAAATAAGGCATCGAACCGGCACGGTGCATGCCGGGTCACGCGCGGATCGGCGCGCGGCAGGCGGTCGCGTCCCCGGCACGATCCCCCGAGTGGAGCTCGGCGGCGGGCGGTCTTCCCCGCAAGCGCGCCGGCGTCCCTCAGGGGAACCCGGGCGCACCTCGCGGCGTCTGATCCGCTTTCCGGAGGGGCGGCGGGAACGCCGTCCCCGGGGGACGTGGCCTGGCAGGGCGTCCCGCCATCCTCGCGCCCAGTCCGTCCGATGCCCGACCGGCGCCCGACCGGTGCCCGTCCTGCGGGAGCCGGCGGGAGAGGGAGGGCCGCTGGACTGGGCCGGGGACGTGCGGCGGCGGGAAGGCCGGCCCGCCGGAAGGGCGGGCATGGTACCGGCGGCCTACGCTCAGCCGTGCCGCCCGAGCCTGGGGGCCGACGCATCGGACGTGCCGTCGCCCTCAGGGCGTCCGCAGCCCTCGCCGCCGGTTCGGCCGGGACGTCCCGTCCCCAGGCTGGCCGGGGGGGCCGGCGCCGCCGGCCAGGCGGCCCTCCTCCACGGGCGCGCGTCCGCTCCCGCTCTTGGGTAGGGCCGTCTGCTATACCTCGAGCCTGGCACTCTCCCCGTTTCGCCGTCCCCCTCTCCGCAGGGGCTCCGTTACCACCGGGGAGGCACCATGTCCGACTTCGCGGTGTTTTCCCTGCCGGCCTCGCTGGGATTCCTGACCACCCCGGCGCTCACGGCTATCCTCTTCCTGCTATTCGTGCCGGCGATGGTGGCCTACAAGCGCAAACACGCCAATGAGGCTATCATCCTCGCCGCAGACACCGCCCTGTCGTTCGCCGCGTACGTCCCGTGGCTGACCTTGCTCGGATGGGTAGCGGTTCTGATCCGGGCCGTCGCGGGGCAGACGGAGGATGCCGTCCTCCAGGGAGGCTTCCTCAGTATCTGCGACAGTACTACCCTCAAGGTCAGTATCCCCTGGCGGGCCAGCCCTCCCGGCAGGACGCTCTCTTCAGCGCCAGCAACGGCAGATGTGCCCCCACTGACCGGCCGACAGCACCAGCAACCGGAGAGCCAGACCTTCCCCCCCGCACTGGAGGAGGGGTTAACTCGGCACGGCCAGGGCCATCCCCAGGCAGCCCCGGGCTCCCAGCGGATCCTGGCGGGCCAGTATCCGGCGCAAGCCCCTGTCAGCTTCCAGAAGCCCGGGGCCCGGCCGCCGCCGGCCCTGCCCTGCCCGGCCGGGCTGAGCAGGGAGACGGGCATGACCGCACCCTGGGCCGTCAGGGGCCGGATCGATCCCCGTCCCGTCCGGGCCTGCGGGCGCCACGCGCGCCATCCGGCGGCCCCATCCCCCGCCGCCGGGCCAGGAGGAGGAGCCGCAGGCGGGACGCCCCCATCCGGGCCGGATCCCGCCGCGGCCCGGCCGCCATCCGCCCCGGCCGGCCCCGGGGCGGGCTGGTTCCGGCCTGCAGCCGCCCCGGTTCGGCCAGTCGGCCGAGGCGCGGCGCGGCCTGGCGCCCGCCCAGGCCAGGGCCGACGGGAGGGAACGGTGGCCACTTTTCGGACGATTTTTTTGATAAAAATAGTATTAAAAATATATAAAAATTAGCTTAAATATTAGATTATAATTTAATAATAGTGTATTAAATATTTGAAAATTTATAAAACATTAAAATTAATTAATTTTAATGTATATTTTAATATTAATAATATAATTTAACTCTATCTATATAATTTTAGTAATATAAAAATTATATTTAGTACATAAAAAAGTTGATATTATATATTGCTACTGTCATAATACCTCCAAAGCCTGAGCGCTAAGGAGGTTCAAGGCTATGTCAGCATACTTCACAGAGAAACGAATCAATAATCTCCCCGGTTTACACACGCTTGATCACCCCTCGATGAAGGGACAGAAAGCCGATTACGAGAACTCCGTGTACGTTGTCTTCAGGCAGTTCGTGCTCCCCCTGATCCCAGGCCCGACGATTCTCGTGTCCAAGCGTTACCACGCATGGAACGGAAGACCAGGAAGACCATCGAAGGACATCAACACCCTCACAGGACTTCGCATACTTCAGGAGATGAAAGACTGGACTGTGAAGCAGGCACTCCGTGCCCTCAAATGCGGCACCTACGCCAAATGCTCGCTGGGGCTGCCGGATCATGCGCCTGACGGTGCTGTCAGGATCAGCGAGAAGACGTACTACACGTTCCGGAAGCGGTTCCTGGAGGCGGGTGGGCCGGAAACCGCATGCCTGCAAATGACGTGCGCCTTCCTGCGGGCCTTCAAGGTGGACACCTCCTCCGTCCGCATCGACTCCACCCACGTCTGCTCAAATATCAAGACCCTCTCCGGGGGCGGTCTTTCCGGGAGACCGTCTCACTCTTCCTGAGGGAGTTCATGAAAAGGAGCCCGCTGTGGATCGCCGGGCTTGACCGGGGGATCAGGGACAGATACGATGCGACGATACCCGCAAGGTCGGTTACGACCCTCACGGCCAGGCCAGCCCGGAGAGGAGGCGGCTCATGCCCGAGGCCATGGCCGCGGACGCCGCGACACTCGTAAGGGAGTTCCGGCGCGACCCGCGCCTCAATGCCGAAAGTCTCAGGCTTCTGGCAAGGCTCCTGCGGGAACAGTGCGACGCGGTCACAGGCGAAGAAGGGGCGGGCCTCCGTTCCGACTCAATGATCCCAGGGACGTCGCCGCCCACAGTCTCCGGAGCCCGCATGACACCTAAGCGGCCTACAGCGGGGCAAGGAAGATGAAGGGCCGCAAGATCCAGGTCGCTTAGGTGTGCACCCCGCCAGAAAGAGCGGGCTCACGGCCCTCGCGCTGAATCTCGCGATATATGTCAAGACAGAAGGAGCGCACGAGAGCGATTCCAATGCCATCGACGGCTTCGTCAAATTCATGGAGAGATGAATGTCGTCGTGAAAGTCATCCTCGGCGACAACCCTTACAACACGGAGCGCAACCGGGCGCTCGCCGAGGTGATCGGCGCCGAGATCGTCACCTCGCGGCACGGCGGCCTGAAGGATCCCTCGGGCTCCGGGGCGGAGGCGGGCGGGCCCAGGTTCGCGCCCGCGGACTTCAAGACCGGTGAGAAGGGAGCCCTGGCCGGGTGCCCCCGCGGACAGGCGGCCAGGACGGCCATGAGCCGGCGCGGCGACGCCTGCAACGCGCACTTTGACAGGGACGTCTGCGAGGCCTGCCCGTGCAAGGGTCTGTGCCCCGTGAGACTCAAGGCGGGGCGCCTCGCTGAGGTACGGCAATTCCAGCCTCGAGGCCGCGAGGAACCGCGCCAAGAACGGGACGCCCGAGAACGCCGCGAAGGCCAGGCAGCGCAACGGCATCGAGGGTGCCATGAGCGAGGCCAAAAGGGTGCAGGGGATAGGCCGCCTGAGAATCCGTGGCACCCTCGGGGTCACCGGCGCGAACTTCCTGAAGATGCTTGGCATGACCATCAAGAGGGGCTTTAACTTCGTTATTGAGCGCAGGAGATTCTGCGAGTCGTCTTGAGGCTCCCGCAGAGGCGAGTTTCCGGACAGCCGGATCGTCCGCCCCGACAGAAACGTGACAGTAAGGAGGAAGACAGAAAACTTTGAAACAGCCGGGATAACATGGCTGACCGCCATGAAAAGGTCAGCATTTGGAGAGTTGTAAGCGATTAGAAGAGAACACTTCTTTCATAAGTTTCCCAAATTGAGCTTTATCTGCCCTCTCACGCAAAACCCGTCAGATTGACCTGTGAGGGGGGTATTTACAGTGGAATCATTATTTCCTGATTCGCCTCCGCTCTGTCTACTATCCTCAAGGACGTCCCGGAAACCAGCGTATGAAACGAACGTTCCTGCTTTTCCCGTGCCTTGACGCAAACCCAGGCGGCAGGGATCTGAATGGAAAATAAAGAAGAGAGGCCCCTGGAGGCCCCGGAAGACCGTGAAAATGTTATCACCCGTCTGCGCCCTCCGCAGGTGGGCCAGGATCCACGCGGACGTCATGTCCCTGAGGGCCCTGGAATGCGCGGCCGCCGAGACGGCCCGGAAAAAGGCCGTCCGGGAGACGGAGGCCCTTGCCCGGGCCATGGGCTTCCGCCCGCGCTGTCCCTGGCCGTCAGGATAACGCGGCGGCTCCGGGACTCCGTCGCGGGGGCCGCATGGCATACCCCGAGGCAGATCAGGCTCAGGCTCAACCAGTACCCGTGGCCCCGCGTCAGGACGGAGATGGAACGCCTCCTCGCGTCAGGGGCCGCCGTTGAGAAGGCCGGGAAGGGCGCCAGCGGCCACGCCGTCACGCTGTGGTCGCTCCCGAGAGTGAATGCCGTCCGGCCCGCATGGCCCGACTACTTCCTTTCCTGGCTCCAGGGCCTCGAGGAGTATCCGGGCATAGAACGCCGCCCGGACGGGATCTGGTGTGACTTTGCCCGGATGTATATCATGTTGCCTTCCCCGGCCATGACCGCGCTCCTGGGCATCCCCCCGTCCGTGCTCCTCGAGGACGCCGTCCCTGACCCCGCCCCTGAACACGTCACCGATTCCAGCAGCTGACCCCAGGACGTCCCCGGGGCCCGCAGGGGGCCTTCCCGGCCCCGAGACGTTCCCAAGTCAGTCCCCTGTCTTCGGCCTGAGAACCCGTCCCAGGGCATTCCGTGGCCCTCTGGGGCGGAATCACACTCCCGCCATCGTGAGGGCAGGGGCCCATCTTGGCCTTGAATCCCCCTCAACAGATGTTATAATCTAATCAGGGAGACTGGCGGCATGTCTCCCTCCCGATGCCCCGCCGTCCGGATACGCCAGGAGGTGCCAGCCATGACGGACGCCGACAGACTGCCCGATGCCATGCACGTGGTCATCCAGGAGGCCCAGGATCATGGGCTCGACCTGGGTGCCGTCAAGCTCTGCAAGATCATGGTCTTCGCGGACGCCATGGCCCTCTATAACCTCTTGCCTCCCGTTACGGGCAGGCCGATAATCAAAGCCCAGTTCGGGCCTGTGCCCAAAGGGTACCGGGAGGTCTGGAGATGGCTCGAGGAACAGGGCAGGGTGCGCGTCTCCCCTCAGAAGGCCAGGTTCGAGTACACACGGTTCGTCAGCATGGGCAAGCCCGATCTCTCAGTGTTTTCCCCGGTCGAATTGAAGATCCTCAAGACGCTGACCCACGAGTTCTGCAACAACTTCTCCGCCATACAGTTGAGCGACTTGACCCACAACCGGATATACGATCTGGTGGAGATGGACGAGGAGATACCAGTAACCGCTTATCTCCCCCATTTCAGTATACCCAAGAGCCCTGAGGAGCTAAGGGAGCATGTCGACGGGCTTGTCTCGCAGGGATACAGCCTGGACGGGGACCTGACCCATGACCATGACTCGTAGGGTGTTGCAACTGGCGCCCCAGGCGAGGCACGACAGGGAGGTAATCTCCCGAAGGTTCAAGGGCCTCTATGAACCTTTGCTTCAAGAGGCCTTGCTCCTGCTTCACAGGGATCCACAGGCCGGTCAGCCCGTCCCCGGTTACGAGAGGTATGAATACTCCATGGGGTTGCCGATAAATGGCGGGGGCCTGGTCATATTGACCATCCTGTATTCCTATACGGAAACACAGGTGATGATCATCCACATCGAGCTGGAAGAGATCGCTGTCCCGCCGGAATCCGGGACATAGCCGCCGACTGGCCCTCCCATTCGAATCCGGCCGGCCATTCCCAGGCCCCTTCCCCCGGGCGGGGCCTTCCCGTGCCCGCCCCCGTCATCCCTGACAACCCCCCCGCCCCGCCGTATCCCCCGGCGGGGCCTCTCATCCCCCCCTCCCCTTCCGCCCCCCGCCCCTTGATCGCCGCCCGCCGCGAATGTATCACGCAGCCCATGCAGACTGGCCGCCCGCCCGTGCTGCTCGTAGGCAAGCGCGAGATCTCCAACGCCCCCGGCTTCGGCCTGTCGGAGGTCGCGCGCCTCCTCAAGACACCGGGGTTCCCCGCCACCAGGCACGGCGGCGACTGGATCGCCACGCGCTCCCGTCTCGAGCTGTGGGCCGAGGCCGCCGTGCCGCCCCCCGGCCCCGCCCCCGGCAGGGCCTGTTAACAGCCTCGCGCGCACCGGATCCGTCTTTATTCGCGTCAGGGACGGCTTTGTCCGTCCTGCGGGTTTTCCAGCCCTTTCAATCCCCGCAAGAGGGCCCGCGCCAGCGACGCGGGCAGGGCTGGCATTTTGAAAGTTAAAAAAACGGATCCGGCTCCCGTCAAACCCGCGCCGGAGGCCGGGGCGGGGGCCTCGGCAAGGAAGGGCGGCCGCAGGCCGGTCTTCACCGCCGGGAGGCGCACGGCGTTCCTGAGGGCTTGCCTGGAGACCGGCAGGCTCGCCGATTCCGCCGCCTCCGCCGGCGTCAGCCCGGGATCCGTGTACTGGGCCATGTCCCGCGACCCGGCGTTCCGGGCCGACGTCGAGAGGGCCAAGTCGCACGTGGTCGGCAACGCCGAGAGCGATCTCATCAGCCGCGCCCTCGAGGGATGGGAGGAGCCCGTGTACCAGGGCGGGGTGCTCGCCGGGACGGTGGCGAGGAAGTCCGGCACGGCCCTCATCTTCCTGCTCAAGGGGCTCAAGCCCGGGCGGTATGCCGACAGGCAGAGGGTGGACCACACGTCCTCGGACGGCTCCATGTCCCCGAAAGCCCCCGTCCGGCTGAAGGAGGCCTCGGGCCTCTCGGAGGCCCGCGCCATGCCCGAGTCGCTCGCCGCGGCGAGGCCCGCAGGCGCCGGCGGTGACATACGATCCGGGGCTTTACCGGGCGCTGGCCCGGATGAGCCTCGCCAGCTTCGTCCGGCACCGCATGCCCGGATACCTCATGGGCCGGTTCCACGCCGAGGTTCGCGATGCCCTCGACGGGTTCCTCGCCGGGGTGGACGAGGGGCTCTCCCCGCGGCTGCTCATCACGGCGGCCCCGCGGCACGGGAAAAGCGAGCTCGCCTCCTGCCATTTCCCCGCCTACGCGTTCGGCAAGAGGCCGGACGCTTCCATGATCGCCACCTCCCACACGATGACCTTCGCCGCCAGGATGAACCGCAGGGTCAAGAGGATCAACGATTCCGGGCCCTACGGGGAGATCTCCCCCGGCACGTGCCTCCCGGGGCCCGGCGCGCGGGCGGGCGGGGACGGGGGCGGCGCGCGCAACTCCGCCGAGTTCGAGATAGCGGGCCGGGCGGGGGTGTACAGGTGCGCCGGGGTCGGCGGCGGCATCACCGGCCTGGGAGGGGACATCCTCATCATAGACGACCCCGTCAAGGACCGCGAGGAGGCCGACAGCCCCGTCTACCGCGAGAAGGTCTGGGACTGGTACACCCCGGCCCTGACTTCCCCGCGATAGCCGGGCGCGGCGAGGGATGGCGGAGGGCGGGCGAGCCGCTCCATCCCGAGCGCTATTCCCTGGAGGATCTGCTCCGCATCAAGGCGACGATCGGCCCCCGCGACTGGGCGGCGCTGTACCGGCAGAGGCCGCCCCCGCCGGGGGCGCGGTGTTCCGCCGCGAGTGGCTCCGCCGCCGGAATTCCGCCACGCTCCCCCGCTCCTTCGACAGGATCATCATCTCCTGTGACATGTCCTTCAAGGGCACCGCCGGGCCGGATTTCGTGGTCGGACAGGCCTGGGGCCGCAAGGGCGCCGGCCTCTGCCTCCTCGACCGGGTCAGGGGCCGCATGGTTCACCGAGACCTGCGCCGCGTTCCGCGCCCTGGCCGGCGGCAGGTGGCCCGAGGCGCGCGGGAAGCTCGTCGAGGACAAGGCCAGCGGGCCCGCCGTCATAGATTCCCTGAAGCGGCACGTCCGCGGCATCATCCCCGTCGGCCCCGAGGTGTCCAAGACCGCCCGCGCCCACGCCGTCTCATATCTCCTGGAGGCGGGGATCGCCTGGCTCCCGGCCCCGTCCGAGGCGCCCTGGGTGACCGATCTCGAGGCCGGGCTGCTGACGTTCCCCGCCGCCGCGCACGACGACCAGGTGGACGCCATGACCCGGGCCCTGCGCAAGCTCTGCTCCCGCCGCGGCTCCGGAACCATCGCCTCCGGGACGCCGCGCGTGGGCGGATGGGGACTGCCCTCGCCCGAGGTCAGCGGATGGGGGTGCCCGTACTGACGGGACGGCTCCC
>JAITEZ010000335.1 GCA_031281735.1 Deltaproteobacteria bacterium | reverse complement strand
GCATCCCGCTTGCGGTTGACGCCGGTCAAATACGCTGGATATGTGTGGGGAATGGCTTGCACTGCTTGTTGTCTCCGGAAGAGATGACGGCAGACGATACGTCAGACCGTCAGGGCAGCCGAACCGCCCAGGCGAGGGGCGTTCCGGTCTGGCCGCCCGGACAGAAAATTCCTGGAAAAAGGCACAAAAAAACCGCCTGACTCAGAGCCTTGCTAGGCCCCGGCAGACGGGTGACTCTCAACGCGAAGCCCTCCGGCGCTCATGCGCCTGAAGGCGGGATATGCAGGCTTCTCGCCGCTTCCGTCAGCGGGCGAGGGTTCGGAAGACAAGAGACGGGAAAGGGGAAGTGAAGCGAGGGACGAGAATCGCGGGGCCGGGAAAGCCCTTTCGTTCAGGCGTACGGAGGCGTCAGGCGGAGAGAGAGAGAGAGAGAGAGAGAGAGAGATGCAAATACCATGCCAAGCCTTAACGGCTCTGCATCACGGGTGCAACCGTACCAGCGCGTATCGATAACGCCGGTCAAGTACGCTGGATCCGCGTGGGGCGTGGCTTGCACTGCGGGAAGTCTCCGTAAACTGCAACGTGGAAAGGGCAGGCTGGACTCAGGTGAACTCGCGCAAAAGCCTTGCCGGGAGACTCGCCTGTCTCCATGGCCCGGGCAATGAACTACCTGAAAACAGGAACCGCGTCTCGGGCTTTCAAACCCGAGGCATACTGCACGATTCGGTTGATTCTATCGGCACCCTTGACGGCTGTCAAGAGAAAAACAACTCGGGCAGGTTTCAATCACTCCGCCTACCCCCCCTCCCGGCGGAAACAAGTATCCCGGCAAGCACCGCAGGTGAGCCAGCGAACGCCTTTCCCCTTGCCTCCCAGCCCCTGGCCCCTTCCCCAGTTCCGCCTCTATAGCGGCCCTTCTCAGGGCAGCGGCCATGGGAATGCCGTCTGCCGTCCTCCCCGGCCACTCCCCCCCTTCGCCTGAGGCCGTGCGACTCGCCGGGGATCCCTGCTTCCCCGCGCCCCCTGCCCTGATACCCAGTTTCTGGAACCCCGCCGGGACAATCCTGCCCCGGAGCCTCACCAGAGTCTGGCCATGTGCCCCTGAAGGCAAAGGCTACCACGCCGGCCGCCGTCCAGGCAGTGCGGCGCGGGACGAGGGAGGGCCCCAGCGCAGGGGCTTTCCCGGCGCAGGGGGGGCAAAGAGCCTGACCGGGGCGCGGGGGCCGGATCTTCAGGGGGAGGGAGTCCGGATCCCGCCAGGCGGCACCCTGCCTGATCAGGGACTGCGGCAGGCAGGAGAACCCGTGCGGAGCCTCCGGGGCAGGCCCTTCCGGACGAGGCTTCCCACCGACGTTTCCAGCTGAGGGTCTCCCGGTCAGGCACAGCCATCCGACTCCCCCGCCGGGCCAGCCGACAGCCGCCAGCAGCCCCCTTGCGGAGATACCCCTTCAGGGCGTCAGGCTCGGGAGAGACTCCGGGGTACGGGAGGCTCCGGACAGGCGCCCCCTGCCGGATGGCCGCGGGGACCGAGCCGCAGGCTTTCACCGCCGGGGCGCCCACGCCGACCCTCCTTCAGTTTGGCCGGGACGGAACGACGTATCCCACGGTAACCCCAACGATGCCGTTCCCGGCTACCCCTGTCGGCGCCTCTCCCGGCAACCCCATATGAACGGCGGGCCACCGACCGCCTTGGGCCGGATTCCACCGATGATGATGATGATAGTCCTCAGCTACCACTGATGGTGGTGATGATGGTGATGATGGTGATGATGGTGATGATGGTGATGATGGTGATGATGGTGATAATGGTGATGATGATGATGATGATGATGATGATGACCGGGCTGACCTCCCCGCCAGCCACCCGACATCCCCGGCGGGGAGGAGGATCCGGCCGGCGCGGCTCCGCCCTGAACGTCCATGATCTAGCGGGCGCCGGCAGTGACAGTGTCCATTACTACCCATCCCGAGACCACGGAGCGGCGTTCGCCGGCGGCTACCAGGGGGCCGATCCCTGCCTTCCTGCAGCCTCGCCCCCCGGCACGTCCACCGCTCCCACTCCCGCGGTCAGGGCGGGGAGCAAGGCCGGGCGATCGGCCGGGTCAAGGCGCTCCCTATGGGCAAGAGGCACAATTTGACGCAACATGCAGTGGCCTGTCCGGATTCCGGGAGTCCCCCCGGCGCGATTGACGCCCCTGCCGCCCAGGCGGAGAGGGCCCTTCCGCCCTCCGCCCTTCCAGCTGCGGGCCCCGCCCGCAACCCTGGGCGGCACCGGAGCCCCCGGCCCCACGAGGGCAGCCGGGAGAGGCGGGCCGGTACCCCGCCGGGATACACGGGTGGATCCCGGCAGGGGATTCCGGCGCGGCCGGGCCGCAGCAGGGCGGCGGGACAGGGCGGGGCGGCGGGCGCCGCACGCGGCTCAGTGCCGGCCCCCCTGCCGCGGGACGCCGTCTCCGCCGCCTCAGGCGGGGTCAGGCTGGATCCTCACCGCTTCCTCAGCTTGAAGGTCTCGAAGGGGACGATGTACTGATCGCTTCCGAACTCCAGCGGCCCGGCGAACTGGTCCGTGCGGTACACGGCCATGAGGGCGTTGTAGTAGAGGGGGACGTAGACGAACTCGTCGTGCAGGATGGTGAGGGCCCTCTTGTAATACTCCCTGCGCCTGGCCTCGTCCGTGCTTGCGAGCGCGTCCGTAATGGCCTGGTCGAGCTCCGCCTTCTCGGGCAGGGCGGCCTGGGACTGGTAGTCGTGAAAGTCGTGGAAACGCATGATCGACAGGAAGGAGTGGGGCTCGTAGGGGGGCCCGTAGGTCGGGGCAGATATCATCCCGTAGTCACCGGTCCTCCTGCGGCTGATCGAGGCGTCGTTCTCCTCCCCGATGATGTTGATGTTGACCCCGCATCTCATGGCCTGGCCCTGGATGATCTCGGCCGCCGCCCTCTGATCCGCCTTGTTGGAGATGATGTAGTAGTCGATGGAGAGCGGCTTTCCGTCCTTCTCCCTCACGTTCTTGCCCAGGGGCAGCCTCCAGCCGGCGTCCTCCAGGATGGCCACGGCCCGGGCGGGATCATAGGCGTAGGGGGGGAGGCCCGCGTCGCAGTAAGGCATGCTGGGCGATATGTAGTGCCCGGCAGGCTTCAGGCTCCCCATGGACACCCCCCGGGCGACCGCATCCCTGTCGATCATGTACTCGATTGCCTGGCGCACCGCGAACTCGCTGGTGGGGAACCTCCCGGAGTGCATGCCGACGGCGTAAGTGCCCATGGGGCCGGAGGTCTTGGTGGTGATCCCGGGGACGCGGGAGAAGCGGTCGTAGACCTCGTAGCTGACCTGGCCCAGCCCGTAGATGAGGTCGATCTCCCCGGTCTCGAAGGCGATGCCCCGGGACACCGGATCGACGATGATCTTCACCAGCAGCTTGGAATAGTCCGGCTTCTCGCCCCAGTAGAGCTCGTTTCTCTCGAAGAGGTCGTACTCCCCCAAGACCGTCTCGACGAACCTGAACGGCCCGCTCCCTATGGGGGCCTTGATGCCCCCCGCGGTGACGCCCTCGTCGGGGAAGGCCGCCGGGCTCAGCATCCGGAACGGCCGGGCCAGGGAGAGATCCTCCAGCGTCGGGTAGTAGGGGGAGCTGATGACCAGCTTGAACTCCAGGGGGCCCGTGGCCGCGAAGGACTCGACGTATCCGGTCAGCCCCAGCCACTTGTGCCTTTCCCTGTTGCCCATTATCTGCCTGAAGTTCTCCTCCACGGCCCTGGCGTCCAGGGGGGTGCCGTCGGAGAACTTCAGGCCCTCGCGCAGATGGAAGGTGTAGGTGAGCCCGTCCCCCGACAGCTCCCAGCTTTCCGCCAGGGAAGGCCTGACCTTGCCGTCGGGGCCCATCACCACCAGGGCGTCGTAGATAATGTTTTGGGCGTACATCTGGTTGGGCGCGTACATGTGGGGGTTCATCGGCCCGGCGTTGTCCGAGTGGGAAAAGACCAGCGTGTCGGCCGGATCGTAATCCTGGGCCCGCGACTCGCCCGGGGCGAGGACGAGGGTGAGGGATAACCCGAGCATCAGCAACAATAGCAAGGGCTTCCGCCCTGTGGGATGCGACATGAGACTGCTCCTGCGGTTCACGCATGAAGGGTTGCTTGATTCCGCGCGTCGCCGTCCGCCCCGGCGCCGGGGGACGCCGGAGAAACCCGGGGCCTGCCCGTGTCCGGAAGGGGCCCGGGGCGGCCGGGGGTCAGCGGCCCCGGCGGCCCGGCCCCCCGCGGGCGTCAGCAGGCGGGGGGGACGGGGGGCGCCCGGAAAGAGGGGCCGATCGGGCTTGGAGGCGAGAGGCAAGGTGGCCGGAGCGCGCGGGACGGGGAACGGGACGGGGGTGGAGGAGCGACTGGGGGAGGGCTGG
>JAITEZ010000242.1 GCA_031281735.1 Deltaproteobacteria bacterium | reverse complement strand
GCTGACGCCTGCGGGTCGCGGGGAGCTCGGCGAGCCCGGGATCCCGGAAGCCAGAAATGACTCGAGGAAAACCCCTGGCGTTTCTGCTAGAATGGCCGGGCCCGGGCGGCGGGCCCCCTCGCCCCGCGCCCGGATTCCCAGGAAACGCGCCTTTCCAGTCCCGTGAAAGGCCCCCCTCCCGCCACCCGCCGATCGGCCGCGGGCGGCGCCCCCCGGAAAGCTGGTAAGATCTTTGCTTCTGTTCGAGCTGACGCCCGCGGAGTTCCGCAAGGTCACCCGCTTCGCCCGCTGGCACCTGTGCTACATAGCGCTCGTGGCCGGCTTTTTCTCCGCGGTCTACCTGGCCGGGCTGTTCCGCGCCAACTTCCTCTTCGAGGAGAGGTTCATCTTCCTCGTGGACGCGCCCGCCGCCACCCTGCTCTTCGTCCTGGTGTCCCCGTGGCGGGCGGACTGGAGGGAGGCGGTGGCCGGCATGTACCGCAGGCTCGAGGGCCAGGCGGTCTTCTGCGCCCTGGCGGCCTTCCTGCTGGCCTTCGGGTTTCTCATGTACTCCGTGCTCATCTGGGGGCTGGGGGCCTTCCTGCCGTCCCTCCTGAACATGTAGGCCCGCCCGCGGCGGCAGCGGGGCCTTCCCCTCCAAGGCCGCCGCCCGACCATGGAAGTGAAAAGCCTGCCGCCCGAGCGGAGCCCGGAAGTTTTTACCCCGCCCCCCGCGGGAGGGATCCACGCCCGCCCCGCCTCCGCCCTGGCCGCCGCCGCGCTCCCCGCCCTCCTCCTCGCTGCCTTCCTGGCCTTGCCCGCCCCGGCGTCGGCCGACACGCTGAGACTGGTCCTGCCGGCCGCGCCCAGGACGCTGGATCCCCACGCGTGGCCTCCGGATCCCGGCGCCTATCCGGTGGTGATGAACGCGTACCGGAGGCTCTTCGATCTCCAGCCGGGGCAGAGCGTCCTCGACACCTCGGCGTCGCTCGCGCGCACGGCCCGGATCTCTGACGACGGGCTCAGCTACATCATCATCCTGAAGGAGGGGGAGAGCTTCGCTGACGGCGCTCCCGTGACGCCCGAGTCCGTGCTGTTCACGCTGGACCGGCTCATGGCCTCCGATGCGGGGAAGGCCCTCTTCCCCCACCTGCGCTTCATGCGGATCGACGGGCCCTACACCCTGACCCTGATCCTCGACCGCCCCTGGCCGCCGTTCCTGGCGTCCCTGGCCCTCCCCCAGGCCTCCATCATCTCCCCCGCGCTCGCGGGACGGCCGGCGGACCACCTGAAGGAGCACTCCCTGGGCTCCGGCCGCTACATAGCCGGCCCCCCGGACGCGGGCGCGGCGGCCGCCGACCTCCGGGGGCCCGCCCCGGGGACGGTCCTCGTCCGGCGGCCGGATCTCAACGCGGCCTCCTCGCCGGAGCGGGTGGAGATCTGGTACGAGCCCGATCCGGGGCGCCGGCTCGCGCTGTACAGGGAGAAGGGGGCGCATCTCACGCCTCTCCCCGGCCCGCTCCCCCTCAACGAGGTTCCCGAGGGATCGGAGATCCGGCGCTATCCCACCTGGACCACCCGGTACCTGGCCTTCAACTCCGGCTCAGGGTACCTGGGGAACCCGCTGGCCCGGGAGGCGGCGGGGCTGGCGGCCGAGCACGCCTTCGCCCACATGCCCCTCCGGCCGCTGGGGCTCCTGCCCCTGGGCTTCGCCGGGGCCCCGCCCCCCGCCCCACGCCGGGGCCTCGAGGTGGCGACGGCGGACGAGCGGGCCCGGGAGCTGTTCCAGGCCGCCGGCCCCCCCCCGTCCCCCCTGACCGTCGTCTGTCCCGACGCCGAGGAGGGCGCCTGCGCGGACGCCCGGATCCTGGCGGAGCGCCTGGGGGCGCTCCGCGTCCCCGCGAACGTCCGGCCGCTCGTAGGGGCGCAGGGGCAGGGGATACTCGAGCGGGGCGACTACGACATCTACCTGGGCACCCGCCACCCCGAGATCCCCTCCCCCGAGATGTGGCTGGGCAGGTTCCTCGACTCGCGGGCGGGGGTGCGCTCCAATCCGGCGCGTTACGCGGATCCCGCCGCCGATTCCCTCATCGACGGCTTCGACGCCTCCCTGGGGCGTCCGGAGCGCGAGGCCAGGGTCAAGTCGCTGGCCGCCTACGCCGCCCAGGCGCGCCCCTACGTGCTCCTCTATCAGATCGAGGAGACCGTGCTCGCAGACCGCAGGCTCTCGGGCCTCACCCCCCACCCCATGTGGCCGCTCTACTGGCCTTTCGAGAAGGCCGATCTCAACCCTTTCCGGGCCGGGGCGCGCCCCCACGTCCCGCAGGGGCCTCCTCCCGCCCCGGTTCCCGAGCCGGTGCGCGACTTCGATGAGACTGTCTTCGAGCCTTACGAGTGACCCCTTGCCGGGGATCGCGTTCCGTCCCCGGCCCGGGCTCTCCGGTCAGGGCCTGCTGACAGATGACTTGCAGTTTCGGTTATAAATAGTATAATTAATTATATAAATTAAAATATTAATTTAATAAAATATATAAAATTATATTATAATAATTTAATCCATGGTTTCCTTAACGAAGCTTCAGGCGTTTCTGCCCACGCGATCCGGCGGCAGAGTCGGCCGCCGGTGCCGCAGGCCGCGGAAAGGCCTACGGTACAGCAGGCTCGGGGAAGGCCTGCCTTTCCGCATCCCCCACAGGGTACTGAGTCGGCGCGCGGCTCGCGAGCCGGTGGACAGTGTGCCGGCGGGAGGGGTGGCGGGCCGACGCTCTTCACATCCGCTGATGTACGTTTCTTCACTCGCAGCATGTCATCTCCGACCCCTTCCCCGCAGGTCCTCACCTCTTCCCCGCAGATCCTCACCCCTGTCCCCGCAGGTCCTCTTCCCCGGTCTTCCCGAAGGCCTGGCGGGGGTCAGGGCGTCACCGCGGCTCCTGTCCCGGGGTTGACAAAAGCGGGGTGCGGGTTTAGGTTTATCCCAATATGCAGCCGTGGCGAGGATCCTCGGGCCAGCCAGTGGAGGGATCCCCTGATCCGGGAAGCTGGCACGGGTGGAGGGAGCCTCGGGACAGGGGGCGGCCCGGATCCCGCCGTCTGCCATGCCCGCCGGAGACAGCCGGAAACCGTTGGAAACCGCCGAACCCCCGGCCGCCGCGGCCAGAGGAGGGATCCGAACGTTCATGAGAGACAAAGCGCGAAAACGGCCGAGCATGCCGCAGACGTCCAGATTCGAGCTGATCCCGGACTGGGTTTACGGGGTGATCGGCCGCTTCGAGTGCGTGAAGCCCCTCCTGGACGATCTCGATCACGACCCGGAAGGGCCCGCCGCCGGGCGCGTCAACGACATCCTGAAGGGCCGCCCCGTCTCCGAGCTGGACTTCAGGGAGAAGGCCATGCTGGAGGAGGCCGCGGAGAGCCTGGCGGAGTCGGTGAACTCCCCCCCGGCACGCGCCTTCGCGAGCAGGGCCGTCCGGCTCGTCCCTAAGGCCTTCCCCAAGGACGCCCTTTCCGGCAGGGGGGGGCTCCGGGTGGGGAAGAGGGCGCTGCGCGCGGCCGCGGTGGAATACCAGGCAGTGCTCGCCGCACTGGTGGAATGCTGGTTCGAGCGCGTGACCTCGCCGCCCTTCGTCTTCCCCGAGCCCCTCCGGGGCTGGCGCATGTTGCTTTTCGCCCTGCTGGAGTTCAGGAGGGCGAGGGTGACCGCGAGGCCGGTCACGCGGGACGTCCTCCAGGCGGCGGTGGGCGCCATCGGCAGGGAGGACGGCGCCTTTCCCGAGGGTCTGCCCGGGGACGCGGCCGCGATGATCGAGCAGCTCGCCTTCGCGAGCCGGATGAGGAAGGCCCTGGAGGACGTGCTCCCCTCCTCCCGCGCCGCGGCCGCGGCGGCGCTCGCCCGCGCGGGCGAGGCAGCCCCCCCGCAGGCCGCCGCGGGGAGGCTGGGAAACGATCCTGCCGCAAGGCGGGGGATTCAAGGCTTTCTCGAGGAGGCGGCGCTTGTCCGCGAGGCCTGGAAGGCCTACGGCGCGGCGATCTCCCGCTACCGCGAGACCCTGCGCGGCGTGGAGGGCCTGGAAAAGTTCCCCGTGCCGGGGCTGGCCGAGGCCCTGGAACTCGATGACGAGGGGTTCGCGAGCGCGCTGTCCGGGTTGGCCGCCGGTTGGAGGGCCTGCGCGGACAGCCTCTACACGGGCGCGCTCACCGCCCTCGACCCCCTCCTGATGGCTCGGCAGGTGGTCGCGGATCTCAGGGCCAGGCTGGAGGCGGAGGGCCCCAGAAGGGACGCGGCGGTATTGAAGGAAATTGAGGGCTCGCTCAAGGCCGTCCAGGACTGCGATCCGGCATGGGAGGAGAAGGTGCCCCTGGTGCCGTTGCTCATCCGGTTCCTCAGGTCCGGGAAGGGGGCCGTCGACCCTGAACTCCTGCCACTGGAAGACGAGTTGTCCGCAGGCTTCTTCCGCAAGTTCCATGCAGGGGGGTTCGATGACCTGTTCGCCGGGCGTCCCTCCGCTTCCCTGGTTTTCCCCGGGCAGGAGACGGAAGGTGGCGCCGCTGGATCACTGCGGTATCGGCCTTTAGCGGACGAGCAGGAAGAGGGGGAGGAGCAGGAGGAGGAGGGGGAGGAGCAGGGGGAGAGGTTATATTGGAATAAGTGGGAAGATCGGAAAGAGCAAGAGGAAGAACGGGAAGAGCAAGAACGTGAGGAGCTGGACGGGCAAGAACGGGAAGAGCAAGACGATCAGGAACACCAGGACGATCTTAAAGAGCGGGACGGTCAGGAAGGGCAGGGCGGCCCAGGCGGATGGCGGGGGCCGTCACGGGAAGCCTCCGGCGAGGACGGAAGGAACGGGAGGGGGGCCGAGAAAGGAGGGAGCCCGGTCGGCCTCGACGAGGCGGGGATCGCCCACGGGGGCGGGGGATCCAATGCGGCGGCGGCAGGCCGGGCGGAGGTAGAGGGCCAGGCGGACGGCGGAGGGGAAGGGCGAGAGGAGTACGGCAGGCCGGGGGAGCCGCGAGAGGCGGGGGCGTCCCCGCCCGTCGCGGCTGCGGAGCCCCGGACGGATCCCTTCCGGGCCTTCCGGGCGCTTTCCGTGCCCGAGCTCGCGGAACTCATCACCGGGAAGTTCGGCGACATCCTGGGGGACGCTGCCTCACGCGGCGTGGGGGATCACGGCCCGGTCTGCTTCGCGGACTATTCCGATCTCGGGGAGGAGGCCGCGCCGCCCCTCGCCGCCCTTTCCGGCCGTCCCGGAAGCGGGGGCGACGGTGACCGGTCCGCGGACGAGGAGGCGGAGGCGCGGCGCGAGGCCTTGCGGCTCCGCGATCTGAGGCTCCACCTGGCGGCCCTCTGCCGCAGGCTCGCTGGGCTGGGCGACACCCGGCCCCTCTACTGGCTGGCCGCCGCCTCGCCCGCTGGGGTCTTCCCCGCGGAGTTCGCGCGTCTCCTGCACCTGGGCCTCCATTTCCGTCCCCGGCCCCTGGCCGTCAAGGAGGCCTTTTTCAGGTCCCTGGAGGCCTGCCTGCCACTCTGGGAGCCGGAGGGGGGGCGCGCCGCGGGCGATCCCGAGACGGCGGCGCTCCTCTACGCGGGGATCCTGAGGGCCGCCGCGTCCTCCCCCGAGCCCGGCCTGGGCCCGGTCCTGGCGTCCCTGGCGGAGAGGCTCCCCGAGAGGCTCAGGGGCGGGCTCGTCGGAGAACTGGAGGCCCTCGTCCTCCGTTCGGACGCGGAGGGGGCGCTCCGGGCGCTCCGGCGCATGGCCGAGGCCCGCGACAGGGACCGCAGGCTCGCGGGGCTGGAGGGCAAGACCAGGAAGTTCTTCGAGGACATGCCCAAGCGCTCCACGAGCTACGTGCCCGCCAACACGCTCTGGAAGAACCTCATCGGCCCCGGCGGCGAACTCCGCGAGTTCCTGGAGCGGTGCCGCAGGGGGGGGGGCGACATCGCCGCCCTCTCGCGGGAGGCGGAGGGGCTCCGCGACGTCGGGAACGTGCGGGAGCTCGTGGACCGCCGCGACAACCGTACCAGGAACCAGGAGCCGATAAACTCCAAGGCCTTCGCGTCGCTGGTGACCTATTTCTCCCTGACGGCTGATCTGGCCCGGGACTGGCTGGAGTTTCACGGGGTCACGGAGGCGGGCGAGGGCGGGGACTGGTTCGTCAGGTCCCTGACGGAAGTCTTCCGCGAGGCGGGCAGGGTCCTGGCGGCGCTCCCCTCTCCGCCGCCGGCCCACGGGGGCGACGGCAACGGGCGGGGCGGCGACGGCAACGGGCGGGGCGGCAACGGCAACGGCAGGGGCAGGGGCGGCGACGGCAGCGGCTGGGGCGGCGGCGGCGAAGGGGAGAGTGGCGGCGGCGGTTCCGCCGACCCTGAGGGCGACTGCGGCTCAATCGCTGACGGGCTCCGTCTCCTGCGCTCCGAGCTGCAGGCCCTCTCCACAATGTCCTTCCTGGACGACTGGGACGACGAGCGCGTCTCGGCCTCGGGCAGGGAGGGCTTCTTCGCCGAGGACGTCGACTCCGATCTCGCCTCCTGGCTGATCCTTTGCCCCGGGGCCACCAGCGCGGGAGGGGGCCCCTCCGGGCCCCTGCCGGGTGTGCTCCGGGCCCTGGCGCGGGGGGGACGCGATCCAGAGGAGGAGTGCAGCGAGTTCCTGGCCCGGATCTCCGAGGGCGAGGCCCTCATCCCCTCCCACTATCTGGAGGCCGTGGGGGCGGCCCGGTCGCGCCGCCCCGCGGGGGCGGAAGGCCGGACCCTCGCCGAGCACCTGGACGACGCCGCCCGGCGCTTTTTCGAGGAGACCGAGGCGCTCCTGGAGGAGGCGGCGGAGCGCGCGCGGAACATGACCGTGTCGGGCTCCCTGGACGCCTCGGCCGCGGAGGAGTACGCCAGGGACGCCGGCGAGGCCCTGGAGTCCCTGCGGGCCGCCGCCGGAGAGGGGGACATGCGCTCCGCGGCGATAGAGGCCGAGGTCGCCCGCTGGATCCGCTCGGGCGCGGAGTCCCGCCTGGCCGAGCTGCGCTCGCGGACGGAGAACCGTCTGAAACAGCTCCGGAAGGCCGGCTTCCCGCTCCCCCCTGCCCTCGTGAGGCAGGTGGGCGACATGCTGGATGAAGGCGAGACGGACGCCGCGGCCGATCTCGTGACGGAGTGGACCGCCCGCGCCTTGCGGAAACTCCCGCAGCAGCCGCTTCCCGAGGAGGGCTCCCGGAGCCCGGTGCGCGACTTCTTCCGCGCCCTCCCCTCCCTGAGGGTGGCCGACGATCCCTTCGCGGCGGCCCGCCAGGCACGGGACGCCGGCAAGGCCGCCCGCGGCGCGGGCAGGGCCTCCCAGGTGGAGGGGCACTGGGGCGAGCTTATGGCCGCGCGCGATTCGGCGGAACGCGAGGACGCGGCGAGGGCCGCCCTGGAGAAGCTCCTCAAGTGGCTCGGCTTCGAGGTGGGCAAGTCCTTCCGGGCCTCGCCCGGCGCGGAGGGCGGTGGCGCCTTCCCCTGGCGGGAGTACTGCTGCGGGGTCTCCTGCGCGCCGCCCCTCCCGGCCTGGGGGCCGGGTCCCCGCGGCGAGATCTCGGCGCTGGTGTGGTGGGGCGGGGCCGCCGGCCCCGGCCACCTGATCGAGGCCCTGGAGAGCTGCCCCCCGCCGCCCGGGGCCGTCCCCCTGGCGGTGGCGCTCGCCCCCCTGGCCCCCGGGTTCTGGGGGGCGCTGTGGGGCTGGGCCCGCGAGGCCGGCCGCGACCTCGTGGTGCTGGACACGTGCCTGGCGGCCTTCATCGCGGCCAGGGCCCCCGCGGTCAAGTCGGAGAGGATCGAGGCCCTCTTCTCCGCGGGCGGCATCTACGGGGCCTTCCGCCCCTTCGGCCCCGGGGCCGCCCGGACGGGCTTCGTCGGCCAGGAGGACATAATCCGCCTGCTCTCGGGCCTGAAGGGGCTCTGGCGGATCCAGGGCGCCGCGGGCGTCGGGAAGACCGCCCTCCTGCGCCACTTCCTGGACGACCCCTCCGTGCACAAGCCCACCGACGGCAACTACGCCTGCCTGCTGGACGCCGAGGAGGAGCTGGCGGGCGACCCGGGCCCGGCGGGGCACTCCGCCTTCCTGGAGTTCCCGTGGGCGGAGGCGGCGGCCGGGGCGGGGGGGAAGCCCGCGGGGGAGGGCCCCGCGGGGACCCCGGGCCCTCTCGCGCGGCTCCTCGACCGGGCTGCGGGGGAGATGGGGCTACCCGGCTGGGATCCGGCGGCCGCCCACCGGGATCGCGTCCGGAAGCTCTTCGAGCACAGGGGGCAGAAGGGCTGGCCGTCCCAGGCGACGGTCATGATCGACCGGGCGGACGGGCTCATGGCGCGGATCGTCCGGGATCCCGAGGATCTGGCGATACTCGGGGACATCGCGGACGACCAGACGGGGGCCCTGCGGCTGGTGCTCGCGGGCCGCAGGATCTCCTGGAGGCTCGAGCGGCACACCCTCTCGCCGCTGGCGTGGCTCACCCTGCCGACCAGGATGCCCGTCCCGGATCCGGCGGCCCTCCACGCGATGCTCACCCGGCCTCTCGCGGACATGGGCTTCTTCTTCGCGGGGCGCGGGCTCGCCTACCGGGTGCTGGCCAGGGCCTTCTGGAACCCCGCCGCGCTGGCGGTGGCGGCGGCGAGGATCCTGGAGGAGGCGGTCATGGACATCCTCCCCGACTCGCCCCCGCCCTTCGAGATTTCCGAGCGGGCGGTCTACCGGGCCTTCGCGGATCCGGAGACCGAGGCGAGGCTCAGGGACATCGCCCTGGAGCCCCTGGGCCGCGACCCCCGGCTGAGGGCCGTGGCGCTCGCCGTATCCTACATGGAGCAGGTGGGGGAGCTGCCGTACCCCGGCGCGGGCGCCCCCTTCCCCGCCCTCCTGCGGAACCTCCGGGACTTCTGGCCCGATGCCTTCCGGGACACGGGCCTGGAGGAGCTGCGGCATCTCTGCCTCGAGCTCGAGGGGGCGGGCGTCCTCGCGCCCGACCCCAGGGGGAAACGTTTCCGCGCAGCTTCCCAGGCCCGCCTGCTGGGGGATCCCGACCGCGTCCTGGACGAGCTCTCGGTGCTCAAGGACACTCCCGCGCCCCCGGACTCGTCGCGCCTCTCCTGCAGGCGGATCCTGCCCCCCGCCGTCCCCGGGATCCGGGACGGCGGGGACTTGGCGGGCGCCGGGGGCCCCGGGGGCCGCGCCGCCGGGAGGGGGCCGTCCGCGCTTCCCGTGCCGAGCCCCTTCACCTTCCTGCAGGAGATGTACCTCTTCATGTGGGGCTACGACGAGATGCCGGTGGCGGCGGAGCCGGCGGGGGGGGCGGGCCGGGCGGCCGCCGCCCTGGCGGGCCTGTGCAGGCTGGTGAACGGCCCCGGATCGCCCCGGTGCATATTCGCGGGGGCGGCGGACGGCGTCCCCCCCGGCGCCCGGGACGTCTGGGGCGTCAGGGAGGCCGAGATAGCCGACCCCCCCCCGTGGATCCGGATGCACCTCTTCACCGACTTCCCCGAGCGCCTGGGCAGGGCCGGCCGGGAAAGGGCCGCGGCCCTGTCCCAGGCCGTCAGGAAACGCGCCCTCCGCCCGTTCAACGGCGGCGCCCTGACCTCCCTCTGCGGCGCCGTCCAGATCCTGACGGGGTTCCCGGAGAAGGCGAGGAACCGGGCCTTGTACCCCGAGCGCTGGACACGGGGGGCGGTCGAGGGCTGGCTGATCTCCTGCGGCCTCGATGCCGGGGCGGCGGCCGGCATCATGGAGCGCACCGGGGGCTGGGACTCCCTGGTCATGGCGGAGGTCCACGCCCTCGCGGGGCTCGCCTGCCCCGCCCTCCCCCCCGAGGAGTACCCCAACGCGGCGCCGCGGGAGCTCCGGGATATCATCCTCGCGACGCGGAGGCTCTGCCCGATCACCCTCCACGAGCTCGAAGACCTCGCCCGCCCCGGCCCGGACGGGCCCCCCCTCCCCGAGACGGACGGGCTCTTCGACGACGGGACGGGGGAGCCGAGGCAGCGCTTCACCTACCTGGACGTCTTCCGCCTGCTCATCGGCCTGACCGTCCTGGTGCCGGCGGGGGACCGCGACGGGGAGACGCTCTGGGCCGTGGATTCCCGCTTCTCGTGAGAGGGCGCGCCCCCCCCCGCGGGCGGCGGGGGGGTTTGCCGCGGGAGGACCGTTGCTGTACAATAACTTCCCGTTATCGTGTCAGACGGGTACGTGATCCGCATGAGGCGGACGTCCGGATCGCGCCCCGCCCCCCCCCCGCCGGATCGCGGGGGGGGGTGCGCCCGGGGATCCGCGGGTGGCCCGTCCGCGGGCCCGCCGCGGGCGCCGCGGGGGCGCCGCCTGCGGCGGCCGGCCCGGCCGCTGACAGGAAAGATGCCTGAGGTATGGAATACTGCAAGATCCTTGAGACGCCGGGGGGCACGGCGTTCGTGAGGAGGGCGGCCCAGGCGCTCATGAACGGCTGCTGCGTGTCGCTCGTGCTGCCCGACGCCCTGCTCAACCGGAAGGAACTGCTCGACGCGGTGTCGTCCCACCTGAAGGGCCTCGGCGGCCCCAGCTCGTTCAAGCTCGCGGACTGCGCGCCCGGCCCGGCGGCGGACGGCCTGGCCGCGTCCATGGCGGCCCTGTCCGGCACGGACCGGAAGAGGACCCGGAAGCCCTTCGCGGACTATTTCCGCCGGGGCGAGTCCGATTATCTCAAGGTGGTCGCGCTCAGGGGTCTCGAGCGTCTCCCCGAGCCGGGCTGGCCCGAGGCGGCGAGGGAGCTCGCGGCGGCGGTGGAGGCCTCCGGCGAGGGCGCGGTGGGCGGATCCGGGCCGGAGGGCCTGAAGTTCCTGGCGCTCCTCCGCCCGGACTTCCCAGGGATTCCAGCCAGGCGGGGGCTCGTGACGCTCCCCTGGTGGGGCGCCGTCTCGCAGGCGGACTGCGACGTGCTCTTCGACGCGGCGGTCGAGGAGTCCGGCAAGAAGCTCACCGAATGGGACTACTGGTGGCTCAAGGCCCTCGCGGCGGGCATCGGCGGGGACGATCCGTGCCTCATCGGGGAGCTGGTGGCGCGCGAGCCCCGGGACATGGGGTCCGTGCGCGCGCTGCTCGCGGCCCATCCGCTCTCGCGGCGCGTCCCCGAGGACTTCGAGCCTGAGGGGGAGTTCCTCTACCCCGGCATCAGCCCCGCGCGGTCCGCCCCCCCGGATCGCCCGCGGGACCGCGTCTTCTGGGCGAAAGGGCTCCTCTCCCCCAACCGTCACACGCTCTACCACCCGGCCCTGCTGGCCGCCCGCGGCGGGCTCCTGGACCGCTTCGTCTCCCGGGGCCAGCGGGACGTCATCTTCCCGCTGGTGGAACAGGTCCACGGGCTTCTCCTGCACGCCTTCGAGCGCATGCTCGGCGGGGGCATCTGGGAACACTACCTGAAGGAAAGCCCGCTGCAGGAGGCGGCCGAGCGCGAGATGGGGCCCCTCCACAAGGCCATGTCGGATTTGGCCCATCTCCTGCCCAGCAAGGACAGATACCAGGTCGAGGGGCTCAAGGATCACGCCTACCGCTGGAAGATGATCCGCCACCAGCTGGCCCATAGCCTGGTGCTCGAGTACCACGTATGGCACAGGGCCGTCGACGAGTTCCTCGAGGCGGCCCGGAACAGGTTCTGGCGGAAGTAGGGGCGGGGGGAGGCCCGCGGCCTCCCTTCCCCGGGAACCCCCCTCCCCGTCCCAGCCCGATCCCCGCCCCGCCGCGATCCCATCCACGCGACCCCTATCCGAAGGAGGTGCTGCCCGATGAACGAAGTCCTCAAAGCCATCAGGGAGAGGAGGAGCGTGCGCGTCTTCTCCGACGCGCCCGTCTCCGGCGAGGAGCTGGACGCCATCCTGGACGCCGCCCTCTACGCCCCCTCGGCCATGAACACCCAGGCCAGCCACGTGACGGCGGTGCGGGGGCTCGGGCGGATAGCCGAGCTGACCGATGCCCTGAAGGAGGCCTCCCGCCAGCCCGGCTTCGACCGCTACCGGGATTACGTGGGCCAGGAGACCTACACCGTCAACTTCCTGAAGGCGCCGCTCTTCCTGATAGTCGGCGCGGACAGGACGAGATCCTTCTGCCCCAGGGAGGACGGCTCCATGGTCATGGCCAACATCCTGCTCGCCGCCCACGCCCTGGGCCTGGGCGCCGTGTGGATCAACCAGCTGGGCCCCGCGGCGGACGAGCCCGGCTTCCGGAAGCTGCTGACATCGCTCGGCTTCCCGGAGACCCACCTGATAGTCGGCTGCGCCGCGGTGGGGCGCCGCGAGGGCGCGAACCCCCCGGCCCCGCCCAGGATTGGGGGCCGGTTCAACGTCATCTCCTGAAAGGGGGACGGGCAGTCGCGGGGCCGCCTCGCGGGCGCCCCGCGACTGCCCGTCTTCCGGCGCCGCGACCTCAGCCCCGCCCGCCGTTTCCTCTCTCCCGCTATCCCCGCATCCCCGTCCCGTCCCGCAATCCCCCTCCCTTCGCTGCCCCCCTCCCTTCGCTGCGCCCGATCCGTCTTGCTGTCCCGCCTCTCCTCCGGAGCCTACCCGCCGCTTGCCGCCCCGTCCGCGGGCGGCGCCTGCGGGGCGGGGCGCCTTTCCGGGAGAGCCTCCGGCGGCTGCCGGAGGATGGTCTCGAGATGCCGGATGACAGGTCGTCCCGAGGGATTGCCGCCGCCCGGGCGGCCAGCTGCCAGGGCAACCGGCTGGCGGCTGAGCGCCCCCTCCCTCTTCCCGGCCTGGGGAAGCCGAACGGGATGCTGCTGGGCTTATTCAGCCATATTGAGACGAATTTCGTATCAAAGGGAATATTTGAACGATCAAAATAAGGGTTTCGTGCTATAATCCTCACAATTCAGCCGACTGCTTCGAAGCTGAGATTCGAGAGGAGCGAGACCCGGCCATGCACGATTTGAGATTCGTCAGGGAGAACATGGGCGTCCTCAGGGAGACCCTCGAGAAGCGGGGCATGGATCCCGGCCTGTTGGACAGCTTCGGGGGGCTGGACGCGAGGAGGCGGGAGCTCCTGCGGGAGTCGGAGGAGCTCAAGGCCGGGCGCAACAAGGCCAACGACGAGATGGCCGCCCTGAGGAAGTCCGGGGGGGACGCGTCCGGGCTTCTCGCCGGGCTGAAGGAGGTGGCGGCCAGGATCAAGGCGCTCGAGCCGGAGATCGCCGCCGTCGAGGAGGAGGAGCAGGCCATCCTCAGATCGGTTCCCAACCTGGTCCACCCGACCGTCCCCGTGGGACCGGAGGGGGAGTTCCGGCTCGAGCGGGTCTGCGGCGAGATAAGGGACCTCCCCTTCCCGGCCCTGAACCACTGGGAGCTGGGGGCGGCCTCCGGCCTCCTGGATCTGCCGAGGGCCGCCAAGATAGCGGGGGCGCGCTTCGCGGTCCTCTTCGGGGATCTCGCCCGGCTCAACCGGGCCCTCATCAGCCTGATGCTGGATCTCCACACCCTCAGGCACGGCTACCGGGAGTGCTGGCCCCCCGCCGTGGTGAACTCCAGATCGCTCTTCGGGACCGGGCAGCTGCCCAAGTTCGAGGAGGATCTCTTCCGGCTCCATGGCACGGACTGGTACCTCGCGCCCACCGCCGAGGTGCCGGTGACCAACCTCTACCGGGACGAGACCCTGGACGAGGCGGACCTCCCCGTCTCCCTGTGCGCGTACACCCCCTGCTTCCGGGCCGAGGCCGGCGCGGCGGGCAGGGACACCCGGGGGCTCATCCGCATGCACCAGTTCGACAAGGTGGAGCTCGTGAAGTTCGCGCATCCGGAGGGCTCCTTCGCGGATCTGGAGAGGCTCACCGCCGACGCCGAGGACGTGCTCGCGGCCCTGGGCCTCCCCTACCGCGTCGTGACCCTCCCCTCGGGGGACCTGGGGTTCTCCTCCTCCAAGACCTACGACCTGGAGGTCTGGCTTCCCGGGGCGGGGGTGTACCGGGAGATCTCCTCCTGCTCCTGCTTCACGGACTTCCAGGCCCGCCGGGCCAACATCCGGTTCAGGGGCAGGGGCGGCGGCAGGGCCGCCTACGTGCACACGCTGAACGGATCGGGCCTCGCCGTGGGCCGGACCCTCGCGGCGGTGCTCGAGAACTACCAGAACGAGGACGGGACGGTGACCGTCCCCGAGGCCCTCCGCCCCTACATGGGCGGCCAGGAGAGCATCGGCGGCCCCGCCGCCCCCGCCCCGGAGGGAGCATGAGGCCGGCGGGCGACCGGGCCGGCGGGGGAGGTCTCCCGGAGCCGGACGGACACTGGGCCGAGCTCCTGGCGGACGTGGATCTGAGCGGGCTCGACCCCGGCCCGGCCGGCGGCCGGCGGGAGCCTGCCCCGCCGCGGCCCCCCGCCGCGGGGACGGGGAGGGCCGCACCGGCCGCGCCCCGGGGCCTGCCGGCCGCGCCGGCCGGAGGCCGGGCCTTCCGGGGCGGGGCGCCTCAGGGCCGTCCACTCCCGGAGGAGCGCGCTCCCGGGGGGAGCCCGCACCGGATCCCCCGGCCGCACGGCGCCCCCGCCCAGTTCCGCGCGGGAGGGGAGGCGCCTCCGGGCCGTCCGCCGCAGGGCCGCCCTTGCCGCGGGCAGCAGTTTCCCGGGCTCCCTCCCCAGGGGCCCGCCCCGGGCGCCTGCCGGGCGGAGGCCGCGGGGCGGCCCGGGGACGGGACGGCCGCGGCGGAACGCGGGGAGGCCTCCCCCTCCCGCCGCATCCCGGACCTGCCCCGGAGCCGGGGCGGAGGCCGGGCTGGCCTCCCCTACGAGGCGCGGGGGGGCCTGCGGCCGGAGCCCGCAGGCGGGGCGCGGGCCGTGGCCGTTCCGGCGGCGCCCGCCGTCCCCGCCCCCCCCGCGGCCGCAGGCGGCCCCGGCGCCCCCTTTCACGGCCCCGGGCATCCCGTCCCGGGCCGGAACCCGCCGGAAACGGGGGCCGGGACGGAGGCCCCCACGGCGGCGGACGCCCCCGGAGGGGCGGGCGGGGCAGGGGAAGGGAAGGCGGCCCCCGCCAGGGGGCCGGACACGGGCGCGTGGGCGCTCGTCAGGCCCCCCTCCGCCGCCTCCCTCAAGGCCAAGGAGAGGTTCCGCCGGCAGCTCGCGGCTTCCCTCGCCGCCGAGGCGCCGGGCCCCGAGAGATCCTGGGGGCATCTGCTGGTGTCGGGGATACTCTTCCTGATCCTGGTCTCCACCGCCGCCGCCGGCGTGTACCGGATAGTGAGGGACGGCACCGCCCGCCAGGCTTCGGCCAAGACCGGGGAACTGCCGCTCCTCGCGCCGGAGGGGGAACGCCTTTACGGGGACTACGCCCCCGAGGGGACCTATCCGGCCGGATCCCACGACCCTGACGCGGCCTACGCCCCTGACGGTGACCGCGCCGCGGAAACGGCTTACCCCGGCGGGGGGCCGTACGGGGGAGATACCCCGGCGCCGGGCGGCCCTGCGGGGCACACGGCGCCGGCGGGCCCGGCCGCCGCCGGGGAAGCCGGCCCGGGTGGCCCCGAGGCGGCCGGCGCCACGGGCGCCGGCGGGGCGGCAGGGGCGACTCCCGCCCCGGGCGGCGCGGCCGGACTCGCGGCCGGGAAGGCCACCCCTTCCGGCCCCGTCATGTCCTCGGCGGGGAGGGGTCTGGGCCTCCCCTCTGCGGCGGCCGGGCCGGATCCCGCGCCGCCCCTGGATTTCAGCCCGTCAGCCGGCCAGGAGACGGCCGGGCCCCCCGCCGGGAAGGCCCCGGCGGCCCCCTCCTTCCCGCCGCCCCCAGCGGCGCAGGGCGCGGGGGGGGCCGCCGGCCGCCTGGGCGCCGGCATCCCGGCGGCAGGCGTCCCGGTGATCCTGGCCGGCCCGGCCAGGCCGGCCCCCCGGGGCCGCGGCCGCAGGGACTCC
>JAITEZ010000239.1 GCA_031281735.1 Deltaproteobacteria bacterium | reverse complement strand
GCCGTCCCCCCGGGCAAGGGGGCCCCGGAACCCGTACAGCGCGAAGAGGTCGTGGCGGTCGGCGCCGCGGCGCGGGGGGGGAGCCTCCCCCCCGACGTCCGCCCCCGCCCCGCCGCCGGGGCGCCTGACGCCGGAGTACCCGCAGAAGGCAGCCGCCCTCCAGGGCCGGGAGTCCAGGGACGGCGGCCCCTGCCGGGGGACGAGGGGGCTCCCGAGGGGATCCGCGAAGCCGGGATCCCAGGGGGCCCCCGTCTTGGGATCGAGGCCGGCGTGCCGCACGGCCCCGCCGATCCTCACGGAGGCGTTAACCACGCCCCGCGAGAGGAGAGTCTCCAGCCCGATGTCGGCGGCGAGGCCCTCGGCCAGGCCGCCCAGATCCAGCGAGCAGCCGTCCAGCGTCCAGGAGAGCCTGGAGCCTGCCGGATCGCAGGCGAGGTTCGCGGAGCGGGAGAGTTCGGAGGCCTTCCTGAGGTCGGCCTCGCGGGGGGGCTCGCCGGAGGCGGAGCAGGATTTCCAGAGGGCCTTCAAGGGCCCCAGGGCGGGCTCGAACACGCCCCCCGACAGCAGGTTCCACTTGAGGGCGGCCTTCACGGCGATGACGGTCAGCGGATCCACCGCGACCCAGCGCGAGGCCCCGGCCTCGTTCAGGCGCCTGACGTCGCCCCCCTCGCTGTCGGGGGAGAGGAGGCGGTCGGCCTTGGTGACGGCCGCCGCCACGAGATTCGCGGAGAAGCGGGGCGGATCGGCGCACCCCGGGTGGCGGGGTATCCTTATCTCTACCTTGGTGTCTTTCCTTCCGAACATGCGTCTCTCCGGGACGAGGCAACCCCGCCCCGGCCGGAAGCCGGTGCGGGGGAAGGGATGTAATGGGCAAGGAGGGTATATTGAAACTGAAACTCAGTCGCAATTGGAGTCTATCCGCTCCGCGGGAGGATTTCAAGGGGCTGCGGTGGGCGGCCCCGCCGGCTGTGTAAAGGCGTCCCCGGCGCGGGCATGGGGGGGGACACCGGTCAAGGGGGGCGCTGTTGCGCGGCTTCCGGCCGGGCCGGGAAGGCGGCGAGCCTGATCGTTTTTTGACGACTGGCCGTACCTCCCGCCCCCTGGGCCGCCCCCGGCCGGGCTTCCGGGGGACGTCCCCGGCAGGCGGCGGGGGAGTTTATTGACAGGGAGTAACATTCTGATGGCCGAAGTGCCGGCCTGGCACTCCAGGCGGCCGTCAGTCACCGGACGCCGGCCGCACCTCCGGCGGTCACTCCGGCGGCCCTATGCCGCGGCCTGGGGCCATCACCGGTCTGTCCCCCCGGCGGCTCTCCGGTTCTTCATCATCGCCAGTCCTCCCGTCCTGTCTCTTCAGCAGTTTCCCTGCCCTCTCTTCAGCAGTTTCCCTGCCCTGCCTCTTTCTTCGACCCTCATTTTGTCCTGTCTCTTAGTCCTGTATCTTGACGGATCTCCAGCCCTGTCTCTTCGACGGATCTCCGATCCTGTCTCTTTGACAGATCTCCCGTCCAGGTTCTCTGGCACTATCCCCGGCCTGTCACTTCGGCAGGATTACCTTCCTGACTTTCTGGCAAACTGTCCCTCCTGTGTCTTAGGCTGATTTCACGTCCTGTCTCTCTGGCATCCTGTTGGACAGGAGCCATCCCTTCCCGTCTGTGAAAACGCTCCACCCCGCGAAGGAAACCGCTTGTCCGTGATTGCCCGCAACGCGTTGATAATGCCGCCGGGAGAGGTGAGGGATCCGACCGGCGCAGGGCCGGGGCCGATGCGGGGGCCGCCCGATCCTTCCCCCCCCTGCGGGACGGAACGCGGCGCCGGCGGGCCGCGGGAGGGGTTGCGGGGAGGCCCGGCGCCTCGCCGGGGCCGGGGACGGGGTGGCCCCGGCGGGCGGGACGGGGCACCCCGGCGGACGACCGCTGGGGCCGGACGTCAGGTGGCGATTGACAAGGGAGGACGCTAGGCCCTATGATCCTGGCTGTCCAGCACCTCACTCCACTCCTTCACACTCACTCCAGCCTTACGCTCCCGCCGTGCCCCCGTGGCGCACGGCCCGCCCGTCCAGCGCCCGGGCCGCGTCCGTCCCCCTCGGACGGCGCCGCGCCCGCCGCGCCATCCCTATACCTCGCTGACCGGAACAGAATACCGTCTTTCGCGGGAAGGGGGCGATCCCCCTGCGTCCCGCTGCTGGGGAGGGGCTCCCCCATGGCCCGGCTTCACCGGTGTCGCCGCCGTCTCTGCGCGTCCCTGGCGGTTTTCTGGCTGGGCGGCGCGGGCCTTCTCTGCGCGGACGGCTGGGTGCCGGCGGAACCGCCTCCCTCCGGGGCGGCCGCGGCCCCCGGCTGCGCGGCCCCGGCGGTCGCGGGGGCGCCTTCGGCCCCCGGAGGGGACGAAGCGCAACCCTATCTCAGGTGGGAGTACGGGAGCCCCTCGCGGCACCGGGACGGCCCGGCGGTGGCGGAGCTTCACCTGGTCGCGAGCGACGGGTCGCCGCCGGAGGACGCCTCGTGGTTCTATCAGCTCCTGCCGCTCGCGAGCTACCGGGAGGTTTTGCGGGCCGGGGACGCCGCGGTGATGCGGGCGGGCCGCTTCGAGGGCGGGGCGGGCGAGGCCGAGGGGGGCGGGCTCGCCGCCGGGGGCCTGCAGGATCCCTCCATCTTCCGGCTGGGGGAGGAGGGCAGGGCGCGCGGGGGCTGCAGGCTGGTCGTGGCCTCGGGGATCTACGCGATGGCGGACGTCCTGGGCACGGCCCTCGTCCGGGGGAGGCGCTCCTACGCGCAGACGGCCATGCTCCTCTTCGGGGACTCGCTGGGAGGGGAGCCCCCGGTCTCCAACTCCGTGAGCCCGGGCTGGCCCTCTTACAATTTCAGCGGATCCGGGGAGCTGTACTGGCCCCAGACCGGGCACACCTTCACGCTCACGGCCAGGGAAGGGACGATCCTGGGCCCCGTGCGGGCCCTGCGGGACACGGGCCCGGTGCCCGGCGAGTACGCCGGGGCCGAGAACGGCATCTCCTTCACCCCCGCCCATGACCCCGAGCTGTCGGCCGAGTCCAGCTCCGCCACCAAGCCCGTGTACCTCGTGGGACGGCTCCCGGGCGGCGGCACGCTCACCTACACCTTCTACGTCCACCGCTCGCGGACGGCGGGGACGGACCTGCCGCTGGGGATCCTGCTGTCGGCGGCGGCCTTCGCGGTCACCGGCCTGGGGATCATCGTCTACCGGAGCCGGGGGAGGCTGGCACGCGAGCGGGAGGCGGGAGGGCTGGCGGCATGAAGGCTGGGGATCTGGCGGGCGGGTGGAGCGGAGCGGCGAGCCGGGGGGCGTAGGGCCCCGGGAAGAGGCCTGCGTGGCGCGGGGCCGCGGGGATTGCGGACGGGCGGCAGGGGGCCGCGGGGATTGCGGACGTGCGGCGGGGGGCGGGCACGGTTCGGCCGGGATGGCGGCGGGGCGGGCGGGGGAGCCCGTAGCCAAGTCGATGGGGGAGGGCGTCGCGCCATGCTTCTTAAGGGGTACAGGCTCGCCATTCAGCACGTGATGTTCATCGTCCTCATGTACGGCGGGCGGTTCGGCGTGAACCTGGGCCCCGCCGTCCCCTGTTTCGCCTGCCCCTACGTGACCGGCTGCGGCGGCTACTGCTACCTCATGGGACTCCAGGGCTACATCGGCTTCGGGATTTCCCTGGGCCACTTCTGGGGCTTCGAGGGGCTGCGGGCCCTGGGGTATCTCCTGCTGTTCGCGGGGCTCGTCATGCTGCTGGGCAAGGCCTGGTGCGGCTTCGCCTGCCCCTTCGGGCTCATCTCGGACTGGATAACCCTCGCGCGGCGCAGGCTGGGGATCCCGGAGGCCAAGATACCCCCCGCCGCCCTGAGGAGGCTCGGGGCGGTGAAGTACGCTCTCCTCGGTTTCTGCGCGGCGGGCCCGATCCTCGTGAACCTCGGCGTCCTCCACCGGGACTTCTACATACCCTTCTGCCAGATGCTCTGCCCCGGCAAGCCGCTCCTGCCGCTCTTCGCCGGCGAGACCCGGCACTTCGCCCTCGATCTCACCAACGCGGCGACCCTGGTCATCACCGCGAGCTCGCTCGCCGTGACGGGGGCCTGCCTCGCCGCAATGATCGCCAGGCCCAGGTTTTTCTGCACCTTCTGCCCCATGCTCGCGCTCATCCATCTCCTGAAGCCGATCACCCCCCTCGCCCTGCGGAAGAACCCCGCGCTCTGCCACGGCTGCGGGACCTGCCAGCGGGTCTGCGGCATGGACGTGGAGAGGGTCTGCACGGAAAAGGCCTCGGCCGATGTCCAGACCGGGGACTGCGTGAACTGCGGCGACTGCGTGGCGGGATGCGCGGCGGACGGCGCGCTGTCCCTGCAGTTCGCGGGCAGGACCGTGGTCTCCTCCTCGGCCGGGCTCGCCCTGGGCCTCAGGAAGCCCCGTCCTTGAGGGGCCCGGAGGGCAGGGCGGCTGTCCCGGCGGCGGCGGTAGCAGAGGTGCCGGCGGCGGTCGCTGCGGCAGCGGGGGTAGAGGCGCCAGCGGAGGTTGCGGCGGCAGCGGGGGTAACGGCGCCAGCGGAGGTTGCGGCGGCAGCGGAGGTAACGGTGCCAGTGGAGGTTGCGGCGGCAGTGTCGGTTACGGATGCAGTGGCGGTCCCGCGGGTCGCGGCGCCGGGAAGGGTGCCCTCTTGAGCGGGGCGGCGACCGCGGGGGCGGCCCCCGCCGGGAGGGAGGGGCGCGTGTTCGCCCGCGCCGCCGAGAGGCGGCGGGGCGAGCGCAAGGCCGAGCTGGACAGGCTCGCGGCCAGGGAGGACTGCCTCCCCGAGCTTCAGTATTTCCTGTCCCTGTACGCAGAAGACCCGACCCTGGAGAGCATAGGGGGCCGCACAGGGCTCCGCCCCGCCGCGATCCTCTGCCTCCAGGCGCCCGTGGAGCTGTTCTGGGCCCAGGGCTTTTCCCCGGTGAAGATCTACTCCGGCGCCTACGCCTCCGCCAACCTCACCTCGCCCAGGCTCCCCGCCCTCATGTGCCCCTGCGTGAAGGCCATTCTGGGGGAGATGGAGCTGGACCCGGGCCTCGCCCTCGCCCCCTGGGCGATTCCCCTCACCTGCGACTGGCTGGTGAAGTTCGGGGAGGCGAGGGGGCTCTTCGGGGGCTTTTCCGGCCCCGTCCACCTGGTGGAGGTCCCCCGCGTGAAGGAGGATCCCCGCGCCAGGGCCCGGTGGCTCTCCGAGATCCGCTCCCTCTCCGGTTTCCTGAAGGACGCCGGGGGGAGGCCCCTCAAGCGGGCGGATCTCCTCGCGGCGGTGAGGCGCATGGAGGAGGCCCGCCGGGCGCTGGCCTCCCTCACCCTCCTGCGGCGGGAAGGCCTGGTGCCCGCCGTCTGGTACTCCCTGATTACCGGCGCCTTCTTCCTGGACGCGCCCGGGCGCTGGACCGGGGGGGTCGACGGCTACGTCTCCGCCCTGCGGCGCTCTGGCGGTAAGGGGGGAGAGGGCGCGGCAAGGGGCCGCCGCCGGGCGGATGCGGCGGAGGGCCCGGGCAGGGACGGCGCGGAGGGCGGGCGTGGGCAGGGCGCCGGGGGGGACGGCGGGGCCGGCGCTCGGGAGGGGGGCGCGGGCGAGGGGAGCGGCCGGGGCCTTCCCGCCGGGATGGGCCCCGGCGGCGGGCCAGGGGCGGGTGAGGCCGCCGGCGGCGCCGTGCCCCCAGAGGCGCCCCGCCCGGACGGGGTCTACCTCACCGGGGCCCCGGTGTATTTCCCCAACTTCAAGGTCCTCCACCTCATGGAGGAGGCTGGCCTCAAGTGCCTCGGAGACGATCTGTGCTCGTCGGAGAGGCTGTTCCCGCGCCACGTGGAGGTCTCGGACAGCTCCGCGGAGGGTCTTCTGGCCGCCCTGGCCGAGGCCTACCACCGGGGATGCCTCTGCCCCGTCTTCTCCGAGAGCGAGCGCAGGGCGGCCCTCATCCGGGAGGCCGCGGATCAGGCGCCCGTCAGGGGGGTGGTCTTCCACCTCCTCAAGGGCTGCCACCCCTACGAGCTGGACTCCTTCGCCCTGGAAGGGAAGGTGACCGGCTGGGGGCTCAAGTTCCTGAAAATCGAGACCGACTACTCCACCGAGGACACCAGGAACCTGCTTACGCGGCTGGAGGCCTTCCGTCCGACGCTGGGGGTATGAAGCCTATGGAACGTCTGGAGCCGACGGAACGGCTGGAGCCGACGGGTTGCCTGGAGCCGGCGGAACGGCTGGACCCTTATGGAGAGCCGGGCGCCTTTGCCGGCGGTTGACGGAGACGGGGTGCCGGATGCGGGGGACGGCGTCCGCGGACGGCTGATGGCCGGCAGCCGGCATCCCGGATAATGGGGAAGGTTACGAGTATGGCTGATTACAGGGTAGGTCTGGATCTGGGGAGCACCGCAATCAAGGCGGTCATCACCGAAGGGGAGGCGATCCTCTGGACGGGGGCGGTGCCCACGGTACCGGATCAGGAGGCCCTGGCCTTCGAGCTGGTCGAGAAGGGCCGGGTGGAGCTGGGCCTGCCTGACTCCTGGAGCTTCAGGGTGGCCTCGACCGGCTACGGCAAGAGCCTCTGCCGGAAGGCCGACCTGCGGCTGGACGAGCTCTCCGCCAACGCCCGCGGGCTTTTCCGGCTCTCCGGGGGGGAGGCGAGGAGCGCCGTCAACATCGGCGGCCAGGATCTCAAAACCATCAGGCTGTCGGAGAGGGGAGAGGTCACGGACTTCCGCATGAACGACAAGTGCGCGGCGGGCACGGGGAGGTTCTTCGAGCTCGCGGCGCGGCTCCTGAACGTCCCCCTCGCGCGCTTCGCGGAGCTCTCGCGGATGCCCTGCGAGGAGGTGGAGCTCAACAGCACCTGCGTCGTCTTCGCCGAGAGCGAGATAGTCTCCCTGCTGGCCCGCGGGGTGTCGCCCCAGAGCATCGTGCGTGCCCTTCACGCCTCGGTGGCCAGGAGGGCCGCCGGCCTCCTGGGCCGCATGGAGGATGCGGATGCCGTCTGGCTGGACGGGGGCCCCGCCCAGAACCGCGGACTCGTGGAGGCCGTCGAGGACGAGCTCCTGACCCAGGTGAAGGTGACGGAGATACCGCAGTACACCGTGGCCTACGGGGCGGCCATGAGCCTGGCGCCCAGGCCCTGTTAGGTTTGCGGGCATAGTCCGCATGGTTTTCGCCGGATAGGGCCCTGCGGCGCGGGACAGGAAGTCTCGCGCCTCCGGGGCCTATCCGGCGACGGCCGGCTTCGCGGGGAGGCCGCGGCCGGCCAGACAGCGCCGGGGCCACCGCGATCGTCCCGGGGGACGGGGGGCGGATGCGGCCTCCGGGTATCCCCTCCGGGCGCCGGGCCGTCCGACGCTCGGCCCTGAGGCTCCGCGCCGGCCCTCAGCGCCCCGGCGGCAGGGAGGGCCGCCGGGCTCACGGGGCGCGGGGGTGGGGGGGCGGATGCCCTCCGGCTGGGGGTAGGCGCCGCCCGGAAACGCGTTCCCGCGGGGGTTGCGGAGGACGGGCTCCCGCGGGGGTTGCGGAGGACGGGCTCCCGATCGGGGTGGAGGCGTCGGGGTTTCCGCAGTGCGCCGTGCCTACGGGGCGGCCGTGAGCCTGGGCCGGGTGCCTGCGGGGTGCGGGCGAATGCGCCGCGTCCTCCTTCTGGGACCGCGCTTCCCGGAAGGCTTCAGCCAGCCAGGTTCGGCTGGGAGGCAGTCAGGCGCATTCACCCCGCTCTTCCGCGCCGACCGGCGGGAGTAGTTGGCATCCGGCGGACGTGGGTGCCACCCCGCGGGTGCAGGTGTCATACGGCTCGTTGCCATCCTCCCCGCCCCGAAGGACGGGTATTACCGGCGGATTCAGAGCCTCGCGGCCTGGCTCCCGCCGGTCTGTTCCTGCTTCCCCGCCCCCGGGGCTGTTCCCCGGAGGCCCTCGCGGGGCGCCCCGGGGGGGCGCCCCTCCCCCGCAGGCGTTGACGGCCTGCCCGGACGCCGGGATATTTGAGAGCGCCCGCAAGCTCGGCATCGTGATCGAGCCTGAAGACAGGCGCAGCCTGTCTTGAATCCGGTTGCCCCCCGTGTCACAAGAGGTGTCCCGCGTGAGTCGGATAGCCAGCACTCGGATGGAGTCGAGTCGATTCGCCGGCTACACCGATCCCCCGGCTCAACCGCTGGCATGATCAAGTTCTTTGATATTGCAGGCGGGATGAGAGCGCCGGATTATCAAGAGTACCCGTCTAAGGGGTTTGAAAAGATAAAATTTCATGCATTTTTCTCTTTAATGGATTGACAGCCGCATAACCGGCCGATAGACTCCCAACAGATACGGCTGGCAACCTTCTGTCTCCAAGCTGGGAATTTCCCAGCCGTTGCGGGCATCTTCCAAGGGAACCCCGGTTCTGCCGGATACAGCCTCTCTCCAGCTCTCTCCCCTCTTCTTGACTACCTTCAACCGCGCGAAAACCGCTTACGGAAGCGGCAAGAAGCAATCACTCATACATCCCGCCTACCAGCGCATAAGCGCAGGACGGTCTCACTGCCGTATTCGCCCGTCTCCCAGTGCCTAGCCAGGCCCCGCTTCAGGCGGTTTTCTTGTGCCTTGAGGGGATAGCGGTGTACGGCCCCGCGGGTCCTCGCGGTTGAAGCCTGCCCGGGTGCAATGTGACGTGGACGGCAGGCCGGGCCCGGCCTGCCGGGCTTTCGATCGGGAAAGTCGCGGAGTGGTGCGGCGGAAACGCCACGCGCCGCGTGGACTGGACGATCGTGATGCGCCTCTCTCGCATCAGCCAAGAAACAGTGAAAGACGGCGGCCTGCCGGACGTGATTGGGCCAGTGGAGGAAGCGACCATGCGTCGCCACTGGAAACGCCCGGCATCGCCTGCCGCATGACGATAGCAGCTTGCATAATTCATTTCTGGAGGATTTCATATGAAGGGATGGAAACATCTCACGGGGACGACTGCGCCCGCGATGCTAGCGATCGTGGCCGCGTCTGCCCTCGCCTTTTCCGGACTAACAGCCCAGAACGCCTGGGCTGTCGATCTCACGATTAACGGCGCCTCCGGCCAGCGGGGCGAAGACGGTGTCGGCGGCGGAGCCGGCGCCGGCGATACCACGACATGCTCCGACACCGCCGGCGGCACCGCCTGCCCTGGCGGAGTTTCCGGCCAGGCGAGCGCGGCCGGGGAGAACGCAGGCATCACGTCGCCCGGCCCCGCCGCGACCGGCGGGGTCTCCTTCGGCGCGAGCGCCGGCAGCTTCTGGAGCTCCTACGGCAACATAACCGTCAAGGCCGGCATCGGCGGTTCCGGCGGCACGGGCGACGGCACAAATGTAGGCGGCGCAGGCTCTTTCGGCGCCTCCTGGGCGCCCGCAGGATGGTCTGATGCCGTCGCCTCCTGGACAGACGTGGCGGCCCTGACTGATACTGACGCCGGCTTCGACACCAGTCTCAAGGCCATTTCGGTTTCCGGACTCGATCTGCAGGGCGCTTACGGCGGCCACGGCGGAAAAGACGATGGTGCTGAAGGAGGCGAGGCGGCCGCGGGAGGGGCGGTGCTCCTGAATTTCGATGAAGTGGACCTCACCCTGAACGGGGCCTTGAAACTCGCCGCAGGCCACGGTAACCGTTCAGGGCTGAACGACAACGGCGGCGCGGGAGGCGATGGCGGCGCGGCGGGTCTCGCCGGCGCGTCCGTAGCCGTGACCGGCGATATCGCCCTCTCCACCGGCATGGACGGCGAGACCATAGCCGCCCATAAGGGCGGCGACGGCGCAGGCGCGGGCGGGTTCGCCAAGGTCGAGGCTGGCGGTTCCGACGCGACGGCCGGCGGCGATTCGCGGGCCGGCGTCATCTCGTCAGGGGGAAATATAGAGATCACCGTCAACGACGGCGACGCTTACGCGGCAGCCCGCGGCGGCGATGCCTTCGACGGCGCCGCCTACGCTCCCAAGGAGGGCAGGATTTCCGCGGCAAGCGGCATCATCATCGTCCTCACGTCCCCGGACGCGGCTTCATACCACCGCGCGGAACCCGGGGTCACGGCCGACCCCAATGATTCCGAGACCTGGTCCTGGAAAAACCATGGCACCGGCGATATCGAGTTCAGCGCCACCGGCGGCGACATCGTTGACGGCACCGCCTCCGCCACGGCCACTGCCGGCAAGGGCTCCATCACGGCGGGGGAAGGCGGCATCGCCGTGGACATCCGGGACGGGCACGGGTTCTCAGGGCCGGGCGCTTCCTTCATCGCGGCCACCGGCGGGGCCTTCATCCAGACCACAGCGGCATCGACGTATTCCGGAGCCGCGGGTGACGGGGTCATCTCTTCCGCCGGCAAGCTCCAGGTAACCTCCGCCGATGCCGCGGCCGGCATCGAAAAGACATTCAGCGTCACCTCCGCCGGCGGCGCGGTAACCGTTGCCGGCACCGACGCCGGGGCCGCGGGGGGGGCAGGTCTCATCGATGTCAACGGCATCGCCCTCGCCAGCACCGGCCTGGGCGGCGGGGCTATCGTCGTGCGGGCCGACGGCAGCGCGGCAGGCGCGGCAGGCGCCGCCACCGGCGCCTACGCCGGCGGTTCCGGCAGGATACTCTCCGGCACCGGCGCGGTCGAGATCAAGGTTGACGGCGGCTCGGCCAGCGCGATCGATGTCCAGGCCCGGGGCGGCGACGGCGTTAACGGGGGCTCCGGAGGGGACGCGGCCCTAAGCGGCTCCACGATCTCGCTTTCCACCGCCGGTTCCGGCACCGGCGGGGACATCCTTTATCACGCCCTGGCGGGCTCTGGCTCGGCCGCCGGCAAGGGAGCCGGCGGCCAGGCCAGCCTGACCGCGACCGAGGGCGCCTTGACCCTGACCGCCGAGACCGGCGCCGTAGACGTACAGGTCTACGGGGGCCAGGCTTCCCCGGGCGCCAACTGGGTCACGACTGACACTACCGCCTGGAACGGCGGCTCGGCCGCGGTCTCCGCCAAGGGCGTGACCGTACAGACCGCCCTCACCGGCCCCAACACCGCCGCAGCGGGCACGGCCTCCCTCGACGTCCAAGGCGCCGCCGGCCTCCAGGGCGGCACGGCCAGGCTGGAATCCGGCGGAGACGTGACCGTCAAGGCCGCGAGCGGGACAGGAGCCGGGGGGGCCGGTATCGCCATCAGCGGCGGCTCCAGCGACGCGCCCGCCGCCTACGCCGGCCAGCGGAACGGCGGCGAGGCCGTCCTAGACGCCACCGGCCACAAGATCGTCGTAGCCGGCCTCACCGGCACCGGCGCGGGCGCCTCGATAGCCGTCGCGGGCGGTTCAGCCGCCGGCGCCAACACGGTTTCGAACCAATCCCTCGGGGGCAAGGGCTCGCTTCTCGCGGGCGACGTGGAGATCACCGCTTCCAAGACACCGGCCGGGATATCCGTTTCTGGAGGTCCCGGCGCGGCCGGCGCCGGCTGGTCCAATGCCGGCGAGGGTTACGCCTCGATCGGGAACCTGGCCGTAGTCTCCGATGACCTGGCCCCTGCCATCTTCTCGGTCTCAGGCGGACTGACGGCGGGCGGCAACGGACTGGGCGCCGGGGCCACCTTCAGGGCGGCCGACGTTACGGTGACCTCCAAGGCCGCTGGCGACTCCGCCATTGCAGTCGCCGCCTCCGACAATGCCGGCGCCTCCGCTGACGCCGCCGAGGGCGCGGACGTCTCCTTCACCGCCAATGACGTCAGGGTGAGCGCCGAAACGGACGGAGACGCGGGCATATTCCTGCAGGGCGGCTCCGTGACGAACCCGTCCGCGGCCGGCGCGGTCCCCGCCGGGGGCACGGTATCGGCCGGAATCAACTCCCTCACCGTCCAGGGCTCGCCCCTCGCGGCCGCGGACGGTTCCGCCTACTTCGGCGCCCAGGGAGGCAACTGGGACAGGACCGACGGGTACCGGGGCCTGGCCGATCTGAAGGTCAAGGACTCCATCAAGGTGACCGGCGGCGCAGGCACCTCCCTCAGCCAGGGCGGCCAGGCCCAGGTAGCGTTCGATGACATCGACGCCAAGGACATCTCCGTCGAGTCGACCGCCGCGTCCGCCACGGGCGCCGCGGGCCGCGCCTCCCTGCTCGCCTGGAACAGCCTCGCCGCCGGCACCATCGACGTGACCCGGCCCTCGGGCGCCACCGCGGCCCAGGCGGTCGTCTGGAGCCCGGTGCTGAACGTCACCGACCGCGACACCAGGATAACCCTGCATAACACCGAGTACGGCAATTTCGGGGGGTCCGACCCCCGTGACGTGATCGGGGTCCCGACCGGCGACACCACGGCGACGGGAGTCTCCTTCGACCGGGTGAACATCGCGAACGGCAGGAATCTCCTTGTGGGCACCGGGGGCGGCGTCGTGGGAGGCACCGATTACGGTGCCGGCGGCCAGATAGCCATAGGCGCCGTCAACGTGCCGGACGGCGGCAAGGCCGGGCTGGGCGTGTCCTACGCCCCGAACGCCAGCATCGGCTCGCTCACCGCCAAGGGAGGCGAGTTCACCATCCACGTGCCGGAAGTCTTCCTGGACACCCAGCCGGTCAACGGGACGGTGCTCGCGGTGACCGGCACCGCCGACCTCACCGGCACGACGGTCATCGTCGAGGACGTCGAGAACCTGGTAGGCGCTGTCACGCCCCGTCTCATCCAGGCGGGGACCCTGCTCGCCCCCTCCAGCATCGTCTATGATCCCCTGTCCTCCGACGGGACTCTCGACTACATCTTCGACTTCACTCCCGACGGCACCGGGGGCATCCTGGCTACCTACTACGGCGCCCGGGTCTCCGGTTACGTGAAGGGACTCGCCGAGGGCTCCGCCGCGGCCACCGCCTTCGTCAACTCAGGCTCCGACCTGGCGGCCGGCGACGGCATCGCCAGCGCGGTCTTCGCGGCCGCGGACGCAGGCCCCTCCTTCTTCAGCGCCATCTCCTACGGCTCGTCCCGCTACAAGACGGGATCCCACGTGGACGTCAAGGGCCTCTCCCTGCTCCTGGGCGGCGCCTACGGCTTCGACGTGTCCGCCGGACGGTTCACCCTGGGCGCCTTCTTCGAGTACGGGGACGGCTCCTACGACTCCTACGACGAAAACGCCGGCTGGCGGGGCGGCCGCGGCTTCCAGGGCGAGACGCGCGGGTCCGGCGACCTCAGGTACGTGGGCGGCGGCATCCTCACCCGCTACGACTTCTCGGACAGCTACGTGGAGTTCACCGCCCGCGCCGGCCGGTCCTCGGTCGAGTACTCGGCCGAAGGCTGGGCCTGGCAGGCCGGCGGCGCGGGCTGGCCGGCGGCCGGCCGCGACTACGACGCCACCTACTACGGCCTGCACCTGGGCTACGGCCACGTCTTCCGGCTGACGGACGCCGTCTCCCTGGATCTCGGCCTGAAGTGGCTCTTCACCCACCAGGACGGCGGCGACTTCCTGACCCCGCGGGGCGGCAGGATCAGCCTCGACGACGTGAACTCCCACCGGCTCCGCTTCGGCGGCAGGGTCTCCGTCGCGGCCACCGACGCGGTCAGGCCGTACTTCGGTCTCTACTACGAGCACGAGCTGGACGGCACGGCGGACGCCAGGGCGGCGGGCCTCTCCCTCCTGGACGCCCCCGAGCTCAAGGGCGGCACGGGCATCGGCGAGCTGGGCCTCGCCATCACGGCCACCGAGGGCCTGACGGTCGACGTGGGCGTGAAGGGCTACGTCGGCACCCGCCGCGGCC
>JAITEZ010000175.1 GCA_031281735.1 Deltaproteobacteria bacterium | reverse complement strand
CGACGGCCCCCGCAGGCGCGGCGCTGCCCGCCGGTCCGCCCTTCCCTGGTCTTTGCGCATCGTTTCCCGGAAGGGAACGGCCCATCGCGCCCCGGGCGCACGGAAGGGTCGTCCCGGCGCCGGCTGAGGCGCCTGGACGGTTGCCCGGGACGGAGGGGCCGGGGACGGGTTGCGGAAGGCCGCCCCCCCGCGACGGCAGAGGGCCGCGCGGGCACGGTGCCGCATCCGGAGGGAATAGGGGCTCTCCGGAGGCGTCCGTGCCGGCGGCCCCGAGGCCGCAGGGGGCCGCGGGCGCCAGAAGGGGGCGCCCGGGGGGCGTAAGTCCCCCGCGCCGATGGGCGGGGCCGCTGGGCCCCGCCCTCGGAGGCGGCCGTCCCAGGCCCAGGTTGGTTTGCGTTGGAAGAGTAACGGCCGGTCTCGCCGTCCAGGCGGGGCCGGCCGTTTTCGTTCCCGCGCTGGCGATCCAGCGGGCGATGACGCGGCCAGCCCAGGCGGGCCGCCCCCGCCCGCGGGGATCCCCGGCCCAGTCCGTCCCGCGCCGGGAAGGGGGATTGTGCTATGATGCCGGAGGGTTCCCCGGGAGGCCGGGCGCCCTCCCAGCCGCGCCCTGCGGGGCCCCCGCGGGGCCTGCCGCCGCCGTGCCCTGGGCGTGAGGATCTCCGCAGGGACCCCGGTGAGCCGGGGCCCGGAAGGGGCTGAAGTTGCTCTCCTATCGACGCGGGCCCGCCAGCGACCCCTTCAATTACATATACAGCTCGAGAGGCTGGCTCGCGGACTACGACCCGCCCGGGCCCTTCCCGTTCTGGGTGAACCTGGAGCCCACCAACGCCTGCCAGCTGGACTGCCTCTTCTGCTCCCGGAGGCTTTCCGCGCGGCCGGTGGGCTACCTCGATCCGGGGATGGCCTCCGAGATCTTCTCCGAGGCGGCCGGCCGCGGGGCGGCGGTGCGCTTCACGGGCTGGGGCGAGCCTCTCCTGCACCCGCGCATAGGGGAGCTCTGCGCGGAGGCCAAGAGGCGCGGGGTGAGGCTCAAGATCTACACGAACGGCCTGGCCCTCACCCCCCGGCTCATGGATCTCTTCATCGACGTGGGCCTAGACGACCTGCAGTTCTCGCTCCAGGGGCTGGACGGGGCCCAGTACGAGTTCAACCGCCGGGGGGCGGCGTGGGAGGAGACCGAGAGCCGCATACTCATGGCCTCCGCCCGGCGCGGGGGGCGCGAGAGGCCCTTCCTGAGCATCCTCACCTCGGTCCTGGGGAGCGAGCTTCCCGGGCACGACCCGGAGCGCTTCGCGGCGGCGTGGCTGGAGAGCGTGGACAAGGTGGCGGTGGATCTCACGAACCTGAGCTTCGTGGCGGAGACCGAAGAGGCCAGGCCCCATCTCGCGGAGCAGTCGGCGGGCCTCGCCCGCGGCAGGTGCGTGGACGTGTTCCTGGCCCTCGAGGTCAAGCACGACGGGGCCATCCAGTTCTGCGGCCAGGACGCGGAGGGCCGCGAGTGCCATACCATAGGGCGCTTCGGGGAGATGACCCTCGCCGAGGCCTGGCGGCACCCCAGGCTCGAGGCCCAGCGGGATCTGGTGGGCCGCGCCATGGGGCACGACGGCTCCCCCGTCTGCCGGAACTGCTACCACAACACCGACAAGTACGACGTTTTCAAGAGGGCCCTCGCGGGGGAGGGGGACGCAGGCGGGACGTGGGCCGGTGGCGGATCCGGGGGGGGGGCCGTGGGCGGCCCCGGGAACGGGGCCAGCTCGGCGGGGACGCCGCCCGGCGGGGACGCCTCCCGCGGCAGCGGCTCGTGAGCCCCTCCGAGGGCGCGGCCAGGTCCAGGCGCGAGGCCTCGGCCAGGATTCTCGCCGCCACCCTCACGCTCATCTCCCGCGAGCAGAGGACGCTCCCCCCTCCCTACTCGCTGTGGACACCCCGGCTGGACGCCGTCGATGTCCGCGAGGTCTCCATGCTCGTGGCGGACGGCAAGGCCCAGGTGGTCTGGGCCGATGAAAGCCATCCGGCGCGGGGGCTTCTCCTGTACCGGGCCAGGGAGCTGGAGACCGAACTCCTGGGGCACGGGTCGGCCATGCTCCAGGGGCCCTTCCTGGTGGAACCGGATCCGGACGGCAGGCAGGAGAGGACCGGGCTCATGGCGGCCAGGGCGCTCGAGATCGCCAGGGGCCGCGGGGACAGGTTCCTGTCGGTCAAGACCTATCACGACCCAGCGGTGCTGCGGGGCTACTCCGACGCCGGCTTCCGGGTGGCCGAGGTGGCCACCCGCCTCGCCGGGCCGCTGCCCCTCCTCGCGGGGGAGGGGGCCGCCCCGCGTCCCGCCGGCGTAGTCGTCAGGCCTCTCGGGCGCCCCGCGGGCGAAGCCCCCGGCTCCGCCGCGGCCCCCATGGGAGGGGCGCCCGCCGGGGTTGTGGGCGGCGGCCGGGCGGGCGGCGCGGAAACCGGGGATCCTGACGAGGTCAGGGCGGTGCTGGACGGCCTGGGTGACCTTTTCTACGACGGGCATCACCTGCACGGCCCCTTCCTCCCCGACGGCTTCTCCGGGAGGCTCTGGAGGCTGGTGGCCGAACGCGATCTCTCCTCCGGGCGCTTCTCCGCCCTGGTCGCCTCGGACACCCGCCGCGGCGAGCCCGTGGGACTCGCCACGGGGAGCCTGAAGGGGGAGCGGGCCTCGCTCGCCATCATCCACGTGGCCCAGAGGCGCCGGGGACAGGGCCTGGGAAGGCTCCTGCTCTCGGCGCTGTCGTCGGATCTCTACGAGAGGGGGGGGAGGACGATCGAGGCGGAGACCGCCTCCTGGAACCTCCCCGCCCTCACCCTCTACCTGGACGCCGGGATGAGGCCCACGGCCCCACTGATGGCGCTCCATTACTCCCTGTGAGGCCCTGGCAGGCACCCTCCTGAGGGACGGACAGGCAACCTCCCGAGAAGGGCAGGCCGGGCCTCCTGGGAGGGGCGGCCTCACGGGGCCGGCGTTCTTCCTGCGCCGCCAGGCGGACGCGGCAACCAGCATTCCGCGGGAACTGGCCGCCTCCCGGCGGCGAGGCCTGCTCCCCGGCGGGTGCCGCGTGGGCTCGGCGGCATGAAAGCGCTTCTGCTGATGGACGCCCGGGATGACCGTTTCCACGGCGGGAAGGCCGGAATCGCTTGCCCGGAGGCGCCTCGTCGGTCTCAGGATCGTGGTTCTCCCGTGATCCCCTCGCGGCACTTGACATCCTCCCCTGGCTGAAGTCAGGGGATTCCGGCGGACAGAGGCGAAAGCCAGCCTCTGGTCTTCGGCGGGTTCTTGCTTCATAGGGCCCGTAATGAAATTACATAGACCTCTTTTGGTTTTTAAATCGTAACCATTCAGCCAAAAAAACTTGCCCCGCGGATAACTGTCAGCACATGGAACTCAGACCGGCAGCACGTCCATATATCCTGCCGGAAAATACCCGGTTGCGGCGGGCGGACCGCCCAGGTTTCAAAACCCCGTCCCGGGCGCCGATCCCGGACTCCCGCCCCGCGCCCGCGCTTCCCCCAAGGCCGCGGCTGCGGCAGGCGAACCGCCCAGGTTCCTGAGCCGCGTCCCCCGATCCCGGACACCCGTCCCGCGCTTCAGGCAAGACCGTCCCCCTTCTCCAGCCACCAGGAGAAGAAGGCGGGGATCTCGCCGCGCACCGGCGTCTCCGGGGCCTTGAGCGGGCGGTAGCCCTGCTTCCGGCAGGAGAGGATGCAGCCCCCCGCCCGGCAGTGCCCGCCGGCGCGCCTCATTCTCCTGAAGGTCCCCGTGACCTTGTCATGCACCTTGCTCATGCGGAGGCCCTGCCCTGCGGCCTTGTCTGTGAACGGGACGTCCGGATCAGCCATGGAGAGCAGGATCCCATCCCCGCAGTCCTCCGGCCTCAGGAAAGGTTCCCGTATCTCGGCGCCCCCTTCTGCCGCCCTCCCCGGTGCTGACACGGCCACCGCACTGGACAGGGCTGCCAACCCCGTCCGGAACTCCGAGACCGCCATCCTGCCGGTCTCGCGGTCACTGCAGGCCCGTCTCCCGTGTTCCGTGCTCCGGGGCTGGATCCGGACCGGACATCGGATGCCTGGCGGGCCCCGTGTCCCCCGATGCCCCGCGCCTCTGAGGGCTGGCCTGCACCTCCTCCGGGACCGGCTCCACCCTTCCGCTGCGGTCGGGGGCCGGCATGAGGATCCTGCCAGGACGGCCTTTCTGGCCCCCGTGTTTCCGCTTCCCTTCACCCTGGGCGACCTGGTCTTCCTCTAGCGGGCGGGATCCTTGCCGGGAGGCAGGCCGCTGTCGTCGGGCCCCTTGACGACACCCGTGCCGTCAATAAGCGCGGGGGCCTTGGCGACCAGGTCTGCCATCGCCCGGCAGGCCTCCGGGAAAGTCGATTGAGCCGCCTCCGATTGGGGATCCCCCGATTGAAGAGCCTTCAGGTGCAGTCTGGCGATTTCCCGCGGGCAGCCCTTCGCCCGGGCGAGATCCTGACTCCTGATGCGGTGGCTCTTGGAGATCTTCTTTGGCATCAGGGGGAGTATGAAGCCGCCTGAAGGGGCTCTTTGCCGGAAGGGGAAGATGAGGGACCCGGTTGGCTATGCCTTAATCAGTTTTTTTGTTTCATGTCAAGCGGCGCTCTGTGGAAATATGCCTAAGCAGCTGAGAAGGGCCTGCTGGGCCTGATATTGCCACTTTAGACAGGTGTCATGGCGCTGTCTGCCCGTCAGGCTCCTTGGAACCAGCGCCCTCTGGATAAGCCTCCGGTCATCGGCTCACGGGGTCGGCAGCAGCGGGTTCAAAGGTGGAGGCCGAGCCCCGTGTCTGGGGAACCTGCCGCCGCGGTCCAGACCGTCGTGAAAGAATGCCTCAACGGTCTGTTGCCAAGCCCAGGTCGGCGAGTCGCCTACGGTTATAACCGCTGTCCGGCCTGCCATCCCATGACCGGAGCCCGCCATAAGCTCCGTAGACGGCTGAATAGTCACTTTGAATCTAAAATTCCATTCTCCATAAAGTTTACTCTGATATATCATAAATTTAGAAATTATTTTGTTCTGTATTTCCTTCCCTGCTTTATAGATTCAGCGATCAAGTGTACAATACACTTCAAATCATGCTTCAGTGCATCTTAAGGTCTCAATAGCATATAATTTACAAATGGATTAAAAGTAATTGTTCACCCCCCCTCACTCCGAGCTCTTGATCCTCTCCCTCTCCTGCTTCTTTCCACATTCAGCAAGATCCGTAAGTTCACGTTCGCGTCTGCCTGCTGTCTAAGCCGCTCCCGGAAAAAATCCTTTCCGCCTCTGAGACTGGCGTAAACCATATCAGAGCCCCAAAGACGATGAAAAGTGCGTCTAGCCTCCTGTTTTTAACTCAAATCACTGGACATGTTTATCAAGTAATGCTAAATTACTCCTTAAGGGATTTTGATGTAATTAGTTGCCATCAGTAGGATTTAAAATGAATAAATTCAATTATAATAGTTCCAATTGGCTAATGTTGGAAACCGAGCCACAAACGAATTCTCGCCTGGCGGGCGGATCCTTCCCTCCGCCTGCCTTTCCGGAGGCGGTCAGGCCGGAATCAAGCCCCGTCTGCGGCCAGACGGCGGCACGGGAGACATACCGGCCGGGACGGAGGGGACAGTCCACTCGAAAGGACGTCAGCCCCGGAGTCGCCGGTCAACGTCCCAGCCAGGTCTCCACCACCGCCGGACATTGACATGGCCGGACTGACGGAAGCCGGGCCCGGAGAGGCCCTCAAGGCATTGTCCAAGGCTGATCCGCGCGTTCTGGCATGCCTGTCCGTTTTCCTGCTGTTCAAGCCGGACACCCGGGAAAAGGAAAACGCCAGACTGGCCGCCAGGAACAAAAGCCTTGTCCTGTCAAACGTGCAGGCGGCAAGGGATCGTCTGAAATCCGCGAGGGATACGGCCGCGTATGCCGCCGGAAACCGGATGCTCCCGGGGATCCTGTCTTCAGGGCCCGCCGGGTCCGGCCCGTCCGGCCTGGAGCTGGCAAACGAGATCGACCGGCTAAAAGACACCCTGGGAAAGCCCGGGAGGGGTTCCAGGACGTCCTCCTCGAAACCCTCGGCGGACGACCCCATGTCCAAGGGCAGGATGGGAAAGGCCCGGATGGCGGGGTCGAAGGCGAAGTGGAGGCCCGGCCCCAAGGGGCACCGGCCGAACAGCCGCCCGCCCCTGGACGAGGGCGACGCCGAATTCAGGGAGATCCACGGCATCGACGTTCCCGTCTGCCCGGATTGCGGGGGCAGGCTGAATCACTTCCCGGCAGACGGAGAGCTCGTGGAACAGCACGAGAACCCTCCGCAGAGCGTGCCCAGGGTCCTGCACGGGGTCAAGGTCTACGTCTGCGAAGGGTGCGGCCACCGCCTTCCAACAGGCCCGCAGCCCTGGGGACCGGGCTTTTAGGGCCCAGGATGCCGGCACTGCCGGCCATGCTGAAATTCGCTGGGCACATGAGCGTCGGCAATCCCCGGGGGTTCCTCGCGGCCCTGGGGGCGAAGGCTGGGAGGGGGGGCGTCGACGAGGCCCTCTGCCGGGCGCCGGAAAGCGTGGGACGCCCCGTCGGGCAGCTTCGCGAGGCCCTGCGACTCCAGACGCGCGTCAACGTGGACGAGACAGGCAACAGGGAAAACGGGGCGCCGATGTGGATCTGGGCTTTCGCCGCCGCTACGTCCACCGTCTTATTCATATCCGCCAGCCGTTCCTGCGCCGTCCTGGAGAAGGTCCTGGGCACCGGCTATTCCTGCGCGCTCGGGAGCGACTTCCACGGGGCGTACACGCTGTTCCATGAGAAGCGCAAGGATCTAGCGATGCGGCTGTGCTGGGCTCACCTGACAAGATCGCTCAGGGACATCGCAGAGAGCCATGTCGGGGAGAGGCGCGTGTACGGTCTGAGGCTGCTGGAGCTGAAAGACAGGCTGTTCAGGCTCCATCACCGGTTCAGGGAGGACCCGTACGGCATCGGCCTGATATGCCGGCTGCAGGCCTGCGCCGCCGAGTTCCTGCACCATGCCATTGGATGCGCACCGGAAAGCGATGGCGCTTGCCGCAAGATCGTCAGAAGGATGAGGAGACAGGCTCCGCGTGCTTCACTTTCATTTATATGAGTGGCGTAGAGCCGACGGACAACGCCGCGGAACGGTCGATAAGGTGCCTGGTGATAGACAGGGCTGTCACTTCCGTGACCAGGAGCGGGAGGGGGCGGGAAAGACTCGCCCGCATGATGGCGGTCATCGCCACGTGCCATAAACGCGGGCGAAGTACTCATGAGTATATCCTTGCCTGCCTGTCGGCATGGTGCAGGAACGAGGAGCATCCGTCCATGCTTGACCTGTGATGTCCAATGTGATTTAGGCTTTTTTTACCGGCTCAGATGATTTTTCTGGGCATTATTTGATCACGGCCGGACTGCCCAACAGCCGGGGGACATGCCGGGACGGCACGAGACCGGGGGGGGCCGCGAGACGGAAGATGAAGGGGCCGTGAGGAGGAAGCGGGGGGGAATGACGCAAAGGCGGGGGTAGCTAGGCGGAAGGCAGGTGGAGCCGAGGTGCGGGGAACGAACACGATGCGTTTGGAAGACTGTTAAAGCCAAGTGGGATCATTAATAACTTTTGAATTGTAATTCATCATGACTTGACAAACAAGTAGGGTTATTCAGTGCGGGAATAATGTTTTAAGCAGACTGTTAGATTGAAGTTAGATTCAGGATATATGCATCCTTCTAAAATATATACAATAGAGCATTTTTTCTAGGACTCCTTGGAGAGCGGGAGACTTGGGAGGGCACTAGATTGGATTGAGATCGGAGTGAGAGAGGGGAGTATAAGGTCAATGGGGGGGGTGAACGATTACTCAAATACTTTATCAGGGACGACTATATACCCCACATGTACACCAGTGCCAGGGTACTAGTGAGGGAGCCCGTCCACGTATGCCTTGAGCCCGTCCGTCACTCCGTCTGTCAGGAGCTCGAGGTAGGCGTCCTGGGAGAGCCGCTCGGCCTCCCTCTTGTTGGTGAGGAAGCCTATCTCCATGAGTATGGCGGGCACGTCGGCGTTCACCAGCACCAGGAAGACGGCCTCCTTGACGCCCAGGTCGCGCACCTTGTACCTGGTCCGCAGGGAACCCAGGGCCTTCCCGTGGACCGTGCGGGCCAGCACCCGCGACTCCGCCACGCGGGTGTTCTTGGCGATGAGGTCGAGTATCCCCGCCATCTCGGACATGGACTTCTGGGAGGAGGCGTTCTCCCGGGCGGCCACGGTCTGGGCGGAGGGGTCGGTCGCGAAGTTGAGGAGGTAGGTCTCCAGGCCCTCCACCGAGGACAGCGTGTTGGCGTTGCAGTGGACGGAGATGAAGAGATCCCCCTTGGAGTCCCGCACGATCCGCGTCCGGCGGTCGAGGGTCACGAAGCGGTCGGAGTCGCGGGTGAGCACCACCTCGAGGCCCAGGCGCCTCTCTATCTTGGCCTTGAGCATGCGGGCGGCCTTGAGGGCGACGTCCTTCTCGCGGAGGCCGTTGCCCGCGGCGCCCCCGTCCTTCCCGCCGTGGCCGGGGTCTATCACGACCCTCCGGATCTTCAGGCCCAGCTGGCGGGCCAGGGAGTCCGCGGGCCCCCGCGCGCCGCGCCCGGGCCCGGCCCGGGGCGGGGGATCGGGCGCCTTCCGGGGCTCGGGGGGCGCGTCCGCCTCGGTGGGGGGCAGATCCTCCGCCTCCCCGGCCACCCTGAGCTCCAGCCGGGGGGGATCGTCCAGGAAGACGGGCGCGTAGGGGTAGGGCTCGGGGAGATCCATCACCAGGCGCGCGGTGTCCTGCGAGAACTGGTTGATCTTTACCAGGCGCACCAGGGGCGGCGAGCTCTTGCTCGCGCCGGGGAGGCCGCCCGCGAGCCGGGCGCCCCGGATGTCCGCGTAGACGCGGTGGAACCCCCCGCTACGCTGCGGGGGGATGAGGTTGTAGACGTAGGAGGTGACCCGGTCCGTCCAGGCCACCACGGCCGTGTAGCCCTGGCGCCTCTCGACGGTCACGGCGTAGACCTGGGCGAGCCCGTCCTTGCGGGGGGGAGGGGGCTTGACGGGTGGCTTGGCCGGCGCGGGGGGCGTCCCGCGCCCCGGCCCGGTGGCGGCCCCCTCCCGCGCCGGGGCGCCTCCGGAGCCGTCCCCGCCCCGCGCCGCGGTAGGACGGGCCGGGGGGGCCGGCCTGCCGGGAAGGGCTCCGGATCCCGCTGGAGACGCGGTTCCCGGTGGGGCGGCGCCCGCGGGGGGCCGCGCCCCCGAGAGCACCGCAGGCTCGGCGGTGGGGTAGGGCGGCGGCGTGCCCCCGGCCCGGAGGGTGGTCATGAGTTCCCGCGCCTCCTCGATCTCGGGGGCGTCGGGATGGTTCAGCTCCACCTTCATGAGCTCGCGGTAGGCGTCGTCCATGCGTCTCAGGGCGGTCAGGGCCCGGCCCAGGATTATCTCCGCCTTGGGGGCGGTGGGGCACCTGGCGCAGGACTTGACGGCCTTGCGGGAGAGCCTTTCCGCGCGGACGGCGTCCTTCTGGTCCCTGAAGCGGTAGAAGCACTGGAGGGCGAGCTCGGCCCCCTCCAGGTCCGCCTGCGCCCGGAAGGTGTCGCGCACCTGGGCGGCCGAGGCCTCCTCGAAGCGGGTGATGAGCCTGAGCCAGGAGTCGCGGGCGGCGGCGTCCTTGCCCTGGAAGAACTGGGTCCGGGCCTCCCGCGCCCGGGCGAGTTCCCCGGCAGCCCCGGCCCGGGCGGGGAGATACAGCGAAAGGAGGGTCAGGAGCAGGGTCGCGAGCGTCGCCCGCAGGGCCGAGCTGCCGCCGAGCCCTGCGGCGCGGGGCGCTGCCGGGGAGGGGGCGCCTGCGGCCTGGGAGGGGCGGCCTCCCCCGCTCCCGCCCTCCGCCTGCCAGGGGCCGGGCGAGGGCCTTTCCGGACCGCTCCTCAAAGGAGCCCCCCCGCTCTGGTCTTCAGGGCGTGGACGAGGTTCAGGGCCTCCAGCGGGGTCAGGCTTTCGGTCTCTATGGCGCTGATGTCGGCGACGAGACGCTCCCTTTCGGCCTCGAGCTCCGCCCCCGGGAGCAGGGGCCTGGGTTGCGCCGCGCCCGTGCCCTCCGTGTTCGCGGCCGGTCCCGCCGCCGGGGCGGTTCCGCCCGGGGGGGCCGGGGACCGGGCGGCGGGGGGGCAGGGCTGCCCGGGCGGCGGGGGGGCTGCGGGCGCGGGCCCGGCCGGGAGGCCCTCGTCCAGGCCGTCCGGCGCCCAGAGGCCACGGGCCTCGGGATCCTGGGCGGGCGGGGGCTCCAGGTGCCCCAGGAGGCCCCGGGGGCGTATCTGGGGGCGGATGGAGCGCTTGGCCCCCTCCAGGAGATCCTGGAGGACCTCCGCGGCCCGCTCCGTGACCGCCTTGGGGAGGCCCGCCAGGGCCGCGACGGCCAGGCCGTAGCTCCGGCTCGTGCCGCCGGGGAGGAGCTTCCTCAGGAAGACCACCTTGCCCTGCCACTTGCGGACGGCGACGTTGTAGTTGACGGCCAGGGGCTTCGAGCGGGCCAGATCCACCAGCTCGTGGTAATGGGTGGCGAACAGGGTGGGCACCCCCCGCCCGGCCCGGTCGTGCAGGTATTCGGCCACCGCCCAGGCTATCGCGAGGCCGTCGAAGGTGGAGGTGCCGCGGCCGACCTCGTCCAGGATGACCAGGCTCCGCGGGGTGGCCCGGGCGAGGATGCGGGCGGTCTCGCTCATCTCCACCATGAAGGTGGAATGCCCCCCCGCCAGATCGTCCGCGGCGCCCACCCTGGTGAAGACCGCGTCGCGGATGGAGAGCCTCGCCTCCTCGGCGGGCACGAAGGAGCCCATCTGGCACAGGACGACGATCAGGGCCGTCTGCCGGAGGATGGTGGACTTGCCGGCCATGTTGGGGCCGGTCACGATCAGGATCCTCTCCTTGGGTGAGAGGCGCACGTCGTTTGCCACGAAGGAGTCCCCCCGCGCCAGCGACGCCTCCACCACCGGATGGCGGCCAGCCTTGATGTCTATCACGTCGTCGGCGACTATCCGGGGCCTCGTCCAGCCGTAGCGGCGCGCGGCCTCCGCGAGCGACCGGAGGGCGTCGGCGTAGGCCAGGATCCGCGAGATCCTCTTCACCCCGGCGGAGGCGTCCCCCGCCCGGCGCCGGAGGTTCCTGAGTATCCTCTGCTCCAGGGCCTCCCGCTTCTCCCCGGCGGAGAGGATCCTGCCCTCGAGCTCTACGAGCTCCTGGCTCGCGTAGCGCTCGGCCCCGGCCAGTGTCTGCCTCCGGGTCCACCCGGCGGGGGCGAGCGAGGCGTGCCTGCGCGGGATCTCCAGGTAGTACCCGAAGACCCGGTTGTAGCCCACCTTGAGGCTCTGGATGCCTGTCCGCCTCTTCTCCTCGGCCTCGAGGGCCGCGACGGCCCTCCGCCCGTCCCTCTCCAGCGCGCGGAGTTCGTCCAGGACCGGCGAGGTGCCCGGGCGGACCGCCGCCCCCTCGGGGGCGGCGGGATCGCGGGGTTCGGCGAGCACGAGATCCAGCGCGCGCCTGAGGCCCCGGACGGCGTCCGCGGGAGGGGCGGGGCCCGGCGGGCCCTGCGGGATCGCCGCGAAGAGGGAGGGGACGGGGCCGGCGGCAGGCGCCGGCCCCCCGGCCCACGGCCGGTCGCCCGCGCCGGAGACGCCGCCAGGCGCGGGCGGTTGCGTCCCGGCGGGTGGGGCGGGAACCGGCTCCCCTCCTGGCGGGGAGGTATCCGGCGTCCCGGCGGGGGGGCCGGGATCCAGCACCTCCCCGAGTCCGGCGGCGAGCCGCCGCAGGAGACCCCCCCCGGCGAAGCCGCGCAGGATGGCCATTACGCGGGGGGCCAGATCCAGGGCGTTCTTGACCAGGTACAGATCCCGCACCGTCCCCCGGCCCAGGGCCAGCCGCGAGAGGGCCCGCTCGAGATCCTTGAGGCTTTTCAGGAGCCCGGCGAGCTCCTCGCGGTCGGACGCCCGGGACAGGAGCTCCTCCACGGCCCCGTGGCGGGCCTCCACCTCGGCGCGGTCCCGGGAGGGCCGGGTGAGCCAGTCCTGGAGGGTCCGGGAGCCCATGGGTGTGGCGCTCATGTCCAGGAGTTCGAGGAGCGTCCCCCTGCGGCCCCCGTCCCTGAGGGATCTCACGAGCTCCAGGTTCCTCAGGGCGGCCTCGTCCAGGGAGAGGGAGGGCGAGGTCCAGAGGAGACGGGGCGGGGAGAGGTGCGCGAGGGAGGATCCCGGCGAGAGCTCGAGGAGGCGCTTGACGGCCGCCCCGCAGGCGGCTAGCCCTCCCCGGCTCCCGGAGAGCTCAGGCAGGTGCCCCGCGAGGCCCTTCCCGAAGACCGTCTCCAGGGCCTCCTCGGCCCCCGCGAGCGCCTCCGGCCCCAGGGGGGCCGTGTAGACGCCGGCGCCGCCCAGCAGTTCCGCGAGCCCCGGGGGCGGGGGGTCCGGGTGGAGGATCTCCTGCGGCGCGAAGGCCGAGATCTCGGGGCCGAGGCCGTCCAGATCCCTGGCGCGGGCGAGCTGGAAGTCACCGGTGGAGAGATCGGCCGCCGCCAGGAACCACCAGCCGCCCTCGGGGGGATCCCTGTCCGCCGGGGCCGCGCCCGCCGAGGCGCACACGCGAGAGGCGGGCCGGGAGGGCCGCCCGCGGGCGGTCCGGGAGGCGGCGCCCCGGGACGCGCCTCCGGCGGGCCCGGCGGGGCCCCCCTCCCCGCTGGGATCGGCGTCCCGCCAGTCGGCCTCGCGGGCCGGGCCGCCCGCCGCCGCGAGGGAGCCCTCGTGGAGGATCACCGCCATGTAGCGGCCGGCGGGCTGGCCGTCCTCGGAGACCACGGTGCCGGGGGTGACCACCCGCGCAAGCCTGCGCGGCGCGAGCTTGCCGGGGGGCGGGGACGGCCCCTCCTGCTCGAAGACCACCACCTTGTGGCCCAGGGACGCCAGGCGGTTGACGTACAGGTCGCAGGCGGCCAGCGGCACCCCGCACATGGGGACCGGGACCCCGTCGATCTTCTGGCGGCTGGTGAGGGCGAGATCGAGGAGCGGCGCGGCCCTCTCGGCGTCCTCGAAGAAGAGCTCGAAGAAGTCCCCGATCTGGAAGAACAGGAAGGACCCCGGCCAGGCCTCCTTGGTCTCCATGTACTGCCTCAGGGCGGGGGTGAGGCCCGGCCGGGGTGAGGCCTCCGGCGCGCTCACCTGAAGCGCTCCAGGAGCCGCTCGTAGGTGCGCCGGATATGCTCGGGGACGACCCGCGTCTCCCCCAGGACGGTCATGTAGTTGGTGTCGCCGTTCCAGCGGGGCGTCACGTGCACGTGGAGGTGGGTGTCGATGCCCGCGCCGGCCGTGCGGCCCTGGTTGATCCCGATGTTGAAGCCGTCGGGGCGCAGGAGGCCGCCGATGACCTCCGTGGCCCGCGCCGTGAGCTCGATCAGGGCCGCCCGCTCCCCCGGGGTGGCCTCGGACAGGGTGGCCACGTGCCTGCGGGGGGCCGCGAGCACGTGGGCGTTGTTGTACGGGTAGCGGTTCATGACAAGGAAGACGGTCGGATCAGACCAGAGGACGAGCCGCTCGGGATCGGGCCCCTCGTGGCCCGGGGGCAGGCAGAAGACGCAGCCGCCGGGCTTCGGGTCCTCCAGGATATAGTCCATGCGCCAGGGCGCCCAGAGGGTGTCGGGCACGCGGGGCCTCCGC
>JAITEZ010000261.1 GCA_031281735.1 Deltaproteobacteria bacterium | reverse complement strand
ACTCCCTCTCGAGGGGGCTCTCCAGGGGCTCGGGATCCTGGGGTTCCCGGGGCGGCCGCGGCAGGGCCATCCCCGGTGCGCCCCGGCCGTCCCGCCCGTCCCCGCCGCCGCGGGTGTCCCGGCCGCCCTGCCCGTCCCCGCCGCCTCGGGCGGCGTGGCAGTCCTGGCCGTCCCGCGCGTCCGGCCCGCCCGCGTCTTCGCCTTCGTCCGCGATCTCCAGCGGGTACAGGGGTTCCTGGGCCCCCGCGCGCACGGCTGGATCCGCCGGCTCGCTGGTGTCTGCGTGAAGCAGCCCGCCTCCCTCCGGCCCGGTCCCTGCGGGACTTTCCGGGAGGCTCCGGCCCGCGGGCGGTTCACGGCCGTCCGGCCCGCCGCCGTCCAGCGCGACCGGCCCGCCCGCGTCATCGCCTTCGTCCGCGATGTCCCGCGAGTACAGGAGTTCCCGGGCCCTCGCGCGCACGGCGGGATCCGCCGACTCGCTGGTGTCGGAGTAAAGCAGCCCGCCTCTCTCCGGATCGTTCCCCGCCGGTCCTGTCGGCCCGTTCCCCGCCGGTCTCTCCGGCCCGTTCCACGCGGGTCTCTCCGGCCCGTTCCCTGCGGGTCTCTCCGGCCCGTTCCCCGCGGGTCTCTCCGGCCCGTTCCACGCGGGTCTTGCCGGCCCGCCCCGGGAAGCGGGCGGTTCCCGACCATCCCGCCGGTCAGCGGCCGGCCGGCCCCTGCCTCCGCGATGGCGGGCGCCACCCTCCGCAGGGCCGCCGGGGCCGCCCGGGCGCTTCCACGGTTCCTGCCTGTCCCGACTGTCGGTATCCTTCATCGCTTGTTCTTTGGTTTCCGCTCCCGCAGGAAGGGGCCCCGGGGCCGTCCGCCCGGCTGCCGGGCGTGCCGGCGGGGGCCCGGCCCCCGGGGCCGCTGCGGGCCTACGGGCGTGGCCGGTAGCCGCCGCCGGGGCGGCGGGGGCGGTGCCATTGTACCAGAGCCGGCGGCCGGTTGCCTCGGAGGCTTCGGGAGGCGCCGGGCGGGGCCCCGGGGGGCGCGGGACGCCTGCCAGCGGGCGGGCGGAGGGGCGGCGCGGGCCGGGTCAGGGGATATGCCCCCGCCACCCAACGCTACGCGTTTGAGGCGGGGCAACGCGCCCAAGGCGTATCGGGCCCGCCGGGTCCACGTCAGGGCTGTCCCCGCGTTTCCCGCTGTCCCTTACCCCGGGGAACCCCGGCAGACGGGGCCCCCCTGCTGATATTCAGGGCGGCGTCCGATCTGCCCGCAGTCCCCAGGGGCATATGCCCGTCCGGACAGGCCGAGGGAATCCTCCACGTGGCCGCGCCGGGGGCAGGTCTTGCCCGGCGGGGAGGATCCCGCGATCGCTGACAGCCTCCTCCCCTGTCCCCCGGCTTGTAACCGGGCACCGCCGCGGGCATGCCCCAGCCGCCGTCGCCCGCGCCCCTGCCGAAGTCCGGCGACCGGGCGAGGCCCCGCATGTCCAGATCCTAGATCGCAACCGCGTCAGCATCCGGTTCCAGGCGGGCCGGCGGCGCCCGGTGGTCCGGGCGATCAGATCCTCCTGCCCCGGCCCGGGCGCATGCGGAACACGAGCGCCCTGTCCGCCATCTCAACGCCCCTGGCCCCCGGCATGGCGTCTCAAGGTCCCCGCCGGCGCCCCGCCGGCGGATGCCAGGCAGCGGCTCCCATGCGGGGAAAGCCCGGCCGCAAGGAATGACTGACTTCCGGTGGCGTCTCCCGCGCCTTTCCCGCGCTAGGGGATTTGCAGGTCCCGACGAAGAAGCTCAGACGGGTGCCCGGCGTCCCGGTCAACAGCGCTAGAAAGAGATCATGATTCAGTTACCATCAGGGCTTTGCCATATTCTTTACCAGTTTCGCTAAACAGGCCTTTTAAAAAGATAGGGAAATTGCTTGATATAATTCCACGTCTATGCCTTATCGCCTATGCCAAACGGCAACGCAATGGATAGACGGAATGAAAACCGGACGTCAGCTGGGTAATCCGTCCCATCCCCCGTCCGGATAAGGATGACAGTGTCATGATCGCGGGATACTCGCCGCAATTCCTCCCGCCGCCCGCGCTTCCCGCGTTCGCGGGCAGGGTGGCGCCGGGGCGGGGGGAGTACTCGCGGCCTTCAGTTGAGGGAGGCGAGTATCTTCTTGCCCCGGGCGAAGGTCAGCGTCCCGGCGTAGAGGGCCTTGCCGGAGATGATCCCGTGCAGCTCGGGGGCCTGGCCCTTGACGGCCTTCAGGTCCTCCTCGCCGGAGATCCCGCCCGAGATGACCGTGGGGAGCCCCGACACCCGCGCCACCTTCCGGGCGAGCCCGATGTTGGGCCCCTCCTGGGTGCCGTCCCGCTCCACGTCCGTGTGGATGACGAGCGAGACCCCCATCCCCCTGAGCGACGCGGCCGCCTCCAGGAGGTCGCGGCCACCGTCCCGGCGCCAGCCCCAGGTCCGGAGCTGGGTGCCCCAGGAGTCCAGGGCCGCCGCGATCCGGCCCGGGTACCTCCCGCAGGCCTCGCGCACGAGGCCCGGGTTCTCCGAGACGGCCGTGCCCATGACCAGCCGGTCGATGCCGCGCTCCAGCCAGTACTCCACGTCCTCCAGGCGCTTGATGCCGCCCCCCAGCTGCAGCCGGCAGGAGACGGCGGCGCGGATGGCCTCGATGGCCGCCCGGTTGGCGGAGTTCCCCGCCGAGGCGTCCAGGTCCACGAGATGGACGAGTTCCGCCCCCGCCTTCTCCCAGCCGCGGGCGGTCTCGACGGGATCCTCGCCGTAGACCGTGGATCTCGCGAAATCCCCCTGCACCAGGCGGACGCACTTGCCGTCCTTGAGATCGATGGCGGGTATGAGGAGCATGGGGCCTCGGGCGGCCGCGGGCTAGCGGCGGCGGGCCCCCGCGCCCTGGGGCGGCGCGGGGCGGGCGGTGTTGAGTCGGGGGGGGGACGGCGGGGGAGGGGGGTGCCTGGCGGCCCCGTCAGAGCACCCCCTTGGTGGAGAGCGGCCCCTGCCCCTCGCGGGTGGCGAGGGCCGCAGCGGCGGCGAGCCCGGTCGCCTTGAAGAGGGCCTCGCAGATGTGGTGGCTGTTGCGGCCGTGCCGCCCCGTCAGGTGGAGCGTCCAGCCGGCCCGGGTCACGAGCGCCCGGAAGAACTCCTCGGCGAGGCAGAAGTCGAAGCCCCCGGCCGACGGCTGGGGGAAGCGCGCACAGAAGCGGAGGAAGGGCCGCCTCCCCGCGTCCAGGGCCGCCTCGGCCAGGGCGTCGTCCATGGGGACCAGGGCCGACGCGAACCTCCTGTGGCCGGAGAAGTCGCCCAGGGAGAGGGCCAGGGCGTCCCCCAGGACGAGGCCGGTGTCCTCCGCCGTGTGGTGCAGGTCCACGTGGGCGTCCCCCTCGGCCCTGAGGTCGATCCCCCAGCCGGCGTAGGAGGCCAGGGCCGTCAGCATGTGGGTGAAGAAGCCGGAGGGCGTCTCGATCGCGACCTGCCCGCCGTCCAGGGAGAGGGCGACGGATATCGCGGTCTCCCTGGTGGAGCGGGAGACCTCTGCTTTCCTGGGGGGGGCCTGCGGGGCGGGTGTCTGGGCCATGGGGCGGGGCCTTCCGGTGGTGGCGGGGGCGGCGGGCGGCCCGGAGCGGCGGCGGGGCCCGCCGGATCGGCGGCATGGCGCGGGCGGCCGTCCGCCCGGGCGCCCGGAGGGCGCGTTCCCAGCGGGCGTCCGGGGTGTCCTGGCTTCCCGGTACGGCGGGAGGTTAGCACATAACGGGGGCAAAAGCCATGCCGTTAGGGCGCGCGGGCGCGGGGGCCCTCCCCCCGCGAGACGGCCTGAGGCCCGCCGGCGGGGAGCCGGCGGAAGTGCCCGGGGGCCGCGCGGCAGGGCCGGATGGCATGCGCATGCCCCGGCCTCGGCTCCCCGCCTGCCCCCGCGCCCCGTCCCGGTCCGGGCGGATCTCGCGGCGCGGCAGGCGGCGGATCGGGACAGCCAAGCCGCAGGCGGGGAGGGCGGGAACCGCCGCCTCGAGGGCCTTGGCGGCGCCTGGCGCCATCCCGCTGGACGTGACGCCCGGCGCCTCCCGCAGGGCGTGGCGCGGGGCTCCCCGCCCCGTGACTTGAGGCCGGGCGGCACCCCGCCGCCGCAGGACGCTGCGCCGGGCGCCGCGGGCAGGGGAAGGCGAGGGGCCCCCTCAGGCGGCCCCGTTCTCGGAGAGGGGGAGCGCCACCAGCCCGGTGCGGGCCATGGCCTTGATGTGGAAGGGGGAGAGGCCGTTGATTGCCGTGTCCACGCTCTGGGCGGACCCGGCTATCATGACCGTCGCCGAGTCCTTCTCGATGTGCTTGATGGCGAGGCCCAGGAGCCCGATGAGGCCCATGATCTCTGACTTCTTCTCCGGGGTGAAGGAGACCGTGATGAGGGCGAGCTCGCCGGTCATGGCGGCCTCGTGGGGTATGGGATCCACCTTGATGACGTCTATGAGCTTGCGGATCTGCTTGGTCACCTGGTCAAGGACGTTCTCCTCGCCCTTCACCACCAGGGTGATGCGGGTGATCTTGCGGTCCTCGGTGGGGCCGGCCGCGATGGACTCGACGTTGTAGCCGCGGCGGGTGACGAGGCCCGCGACGTGGGAGAGCACGCCCGGGCGGTTGCGGACGAGGATGGAGA
>JAITEZ010000152.1 GCA_031281735.1 Deltaproteobacteria bacterium | reverse complement strand
GGACGGCCGCCCCCGCGCGGGGAAGCGGCCCCGTGCCGGCGCGGGCCATGATATAGAGGATGCCGGGCCAGGAGATGTTCCCGAAAAGCCCGTCCGCCACGCTGGGCTTGAGCGGCGTGTCCTTAGGCAACCGCGCCCCCGAGGAGATCACCCGCTCGATGGCGGGCCGCTCCGAGATGAGGGCCCGAAGCATCCTCTTGCCCTCCTCCAGGCCCTCCGAGAGCCGCAAGGCCTCCTCACGGGTCAGCTCGAAGGTCAGCGCCGCGAACCACACCAGCCACATGGGCGAGAACCTCGACGCGAAGGTGAGCCTGTACCAGTCGCGGACGCGACCCACGTTCCGGAAGAGTTCCAGATGCCTGCGGGTGACGCGCAGATCCGGGGTGAAGCTCTTGAGGAGCCCGAAGCCCGACATGCGCTCGAAGATGGCGCCTGGATCGTCCTCCTCGCAGATGAGCCGGAGCTCGGCCATTAGCCGCCGCAGGGAGAGGTTCTTCATGAAGCCGCCCGAGACGGCGTTCCCTATGAGGCCGGCGGTCATCTTGCTGATGCGGAACCCGAGCCTCCGCTCGAAGCGGAGCGCCCGGAAGGCCCTGGTGGGATCCTCCACGAAGCTGAGGCTGTGGAGCACGCGGATGAGCCCGTCCTTCACGTCCTGGTAGCCCCGGTAGTAGTCGAGGAGCTTGCCGAAGTCGGAGTGGGCCAGGCTGACGGCGAGGGAGTTCACCGTGAAGTCCCGGCGCTGCAGGTCCAGCTGGATGGAGGCGTGGCGCACCACCGGGAGGGCGCCGGGATACTCGTAGTACTCCACCCGCGCGCTGGAGAAGTCGAGCTTGACGCCCCCGGGCAGGGAGAGCGTCGCCGTCTTGAAGCGCGGGTGCGTCCTCAGCTCGCCCTTGAGCCGGGCCGCCTGGGCCTTCACGAAGGGCCCGAGCTCGCCCGTGACGGTGAGGTCGAGATCACGGATGGGCTTGAGCATGATCAGATCGCGCACGGTGCCGCCCACGAGGTAGAGCCCGGTGCCGAACCCGTCCGCCTCCTCGCCCAGCTCCCTGAGCATCGCGAAGACATCGCGGGGTAGCCGTTCCCTCATGAGGGACCCGAGGTTGCGGTCGAAAGGCGTGCGAGAACTGGCCCTCCCCTCATCGCCTCCGGCCTCGGCCGCCAGGAGGTGCAGGAGATCGGTGCGGGTGACCACACCCAGGGCCCTGCCGGAGGGGTCCGTCACGGGGAGGATCCGCTGCCGCTGGTCCACTATCACGCGCTTCACCTCGTGGAAGGAGGTGTCGGGGGAGGCGGTCTCGAAATCGGTCGTCATGAAATCCCGGACGGGATAGGCGTTCAGTCCGTGGTACATGGCACGGGAGACGCTCTGCTCGCGGATGATGCCCGAGACCTTCCCCGCAGAGTCCTCCGCGAGGATGACGTGGAGCCCGTAGCGGGACATCATGTCCGCTGCTTCGGATATCGGCCGCGTCTCGGGGAGGCAGATGGGCGGGTGCACCATGATGCTTCCCGCCCGGAAGAGCCTCCCCACCGACTCCTTGATGGAGTCCTCCAGATCGTCGCGGACATCCTCGAGCGACTTGCCCTTGATCGCGGCGGCGGCCGCCCCCTGGTGGCCGCCGCCGCCCAGGGGCTTCAGTATCTCCCCCACCCCGAAGCCGCCCGAGCGGCTCCTCCCCGTCACCTGCACCAGCGACTCCATCTGGACCAGCAGGAACACGGTGTCGAGATCGAGGATCTCCATGAGCCGGGGGCCCAGCACCGAAACGTCCTCGATGTGGCCCTCGCGGCGGGCCACGGCCACCGCGAGGGTGCGCCCCCTCACCTCCCGGATCTCCGCCGTGGTGATGAGCTCGTTCAGGAGCGAGACCTGCTCGGCGGAGAGCTCGCGGGAGGTGAGCTGCGCCACGGTCTCCAGATCCGCGCCCAAGGAGAGTAGCCAGGCCCCGGCAGCGAGGTCCCTCGCGGTGGTGGACCCGAAGGTGAAGGCCCCGGTGTCCTCGTAGAGCCCCAGGGCGAGCATGGTGGCCTCGTCAGAGTCGGGGGCGAGCCCCCGCTCGCGCATCAGCTCCGAGAGCAGCGTGACGGTCGCCCCCACCGGCTCGGAGACCACGACCGAGCCCTCAAGATCGCCTGCGGAGTAAGGGTGGTGGTCGTACAGGTGGACGTCCAGCCCCGGGTTCTTGAGAAGCGGCTGCGCGAAGCCTATGCGGTCCGGGCGGCGGGTGTCCACCACCACGAGCCTCTCCACGGCCGGGTATTCCAGCTCCTTGGGCCTGACCATGTTCCGGGAGGCCAGGACACCCTTCACGAACGTCCCGGCGAGCCTCCGGCCCGCCCCCCCCGGCAGCAGGAGCACCGCCTCCGGATAGAGTATGGAGGCACCCACCATTGAGGCGACGGCATCGAAGTCGGGGTTGATGTGACAGGTAACGACGGTCTTCGCCGCCTGGAGTATCGGCTGGCTCATGGCATTCCTGGGGTTTCCGGGCCGCCGCGGCGCGGCCCTCGCGGTCCGGCGGACCCGTTCCTGCGCAGTGTCAAGGGGCCCTCCTTTCCGGCACGGGGTGCGGCGGCGGGCTTCGGGGACGGCCGCCGCCCAGGCGCTCAGCGCCCCGACCGCGGGTGGCGCCTGGAATGGACGCTCTTGAGCCGGGAGTCGGCGGCCCTGAGATAGACCTCGGTGGTGCCCAGCCCAGCGTGGCCCAGCATGGCCTGGACCGACCGCAAGTCTGCCCCCCCCTCCACCAGGTGCGTGGCGAACGAGTGGCGGATGACGTGCGGGCTCGCGTGGCGGATGCCGGCGAGTGCCGAGTGCCGCGAGACGAGGCGCCAGAGGTACTGGCGGCTCAAAGGGCCCCCGCGGGCGTTGAGGAACAGGCATGAGGCCTTCCCGGTCCTGTCGAGCCTGGGCCTCTCCTCGGCCATGTAGCGGGCGAGCCAGCGGGCGGCCTCGTCCCCCACGGGGACCAGACGATCCTTGGAGCCCTTGCCCCGCACCCGCAGGAATGATTCGGGGAGATTGAGCTGACCCAGGGTGAGCCCCGCCAGCTCGGAGACCCTGAGCCCGCCCGCGTACAGTAGCTCGAACATGGCGCGGTCCCTGAGCCCTCCCGGCCGCGAGAGATCCGGCGAGGTCACGAGCAGCTCCGCCTCCCGCCGGGTGAGAGCCTTGGGCAGAGGGCGGGGGAGCCTGGGGCCTTCCACCCCGGCGGCGCAGTCCCGTTCCGCGAGACCCTCGTTCTCCAGGAAGGCGAAAAATCCCTTTACCGCCGAGAGCTTGCGGGCCCTGCTCCGCGCCGAAAGGCCCCTCTCGGCTGCCAGGTGGAGGACGAAACCCTGTATCTCGCCGCGCCCCGCCCGCGCCGGGGCGTCTATGCCCTTCCCCGCGAAGAAGGCCGCGAGATCGGCGAGATCCCTGGCGTACCCGCTTATGGTGTGCGGCGAGAGGCCCCGCTCCACCCGCAAGTGCCCCAGGTAGAGATCGCGCAAGGCCTCCCAACCCTCGGCAACAGAACCCGCGCCTTCCCGCGCCATGGCACAGCCCTCCTGTGGCCTCCCGGGACCGCAGGACGGAAAGGGCCGCGACGGCCGGGAAGCGAGCTCATTATAGCAACCGGGGGAACGATTTTGGAAACGCGGGGAACCGGGCGGGACGGCGGGGAGAGGCCGGCCCCCGCGGCATGCGGGGCTGAAGGGAGCGCCGGGCGGCGTGCCGGCGTCCTGGTGACGCCGGGAGGGCAGGAGGGAAGTGGTTCCTCGGGCCCGGGACGCGCGCGGAACCGCCGCCTTAACAACCGGGTATCATTGGCTGTTTCCACCGGGCCGCCACGGCCCTTCCCGCCTCGCGGAATGCCCGCCGCGGATCCCGCCTCCCCCCGACGGCAAGGCTGCGCTTCCCGGCAACGCGCCCGCAGGCCCCCGCACGCTCTAGCCAAACGCGGCTTTCCCGGCCCTGACAGGAACCGCGAAGGCGCCGACCCAAGCGGGGTTGGCCCGGCCGGGCGGCGGGGCTTTCGGCGCAAGACGCGATCACGCTTTTCCGATTGAACGGATAACGGCTTTCTGCTATAAAAATGCAAAACCGAAACAAACATGGTCACACGCAGACGATGTGTTTTCACCAGTGAGGGAGCGAACCTTGAAATGAGAAGGCGGACAGCACCGACGCCGTGAACCATCCGGCACCGACCCCGAAGCGCGCCACAAGCGCCGTCCCCCGCCGGGGAGCGGGCGGGGCGGCGGGAGCAGGAAGGGAGGGGCCGCGAGGCGCTCCGGCGTGGGCGGCGGAGCCACGCTCGGCTTCCGCGCCATGACCAACCCACTGACACTATCCGGGGGTTCCGAATCAATGGCTAAAAAACTAGTTTACTCTTTCGGCGGCCACAAGACCGATGGCCACGGCGGACAGAAGAACCTCCTGGGCGGGAAGGGGGCCAACCTGGCCGAGATGGCCAGGATCGGACTCCCGGTCCCGCCCGGGTTCACCATCACCACCGAGGTCTGTACGGAGTACTACTCCAACAACAAGCACTATCCGGAGAACCTGCGGGCCCAGGTGACGAAGGCGCTCGCCCTGATAGAGAAGACCACCGGTGCAGCGTTCGGGGACCCCGACAACCCCCTGCTGCTCTCCTGCCGCTCGGGGGCGAGGGTCTCCATGCCCGGCATGATGGACACGGTCCTCAACATCGGGCTCAACGACTCGACCATCCAGGGCCTCATCGCCAAGACCGACAACCCGCGCTTCGCCTACGACTCCTACCGCCGCTTCGTCAACATGTACGGCGACGTCGTGATGGGGGTCAAGCCCGAGTCGGACAAGGACGAGGACCCCTTCGACCTGATCATGGACCGCGTGAAGCGCGAGAAGGGCGTCTCCCAGGACACCGAACTCGACGCGGACGACCTCAAGAGGCTCGTCAGGCTCTACAAGGAGCTCATCAACGACCGGCTCAAGACGCCCTTCCCCGAGGATCCCATAGACCAGCTGTGGGGGGCCATCGGCGCCGTCTTCAACTCCTGGATGATCCCCCGGGCTGTGGCCTACCGCCAGCTCAACGGCTACCCCGAGGACTGGGGCACGGCGGTGAACGTCCAGGCCATGGTCTTCGGCAACATGGGGCAGGACTCGGCGACGGGCGTAGCCTTCACCCGCGACCCCTCCACCGGGGACAACTACTTCTACGGCGAGTTCCTCACCAACGCCCAGGGCGAGGACGTGGTGGCAGGCATCCGCACACCCGTGCCCATCAACTCCCAGAGCGGGTCCGTGCCCCCGGGCGCCTCGGGCACGCTCGAGGACGTGATGCCCGAGATATTCGCCCAGCTCTCCGAGTACCGCGACACCCTGGAGCGGCACTACCATGACATGCAGGACATAGAGTTCACAATCCAGGAGGGGCGGCTCTGGATGCTCCAGTGCCGCAACGGCAAGCGGACCGGGATGGCCGCCGTCAAGATAGCGGTGGATCAAGTCCACGAGAAGCTCATCTCGCCCCAGGAGGCCGTGCTCCGCATGCAGCCGGATCACCTGACTCAGGTGCTCCTGCCCTCCTTCGACATGCAGGATCCCTCCTACAAGGGCCGCCGCGTGATCGGCAAGGGGCTCGCCGCCTCTCCAGGCGCGGCAGTCGGCACCGTGGTATTCTCGGCCGCGGCCGCCGAGAACCTCGCCAAGGAGCTCGACGCGGACGGCAAGCCAGGCAGGGTCATCCTCGTGCGCATCGAGACGAGCCCCGAGGACATTAAGGGCATGAACGCCGCCCAGGGCATACTGACCGCCAGGGGCGGCATGACCAGCCACGCGGCGGTGGTGGCACGGGGCATGGGACGGCCCTGCGTGGCCGGTTCCTCCGACATAACCGTCGACTACGAGGGCGGCTTCTTCGTGACCAAGGGCGGCGAAACCGTCCGCGCGGGCGACTGGATCTCCCTAGACGGCACCCGGGGCGAGATAATAAAGGGGAAGCTACCGACCCGTGAGGTCGAGCTCACCGACGAGTTCAGCGAGTTCATGGGCTTCGTGAACCGTTTCCGTAAGCACAAGGTCCGTACCAACTCAGACACCCCGCACGACTCAAGGGTCGCCCGCGGCTACGGGGCGGAGGGCATCGGCCTGTGCCGCACCGAGCACATGTTCTTCGAGGCCGACCGCATCGACACCGTGCGCAGGATGATCCTGGCTGACGACCTGTCCGGTCGCAAGGATGCGCTCGCCAAGCTCCTGCCCATGCAGCGCGGCGACTTCTACGAGATCTTCAAGGCCATGGACGGCCTGCCGGTGACCATCCGAACCCTCGACCCGCCGCTCCACGAGTTCCTGCCCCACGAGGCGCACGAGATAAAGGAGCTGGCAGATCGCCTCGGCATCCCCATCTCCAAGGTGCGCAACCGCATCTCGGCCCTGCGCGAGCAGAACCCCATGCTGGGCCTCCGGGGCTGCCGCCTCGGCATCCTCTTCCCGGAGATCACCGAGATGCAGGTGAGGGCCATCATCGAGGCCGCCGCCCAGGCCGCAGGCGAAGGGATCGAGGTCCTCCCCGAGATCATGATCCCCCTGGTCGGCCACGAGAAGGAGTTCTCCTATCAGAAGGGGATAGTCACCCGGGTAGCGGACGAGGTCCAGGAGGAGACGGGCAACAAGGTCGATTACCTGGTGGGCACCATGATCGAGCTTCCCCGCGCCGCCCTCGAGGCTGACAAGATCGCGGCGGCGGGCGCCCAGTTCTTCTCCTTCGGAACCAACGATCTCACGCAGACCACCTTCGGCCTTTCCCGCGATGACTCGGGCAGCTTCCTCAACCGCTACTCCGAGCTCAAGATCTGGGATCACGACCCCTTCGTCTCCATCGACCAGGACGGCCTGGGCCAGCTCCTTTTTATCGGCGTCGAGAAGGGGCGCTCCGTCAACAGGAAGCTCAAGGTCGGCATCTGCGGCGAGCACGGCGGCGACCCCGCCTCCGTGCGCTTCTGCTGCTCACTGGGCTTCGACTACGTCTCCTGCTCGCCCCCGCGCGTGCCCGTGGCCCTCCTGGCCGCCGCCCAGCACGCCATCGAGGAGTCGGGAGGCACCGCCGTCCCCAAGACCAAGCCCCGTTCACGGACTGCCTCCGCCCGCAAGCCCGCCTCCGCGAGGACGGCCGCCCGCAAGCCCGCCTCCGCGAGAACGGCCGCCCGCAAGCCCGCCTCCGCGAGGACGGCAGCCCGCAGGCCCGCCGCCGCGAGGACGGCAGCCCGCAAGCCCGCCGCCGCGAGGACGGCAGCCCGCAAGCCCGCCGCCAGGCGCAACGCCAGGTAGAAAGCGCACCGCCCGCCAGGGCGCAGGGAAGCGCCGCGCGGGTGCTGACCGGCGCGGCACCGACCCTAGCGGGCAGGAAGTTTCAGCCCCCCTCCCGATCATCTTCCGGGAGGGGGGCTTCGTTTCGAGGGCGCAGGGTCTCCGCGGAATCCGCCGCCGCGCACCCGCCTCCCAGGACGTGATGCTGTCGCCATACCCCCGCTCAGGTCTTGCCCCCGATGCACCCGCCCGCCGGGCAAAGGCATCGGCGCGTCGACCCGCCCTCGGCAGGAGGCGGTTCGCCGCGAGCATGTACCGCAAGAGAGGCCGGGGACTCGGCCGACAACCAAGGCCGGAACCGCGCTCCGTCTCGCTAGAGGCAGGTCCGCCCTTCCGGGTTCGTCTGTCCCGACAGGCTGGGCTGCCGCCACTGTCAGGATTCCGTGATATGCTCCCACCACCTAACGCTACGCGTTTGAGGGGGAGGGCTTCCCGTTCAAGGCGTCTCGGGCCCGCCGAGTCACCGGAACCCGGCCTGGGAAGGCCTGTTCCCGGCGTCCACGCGCCCGCGCGCGGGACACTCCCGGCTGGCATGCCGCGGCGGGACCCTGACGATCCCCCGCCCCGTTCCGCGAGCTTCCAGCCGAGCATCGAGACGAGCATGCCCCGCCCCTGATCCTGGATCGCCCGGTTGAGCCCGCTCCTGGCCGCCACTTGGCGGCCCGGCTCCTCCAGCGTCCCCCTGATGGAGGCGGACATGTCCCTCACCTTCAGATCCTCGACCGCCACGACGGCGCGGTTCCTGCCGATCGCGGCCGAGGCATCGTGGAGGAAATCCCGGCGGGCATCCGCAGTCCCGCGCCGGATCCGCGAGACCTTTCTTCCCTTCGCCTTGTGCCAGCCCCAGCTGGATATCCTCTTCCGGGAGAGCGCCCTCAGGGCCTTCCGGAGCCTCGCGGGCCACCTCTTCCGCAGGTCCGCCGGCCCGGTGGACGTCCCGTCCGAAAGGGTGGCGGACCGGGCCATTCCCGCGCCGATCCCGGTGACGGATCCGGACGGGCCCGGCGGATCGGGGATCTCGCGTCCGGTCTGGATCGGGATGAGGATCCCGGAGCCCGCCGCCTCCGCGGTGGCGTTCCCGGGGCCCCCTGGATCCTCCGGCTTCTGCGGTACGGCCTTCCCCTTGGAAACGATTAAAGGTTACCGACGCCGAAACCCGCGAAAGCCCTACCCTTCGAGGGCACCGCGGCGCCGGGCACGCGTGGCGAGGGGATCCGCCTCCGGCCGTCCCGCCGCCCGCGCCGCTTCGAAAAGGGACGGCCCCCCGCCCGGCAAGGGAGGGGGGCCGCAGCTAACCGGCCTTGAAACGCCTCCGCCAGGCGGGGGAAGCCCGCCAGGGAGGGCTAACTGGCTGCCTGAAGCTCCACGGGGAAGGTCTCGGCGAGCTTCACGATCTTCTCGTACTCCTCGTTCACCCTGGCCTGGATGTACCCGTAGTCCTCCTCCTTAAGGTGGCGAAAGCGGCCCTGGAGCTTGAAGTACTCGGAAACCGGGACGGGGCTGTCCACCTTGCGGTTGAGGACGTAGCGGCCGTCCAGGACCTCGTAAAGGGGGAAGATCCGGGTGTTGACGGCGAGCTTGCCGATGGTCACGGCGAGCTCGGGCTTGAGGCGCCAGCCCGTCGGACAGGACGAGTAGACGTGCAGGTAGGCCGGCCCCTCGATGGCCGCGGCGCGGCGGGCCTTGCTCATGAGGTCGAGGTGGAAGGCGGGGTTGGCGGTCGCGACGTAGGGTACGCCGTGGGCCGCGGCGATGGCCGGCATGTCCTTCTTCCAGGTGCTCTGCCCCTTGGAGCGCTTGCCCGAGGGGGACGTCGTGGTGTTCGCGCCGAAGGGGGTCTCCGAGGAGCGCTGGATGCCGGTGTTCATGTAGGCCTCGTTGTCGAGGCAGATGTAGATGAAGTCCTCGTGCCCGCGCTCGAGCGCCCCCGAGAGGGCCTGGATGCCTATGTCGGCGGTGCCGCCGTCGCCGGCTATGGCCACCACAGGGATGCGCCTGTCGGGGCCGCGCTTCTTGCGCCGGAGGATGCCCACGGCGGACTCCACCCCCGCGGCCACGGCGGCGGCGTTCTCGAAGGCAACGTGGATCCAAGGGGTGCGCCACGCGGACTGGGGGAACGGAGCGGTGCAGACCTCCATGCAACCGGTGGCGGAGACGCAGATGATCTCCGGGCCCAGCGCCTTGAGCAGGAGCCGCAGGGCCAGGACCTCGCCGCACCCCTGGCAGGCGCGGTGGCCGGACGCGAGCACGTCCGGACCCTTGGGGAAGGTCTTGGCGGTGACTTTCTCGAACGGCGTTTCGTATGCTCTCATTCCCACACCCCCACGAGGTCGTAGCGAGGCCGGACGTGCGCCCCCGGCTCCTGGGCCTTCTTGGTAATGTACTTGAAATCCTCCCGCGTCACGTCTCGCCCACCCAGCCCCACTATGTAGTTGGTGATCTCGGGCCGCCTCTCGTCAGCGTACATGAGCGACTTGATCTCGAGGGCCACCGGCCCGTCGGGCGCCCCCATCACCAGGTGGCGGTCTATGACGGCCAGGCGCCGGGCGCCTGCGACGGCCGCCTTGAACTCCTCAACGGGGAAAGGCCGCCAGAGCCTGATGCGCGCGATGCCCACCTTCTCCCCCTGGGCGCGCATCTCGTCCACGGCTGTCATGGCCGTCTCGGCGATGGAACCCATCATCACGAGGACCGTCTCGGCGCCCTCTGTCCTGTATGTCTCGACCGTCCTGTACTCGCGGCCGAAGCGCTTCCCGAAGTCCGCGAAGGCCTCCTTCACCACGGCCTTGGAGCCCAGCAGCACGTCGTCCGTGGCCTTCCTCGCCTCGGTGTAGCTCTCGGGCATGGCCAGGAGCCCCATGGAGATGGGCTTGGCTATGTCGAGCTTGACCAGGGGGTCGAAGGGGGGCAGGAAGGCCGCCACCTCCTCGATCTCGGGGAGGATCACTGGCTCGATGAAATGGGAGAGCGTGAAGCCGTCGATGTTGATGCTGACCGGCAGGGACACCCTCCTGTCCTCGGCTATCCGGAAGGCGAGGATCGTGAGATCCAGCGCCTCCTGGCCGTTCTCCGCGAAAAGGGCGATCCATCCGGCGTCCCGGACGCTCATGATGTCGGAGTGGTCGTTCCAGATGTTGATGGGGGCGGAGAGCGCCCTGTTCACGATCGCCATGACCACGGGGGTCCTTAGGGTCGGGGCGATATAGACCATCTCGTTCATGAGCGCGAGGCCCTGGGAGCTCGTCGCCGTGAAGGTTCGCGCGCCGGCGGCGGCGGAGCCGATGCAGGAGCTCATGGCCGACTGCTCGGACTCCACCGGGATGTAGGCGGCGTCCAGCTTCCCGTCCGCAACCAGCTCCGAGAGGTGCTCGACTATGTGGGTCTGGGGGGTGATGGGGTATGCCGCCACGACGTCCGCGTCGCAGAGCCTCACCGCCTCGGCCACCGCCAGGGAGACTTCCAATCCGATCGGTTTAGCAGGCATGCGCTCAGACCTCCTCCAGAACCATCTCGATGCACTTCTTGGGGCACTCCTGGGCGCAGACGCCGCATCCCTTGCAGTAATCAAGGTCGGGCTTGAACCACTTCTCGTCCTTACCCATGTCCTGATAGACCCCGTCCGGGCAGTAGATGTAGCAGAAGCCGCAGTAGATGCACTTCTCCCGGTCCAGCACGGGGCGGGCGCTGCGCCAGTCCCCCGTCTTGAACTCCAGGGTGCTGCCGGGCTCGGCGGTGAAGCCGGGTGGCAGGTCCTTAACCTTCATTATCGCGTCCGTTTCCCTGGGCATGCCGTCACACCTCCATCCGGGTCTCGGCGTAGGCCTTCTCGAAGGCCGCCTGGTTCTTAGCGGCGAGCGTCTCGCCGAAGCGGTTGATGAAAGGCTCCTTCACGTCCTCGGGGGTGGCCGCCCCCAGGACCTTGGCGAAGACGCCGAGCATGACGGTGTTGGTGATGGGGACCTTCAGGATATCGAGGGCGATGGACATGGCGTCCAGGGTGGCCACCTTCTGCTCGTACCCGAACTCCTTCTTGACCTCTTCGGGGGACTTGTGGGTGTTCACGAGGAGCCAGCCGTCCGGCTTGAGTCCCGCGTCGACCCTGGTCACGCTCATGACCGTAGGGTCGAGAACCACCACCACGTCCGGGGCGTAGATCTTCTCCCTGACGCGGATGGGCTCGTCCGAGATGCGCAGGAAGGCGGTGACCGGGGCGCCGCGGCGCTCAGGCCCGAAGCTAGGGAAGGCCTGGGCGTAGCGTCCGCTCGCTATCGCCGTCTGGGCCATAAGTTCCGCGGAGGTGACGGCGCCTTGCCCCCCGCGGCCGTGGAACCTGATTTCGATCATGCTGGTTTCTCCTGGCCTGTCGCTGTCTGCGCGGCCCGCGCCGCCGTAGGCCTTCCCGCGAGCGCGGCGACCGCCCGGCGGCGAGATCCGCGCGAGGGCGGGCCCCGTACCGCCGCCGGGCGGGTTCAGGGCCCCCGCGCGGCGGGCGCCAGCCGGCCAGTCAAAAAAAAACAAAGGGTGTATCCGCAACCGGTCACGCCCTCACAGTCCACTGTCCCGATAGTAGCCGAAAAACAGGAGGCAAGCAATCGCAAGCACGGCCCGGCAATGCGGATCCGTATCGCTTTTACCCCAAATTTTATTTGTTGTCAAAACCAGGGGCCTTTCCCGCGGGATTCAACAACAACATCCCGGAAAACGGCCAAAACCGACCGTAAACAACAAACAGCCCACTGACGCCCGTAGCACTTGCCTATCATCAGGAACACAAATGACAGCACGCCGGATCAAAACAATGACTTCATCCGGTCGAGCCAGAGAGAAAGGGAAGATACAGTGCATAAAAACGGATCCTCCTCTCTCTCCACCGATTCCCCCGGGACGCCGCCATTTGCGCCGTCCGCCCGGCCCGGCATCGCGGGCCCGCCCGGCCGCAGGGAGGCGGCCGCTATGCCGGGCGCGGGTTCCCGCCGTCCGGTGACTACCAAGCCAGGGCCGGACGATCTACAATGGCCCCGCCCGCCGACAGCACCGCCTTCAGGGGAGCGGGGCTTCCTGTCTCCCGCGCCCAGCTGCCCTCCCGGCCCGCCGGGCTGGACGGAGACCCGCAAGATGGCCCACAGCAAAATCAGCCAGGACCGCCTGGCCCTGGAGAAGCTGATCCGCTATGTCCTGGACACTGCCCCCCACGAGTACGGCCTTGTCCCCGGGGACGGGGGCTGGGTTCTCGTCAAGGAGCTCTTGGCTGCGGTGCGGGAGGAGGACGGCTTCAGATCGACGGTGGAATCCCGCGTCATGGAACTCGTGAACCAGCCCGGAGGGATCGCCCCCTTCGAGGCGGAGGGGGGCCTGATCCGCCTCAAGCCCGCCCTCCAGAATGGCCCGCCGCCTCTCCCGGCGGATCTCCAGCTCCCCCGCGAGCTCTGGGTGGCGGTGAAGCAGGCGGGCTGGCAATTCGCGGCGGTGAACGGCCTCAGGCCCCGCAGGCCCAAGGAGAACCGGATCCCGCTCTTCAACGACAGGGAGATGGCCCTCAAGGTGGCCAGGCGTTTCTGCCCGGATCCGGTGGCCGTCAAGGTGTTCGCCGCCAAGGCCCGCGACAAGGGCGTCGTCTTCGAGCCCTTCGCGGAAACCCTCTGGCTGGCAGACGAGATCCCCGCCGGGTTCCTCTCGGGCCCGCCCCTGAAGCCCCTGGAGGAAAAGGAGACCAGGAAGAAGGCCGCCCCCGGCGAGTCGTCCGCGTCCTTCCCGGGACTTCCCCTTACCGATCCCCTGGCGCTGCACGGCAAGAGGAAAGGCCGCTTCAGCGACTCCCCCGACTGGAAGACCCAGACCCGCCGGGATCGCAGGGGCGGGAAGGGCGACCGGTGAGGGGGGCGTGGCCGGCCCAGGCCGGCGACTGCAATGCCCCCTCCCCTGGCTGGAGTCCCGCCTCGCCCGCCGATCCCCGCCCGCAGCTGGACCCGCGGGGCGCCGCACGTCCCTAAAGCTCCGCCGAGGCCGCCGTCACCCTGTTGCGTCCCGCCTGCTTAGAGGCGTAAAGCGCCTTGTCGGCGCGGGATAAGATGGAGCCGGGAGTGTCTCCCTGAAGAGCCTCTGCCACGCCCATGCTGACGGTCACCCGCAGGGACTCCTCTCTCCCCCTGGCGAGGACGAACTCCACGTTCTCGATCGCCCGGCGTATCTTGTCGGCCACCATCATGCCGTCCTGCAGGGCCGCCCCTGGGAGGATCACCACGAACTCGTCCCCGCCGTAGCGGAAGACGAAGTCATCGGAGCGCACCGTGGAGGTGACGGTCCCGGCGATGTGCGCCAGGATGCGATCCCCCGCCTGGTGCCCGTAGACGTTGTTCACCTCGCGGAAATGGTCTATGTCGAAGATGACGAACGAGAATGTCCCTAGCTTGCCGGACTTGAAGTTCAGGAGGGTGAGGAGGAGCTGCTCGTCGTAGGCCCGGCGGTTGAAGACCTTGGTGAGGCCGTCGCGGAGGGCTATCGAGCGCATCTCCTCGATTTCCTTGAGCATCTGCCTGCTCTGCTGCACGAAGCTGTCGTAGTCGCGGCGGACCGAGTCGAGGCTGGTCTCCAGGGCGCTCTTCTCTTCCTGGAGCAAGCTGAGCCGCGACTTGTCCTCGGCCGCCTTCTGGCGTATGGCGTTGGAGTTTATCTCCATCTCCTCGGCTATTAGCCTGAGGAGATGTTCGGGGTCGCCGTCCGGGCCTGCGGAGAGAGAGTCCTGAACCCTCCCCACCCTCTGCGCGATTCCGTCGGTGAAGTCGGCCTCGGACTCCCCGAAGTAACCGATGCCCCGGTCGAGAAAGGATCGGAAATCGTGCTCGAGGCTTATCAGCGTGCGGATGATGGTGGAGAGCCTGTCGGAAATGGACCTGCGCTCGCCTTGGAAATCATCCAGGATCTTCAGGAGCAGTCCCGAGAGCCCGTCCAGGAGGCCACGCAGGGCCCCGCCGGCCCTGAGGGCCGCCCGAATGCGCACCACGTCCCCCAGGTAGCGCCCCCCGTGCAACGCGGCCGCCTGGTTCATTAGCTCCGCGAAGATTTCCGAGCGGAAGGCGGCATCGACGCCCTCCGGCGATTCACATGCGGCGGCGTCCCCGCCCTCCGGGGCGCCGACGGATGCGACGGGAGGGCCGGCGGGGCTCCAGACAGGAACGGCCGCGACGGGGTACGCCCCCGCCTCCGCATGGGCGGAAGGCTCCTCCCTGACCATGAAATGGCTCGCTAGACGGTTGGCGATACCTACCATCTGCGGCGCCGTGGCCTTGCCGCAGCCCAGCGCCCGGGAAAGTTCCTGCACCTCGCGGGAAAGCGTCTCCTCGTGCTCGGTGTTCCCTCCGGCGTTTCCGGCACAGTCCTTGCGCTCACGGGCGAGGGCCCCGGCCGCCAGGAGGAGGAAGGGCTTGAAGGCGCGGAGGAAATCGTCCCGTTCTCCCTCGAGGCGACAGATCTCCAGTTCCAGCTCGCGGAGCCTCTCTGGGTCAGCCTTGCAGGCGCCGCTGGGAAGATCTTGCTTGGTTTCGACCATCTGCGGTTTCAGGTTCCGGCGGGAGGAGCTCCAGAATAGGCGGGGACAGGGCGAGGGGGCCTCCCCGCGGGGAAACGGCTAATCAAGCGGGGGTGGGGCGTTTGCGGACCAGCATGGGCGCCTTGAAGAACTCTACCCCCTCCTTGCGAAGGAGTTCCTCCTCGTCCCGGGTGGAGATGCCCCTGATGTTCCGGCGAGGCACGGCCCCGTAGTGCATCTTCAGGGCCTCCCCGGAAAAGCCGGTGCCCACGTCCGCGAAATCCTCCTGGAGGCGGTCGGAAATCGTCTCCAGCTGATGGAAAAGCTCCGCCTTCTTCGCCTCGATTGGATCCGCCGCCGGCGCGCCGGGCTGGCGTGTCCTCACCAGTCCGAAAGTGGAGGGGCGACGCTGGATGTGGGTGTCGCCGCAAACAGGGCAGGAAAGATCCCCCCGTCCGATCTGGCTTTCGAGATCGGCGAGATCATTGAACCACCCCTCGAAGCGGTGCTCGTATCGACATATCAGGTCGAAGATTACCATGCGGGCCACCTGAAACGGATCCATCGCGGAGCGCGCGGCGCGTCCGCCGGTCGCCCGGGTACCGTCATCATATTAATTCACTGTTGTCCAGGCTGTCAATCATCGCCCTTCCTACGTAACCGCTTGGGTTTCATCCGACCCCGATCCGCCGCCGCCTTGCATGGCATGCCTTTCCCGCAAGCCTGGCCCCGTCCCCGAGTCTCTCCCGGCCCCCGCCAGGCCTGTGGCGCCCGCCGTTCCTATCACGCCCGCCCTGCAGGCCGTCTTCCTTTCGCTTACGCGGAAAAAATGTCGGCCCCGTTACTGCCGGGGCAATTAACCGGCTGTAATAAATAGTCTTTTTCTTGTCCTTAACGTGTTATGGCGGCTAGCTGGAACGCAAGCCCCGCTCAACTCCCTCAATGCCCTCCGATCTGGCATTCCCAATCCCGTCACTCTCAACAGTTGAACCCAGGCTGCATCCCAGAGGCGGCATCTCCCTTTGCTCCAGATGTGACTCGCTCTCTCCCCCGGCGTCCTGACGCCTAGCCTTTCGCCTGCCTCCAGCACAATCGGCGCTTTACCCTTCCTCCCGGTTGCCCCTGTTCCGTCCCTCTTTCTTTCACTCCTTACAGCCTAAAATCCCGGATTGTGTAGAACTACAGATCCTCTTGTGGTAAAGGACAATCAAAAGCAGAATAAATATTGATTTGGTTTTTTGATAAAGGTGTTAAAATTGAGTATTTTTTAATTCTTGTTACCTGTATTAAATCTAGTTCAGCAAATAATTCTTTCATAGTATATTTTCTATACAAAAATTTTTCAAACATAACTTTGTGAATTTGTGATGTTATTATAAGAGATAGAAATCCTATAAAAATTTTATTTTCCATTTTAAGAGAATTATGAACACGTAATCTAGCTTGTTCTGTATGATTTTTACATATATCAAATGCTTTTTCAATTACATCTCTTTTTCTATAAATTTTTAATGCATCTTGAGTATCTTTTATACTATTACTTAAAAAAACAAACCATCCCTCACGTAAAAGAGCTTTTGAATATGCATCTTGATTTTTTAATACTTTATAAATATTATATTTATTATTTTTTTTAATAATTATATAATTTTTATATTCTTCTAGTTTTAAAAAACTTTCTGGATCTTCAAGAGCTAAAGAATACAGGGAATTTATATCGTTTATTATTTGTGGTCTATAGTTATGTATTTTATTATAATCATTAAAAATATGAGCATATAAATAATGATTTTCCCATTTTATTCTCTGAGTAGTTCCATATAAAAGTTCATCATTATAGTTAATATAATAATTTATATTATCTATAATATTAATATTTTTATCAATCAATTCATATTTTAAATTTGTAGTGGCAGGTATAGAGATAATAAATTTATGCTTAAATTTAGATTCAATCATAAATAATAAATTTTTTTTACTATAATATCCTCTATCTAAAACTAATTTATAGTTTAAATTTTGAATTAATGAAGATCTTTTTAAAACATTAATTAATGTTCGTACATCATTTAAACTGCCGTCATAAGTAGTTGAAAAAACTGGTAGTCCTGATTCTTCGCCGAACAATAAGCATAAATTTACTTGTTTTAAATTATCCCCTTGTTTATTATGGCCAAATTTTGCTTCTGGCATATTATTAGAATATGTAGAAATTGAGGTGCTATCTAACGCTAAATACTCTTTTTCTTTAATTAAATTTCCCCATCTTTCATAAAATTCTATCTTTTGATAGTAAGAAATTTTTGAGAGCAATTCACTGATTCTTTGAGAACTTACTTTATCAGCATCAATATATGTATCATATTTTAAGGCAAAAAATCTACAATACATAGCAGGATCTGCTTCAATAATATAAAAATATACTAATGTAATTATCTGCTCATACAAATCAGGAAATATAGAATACAATATTATATATAAACATATTTTTTTAATAATATAATTAAATAAATATAATGTCCCAAAACATTTAGAAGGAGATTTTCTTAATTCATCAATGCTAAAGTTTTTCTCATTAATTTCTAAATTTTCTTTTTTATTTAAATAATCTAAATTTATATTATATTTATTATTAGTTTTACTAATATAATCTTTAAAAGCCTCTTCGGTAGTTAAATTATGATCTTTTAACCATGGTAAATATTTATCATTAAAAATAGGTAACCTAGTCTTAAGATCTATCTTACCCAAGCAAACTGATTTTCTTGTCGGCATACCATTGTCTTCACGTCTATAGGAGACAGCTCCATAGATATATGGAATTCCACGTATGGGGCTAAGGAAAAGAAATGCCATCAGATGACCTCCTTGTAGTTATATACTGTAGCACTACATAACAAGGAAGTCAAGACTATACTAATAAAAAATATTTAATGAAATCAGCTGGTTAGAAATATAGTGATTTTTCCTCCCCTGTAGTTCTATGAAATTCCGGGATTTTAGGTTACAGGCGCCCCTCGTTTCGCGAGAAGCCTCAGCATGGTCTTTCCGTTTTAACTCACTGAAATCAATAGTTTTTTTATGTATTTCCTAGCAGGGGAAGAGGGAGGACATCAGTCATGCTCAACTCCCGCTCCTTCGCTTCATCTCTGCCGTTCACTATCCACAATCCTTCCCTCTCATCTTCCGTTCCTGGCAAACAACCAGATAAACGATGACTTCTGCCTAGCCGGACGGAGGTTACACCCGCCCACAGGTTTAGTAAGACGCTAGGCATCCCCATATCGCATGCCCGTGCCGCAGTTCCATCGAATTCTCCCCGAATCAAGAAGGAAAGACACCCTTCCGGGTCAGAGTTTATTCCCACTCCCCACTGAGACAACTCAAGATTCCCCTTTGCCGACACCCAGTCGGGCCCATCTCAATTATCGTATCGACTTAGTGATAAGCTTTTTAGATGACTCCACGGGACACCTCCTCTGAACCGGCAAAGAACATTTTCTGGAGCATCATCTCGATCCCTTCCCCTCGGGCATCATCAAGATCCCTTTCTTCTGATCATCATCAGGATCCCTTTCTCTCATGTTCTTCAGCATATTCTTGATTCTCTCCTGATCGTCATCAGGATCCCTTCTTCCTGATCATCATCTATACTGGATACCTTTCCCTCTTGCTCTCCATCGGGATCCCCGTCTCTCCTGATCACCACACGGCTCCCTTTCTCACAAGATAATCATACGTATCCATAATTCTTTCCTGATGATAATACGGATCCCTTTCTCTCATGATGATCATAAGGATCCCTGTATCTCATGATGGTCATACGGATCCCTTCCTCTCCTGATGATCATATGGATCCCTGTATCTCATGCTCATCATAAAAAACACACTCTTTTTTTTATTATCTACTTCCATTTCTCTCTTAGTCCTCATCAGCACCATGTCTTTTCAGCATCAAAAACTATATCTCTATTTATTTTATTTTATAAATATTTTTTTATATTATTTATTATATTTTTGTAATAATATATAATAATAAATTAATAATTATACTTTTTTATTTATTCCTTCCCTATTTCAAAATCCTCTTTACAGGATCCTGGAACGGCACTCATTCTCAATAACAACCAAACATTTATACTGTTACCTCTCTCCGGGCCTCTTCACACAGGCTTCCCCCTTCCCACCCCTTTGTTCGGGGCACCCGGAACACCCAACCGGGGCCGAGCCGACCGCTCCTTTCTTTCCAAGGAACCTTCTGCTATCATAACTGCATGTTAAGAAGACGAAAGCACAACTGATCGAACGCTCTCCGGCCCTCTCACACCTCAGCATACTGGAGCGGGACGTAACTGACTCATTTCCTCCGGACACAGCAAGACAACGGGATCCAAGCAGGCGAGAGGGCTGCCGGGCACCCCGCCAGGCGGGATCACAATGGGGGATCCCGGTGAGCCGGTAACCCCTTCACATACCGTCCCCAGGTTCCCCGACCCGCAGACCCCACCGGCTTCAGGATGGTCGCCCAGCGGATCGCAGTGACGGCCCACGGATCCCGGACGGCCCCTGCCCCCAGGCAGACCCTCCCCGTTCCCCTGGTTATCACGCCCTATCCCGCACCCCCCCCGCCGAGTGTCCCGAGGACGCCTGCAACTCCCGGCTTCGAGGCCCGGAGGTCCCCGGTGCCACACGGGAGGGACGGTCGCCCCAGACGCGGGCCCGGAGCGCCCGCCTGTCCAGGCATCAACCACTGCCCTGGAGGTATCTATGCAGCATACTGTGACTTTCCGTCACATGGACCCCAACCAGCAGCTGAAGGACTACGGTATCGACAAGATCTCAAAGCTTGAGAAGTACCTCGACTCCGTACTTGACGCCGAGATCACCTTCACCTTGGAGAAGTTCCGCCACCGCACCGCGGTGGTGCTCACCTCCGACGGCCTCAAGATCAAGGCGGAACAAGAGTCCGAGGACATGTTCTCCTCCGTCGACCTCGTGGTCGACAAGCTCGAGAGGCAGATCAAGCGCCACCGAGAGAGGCTCAAGGAACACAAGCCCTCGGTGGGCCTGCGCGAGTTCACTCAGGAGGAGGACGCGGAGTGGGAGGCCTCACCCTCCCCCGGCGGCAACGGCCACGACGAGTCGGAAGCGGATTCCGGGGCCCAGGCCGCCCGCACCCTCGACTTGCCCCTGGTCCGCATGACGCCCGAGGAGGCCTCCCAGAGGCTCTCCCTCTCGCCCCTCCCCTTTCTCGTCTACCTGGACGAGGGCGACGGGGGGGTGAGGCTCCTCCGCCATTCTGGAGGCGGCTCCCTGGAGCTCGTGCGCTTCCACCGCCAGGCCGACTGACACCCGGCCACCCGGCGGGCCGGGTCGCCCGGTCCGCCGGGAACCCCTGCCGGGACGCTGACAGGCGTCAATCATGCGGGCGACAGACCGCTGACCTGAACTCTCGGCAGGCCCCGTCCTTCAGGGGGCGAGGATGCCTGGATCCTCGGGGGCACCCCTCGTGCCGAGGGGCGCCATTACGGCAAGGCCCCGCCGGGGCCGCAAGGACTCGGGGCCCCGGCGGGGCCGGCACAGCCATCTGGGCCCTCTCGGGGCCCTTCAGCACGCGGGGCCCCCCGGCGGACCCGTGGCCCGAGGCCTTCATGAACGACCCCACCAAAGCAGGGCTCATCATCATAGTGACCGGCCTCTCGGGCTCGGGCAAGTCGTCCGCGCTCAAGATCCTGGAAGACAACGGCTTCCTGGCCATCGACAACCTCCCCGTGCTCCTGCTCCCCAAGCTCCTCGCCATACGCAAGGAGTCCCGCGGGGACTTCATCCGGCTCGCGGTGGGCATGGACGGCCGGGATCCGGATCTCGTGGCCGAGCACGGGAAGGCCTTCGAGGAAGCCCGTGAGATGGGCTACGAACTGAACCTGCTCTTCCTCGAGGCCGACGACGAGGTACTGGTGAAGCGCTTCTCTGAGACGAGACGCTCCCACCCCCTCTCGGCCGCCGCAGGCAGCCTCAGCTCGGCCATAGCGATGGAGCGACTGGAACTCGACCCCTTGAAGTCGGAGGCGGATCTCGTGCTCGACACGTCCGCCCTCAAGGCGCCGAAACTGCGGGACGTCGTGGTGCGGCGCTTCGTGAACGCCGAGGGTCACCGTCACCTCTCGGTCGAGGTGCTCTCGTTCGGCTTCAAGAACGGGCTCCCCCCCGAGGCGGATCTCATGTTCGACGTGCGGTTCCTCCCGAACCCGTTCTATATCGACAAGCTCAGGACCCTGGACGGCCGCGATGCCGATGTCCGCGACTACGTCCTCTCCTTCCCAGAGACCCAGGAGTTCCTTGAGAAGCTTCTTGACATCCTCCAGTTCCTCCTGCCCCTCTACCAGAGGGAGGGCAAGTCATACCTCACCATCGCAGTGGGTTGCACCGGAGGGCAACACCGCTCGGTGGCCCTGGCCGTGTACATCTGGGAGAACCTCTCCAGTCATTTCCAAGGCCCCCTGGTCCTGAGACATAGGGACATCTCCTGAGGCGGGATCCCGGGATCCCCGCCGGCCGCCCCCGGGCACCGGCTCCGGTGGCGACGTCCGCAGGCCGGCCGGGCCCCGCCTGCCGGTTCCGGCCGATCCCGGCCGCCGCGGCCCTGCCCCGGGCCGCCCGGAGCAGTTCCGGCACGCGGCGGAACCACTCTGACACTGCCCCCGCCAGGACACCCCGGCCGTCCCCGCCGCGCCCTCCCGCGCCTGGGCCTTGAAAGCCCGGCCGGAGGCTGGTACCTTTCCGGATCCGCACTCTGGCGTGCCCGTATCCATGCCGGTTCCCCGCCCCCCCCGACGAAGGTGACCTGATGATCGAAGTCGTAGTGGTTTGCCACGAGGATCTGGCGTACAAGCTCCTGGAAGTCGCCGAACGCCTGTCCCACCGCAGCGAGAAGTGCTGGCCGGTCTCCATCAGCGACGGGAAGCATCCGGACACCTACCTGGAGCTGATCGACAAGGCCGTCAAGGAGGCCTCGTCCGGGGGCAACCCAGTGCTGATCCTGACCGACCTCTTCGGCGGCACGGCCTGCAACGTGAGCCTCCCTTACCTGAAGAAGGGGGAGGTGGAGGTGCTCTCCGGTGTCAACCTAGCCATGATCCTGCGCGCCTTCCAGCGCCGGAAGCAGCAGCCCGAGCCCACCGTCGCCCAGCTAGCCTTCGATTGCGCCAAGTACGCCTCCGAGGGCATCCGCATCTGCTCGATGGACGTCCTCAACTTCAGGAATTTCAACCTCGAAGCCGCCGCCAACAAGACCAACGCCGGCAAGACCAAGAAGAATGTCTCCAGCAACTGACATGGCGGGCGCCCCCCGGATCCCAGCCGGCGCCGTCTCCCGCCGAAAGCGGGGCACCCCCGTGATCCGGGACCGCCGCAGGACCGCCCCCCTGTGCCGCTGGCGGCGCGAGCGGGACGCCCCGCCTCCCCCGCGCCGCTACCTCCCTCTCCGCCGCCTTTCCCGCTGCCCGACCGCCCCCGGCCGCCCCCCCCTCCGGCCAGGCGCCCGCCGCCGCTCCCGTGCCGGGCCCTGCCCGCCCAGCCCCTGGATCCCCGGCCACTGCCCGCACCCTTCCCCCGCCCGCCGCCACCGGCGGAGGCCTGTGGAGGGCGCCTGAAATGCCCATAGAGCTCGTTCGCCTGGACCAGAGGTTCATCCACGGCCAGCTCATCGCCAGCGACGCGCTGGCCAACCGCGGGGTGAACGCGGTCATCATGGCCGACGAGGCGCTCTGCAGGGACTCCCTGCGCCAGCTGTCTTTCAACGTTGCCCTCTTGGCTGCCAACAAGCCAGTCAGGCATGGGGCCACCTTCGTGGTTCCCGCGAGCCTCCCGGAGTACCTGCGCGAGAAGGACAACGGCGGGATGCGGTTCCTGCTCCTTTTCGGGGACATGGCGGGGGTGCTCCAGGCGCTGGATGGCGGGGTCGCCATCGCGGCTCTCAACCTCGGCTGCTTCGTCTCCAAGTCCCATGAGCTGGTCGAGCTCTACCATAACTTCAAGGTCAGCCCCGAGGACAGGAGGACGCTGGACGGGCTCTGCCGTAGGATCCCCCTGGTCTATTTCGGGCCCCCTGACGATCTGCGGCAGACCTACATCCCGGCCGGGGCCGCCCGGTTGCCGAACCGCCGCCGGTAGGCCTCCCGTGTCCCTCCCCTCCCTAGCCGCCGGCCTGGCGGTCGCGGCCCTCCTGAGCCTAGACCGCAGGGCCTTCATGCAGACCATGCTGGGCAGGCCCCTGGTCACGGGGGCCCTGGTGGGAGCGGCGCTCTCAGAGCCCGCGGCCGGCCTCACCCTGGGGCTCTGGACGGAACTGCTGTGGCTCTGGCGGCTCAACTCTGGCGGCTACTACACCCCCAACACCCCGCTCGCGCTCTCTGCCGTCCTCATCGCCCTCCTCGCCGAGGGCGCCCCCGGCCCCGCCGATCCCCGGGCCAGGCTGGTGCTGGGCTTCGCGCTGATCCCGATCCTGGCCCACCTCCTCATCCACCTGGACTCCCTCCTTCGCCGGAGGGCGGGCGAGCGTTCCCGCCGCCTCCGGGAACGCCTCCTGTCCCTTGAGGCAGGGGGGCCGGAGGGGGTGGAGGAGGCCAGGAGGGCGGCGCCCGCTTCCTTCAGGAGGGAGGCCCTGCTGGGCATCCCCGAGACCCTGCTGGCATCCGTGGCCTTCCTGGCGGCGGCGGTGCCCTGCGTGATGGGTCTCGCGGCCCTCCTAGCGGCGCTGCTCCCCTCCCATTTCTGGAAGCCCGTCGCCGCGTTCGCCCCCTACGCCCCGGCGGCTGGGCTCCTCGGCATCGCCTCCTCGCTCTCCCGGCCTAGCCTTCCCCCCTACCTCCTGGGAGCCCTGGCGGCGCTCCTGGCCCTCGCGCTTCTCCGCTCCGCCGGGATATGGCCACTCCTGTGAAAGGGCCGGCACCCCCGCCGCCTCCCCTACCCGCCGCCTCCCCTGCCCGCAGCCTCCCGGATGCCCTCCCCTCCCGGAAGGCCTCCGGGCGCATGACTCCCCTGCGGCGGGCCGCCCGCCTTCCCTCTATCATTTCGCTTGTGCGCTCTGATATCATGAATGAACGCAGGCTCAGGATCCTCGCCCCTGAGGATCTCCCGGGGGTGCTCGACATCGAGAGGGCCTCCTTCCCGGACGAACCCTGGACCCTCGAGAACTTCCTCGACGAGATGGACCGGCCCTACTCCGTCGGCCTGGGCCTCTTCGAGGGCGGGACGGACAGGGCGGCCTGCCCTCCGGGGGCTTCCGCCCCCCCCGCCAGCAGGACGTCCCCGGAGGCGGGGCCGCTCTCGCCGCGGGCCGGCCGGGCGGCGCCCGTCCCTCAGGAAGAGGGGCACGGGGACGCGTCGGCTCGCGAGGCCGCCCTCGCGCTGGCCGAGATCCTCGCATGCGCCTCCCGGGCCGGGCCGGATCGCCCTATCCGGCTCTCGCGGCTCCTGGCGGCGCAGGCGGCGTCCCTCCGCGGGCGGGCGGGGGTCGCTCGGCCTCAGGTCTCGGCCTACGCAGTGTTCTGGCTCCTCTACGAGGAGACGCACCTCTTGAACCTCGCCGTGGCCCCGGAGCGCCGGGGGCGCGGCCTCGGCCGCGAGATGCTCAGGGCGGTGAGGGCCATCTCCCGGGCCAAGGGCTCGGAGACAATCCTGCTGGAGGTCAAGGAGGACAACCTGGCCGCGCTCTCGCTCTACCGCTCGGAAGGCTTCCGGGCCACGGGGCGCAGACGGGGCTATTACCAGGGCGGGCGCACAGACGCCATCCTGATGAATCTTGAGCTTGGACCCGCTCGTCCGGGCAGGCGGGACAGGTAAGTGGCCGAGACGGCGATGGTGCGGGCAGGCGGGACGGGCTAATGGCCGATACGATACTGGTGGTAGACGACGAGAAGGACATCCGGCTGACCCTGGGGGGGCTCCTGGGCGACGAGGGGTACCTCGTCGCCCAGGCCTCCTCGGCCCAGGAGGCGTTGGAGAGGCTCGACGAGTCCGTCCCCTCCCTCCTGATACTGGATCTCTGGATGGGGGGCGCGGAGGCTGGCTTCTCCGTGCTCGAGCGCGTCAGGGAGAACCGTCCCCAGGTGCCCGTCGTGGTCATCTCCGGACACGGGAACGTCGAGACTGCGGTCAAGGCCGTGAAGAACGGCGCCTTCGACTTCATCGAGAAACCGCTCTCCGCCGAAAAGCTGCTCCTGACCGTCCAGCGGGCCCTCGACTTCCAGAGGCTTTCGGAGGAGAACCAGCTCCTGCGCCGCAGGAACTTCAGGGAGGACAAGCTCTTCGTGGGGGCCTCGGCCTCCATGCGGGCGCTCCTGAACACCATCGAGATGGTGGCCCCCACCCCCGCCTCGGTGCTCATCACCGGGGAGAACGGGGTGGGCAAGGAACTCGTGGCCCAGACCATACACTCCCTCTCGGACCGGGCGTCCAGGCCCATGATCGAGCTCAACTGCGCGGCCATCCCCGAGGAGCTGGTGGAGTCCGAGCTCTTCGGCCATGAGAAGGGGGCCTTCACCGGGGCCGACCGCCGCCGCCAGGGCCGCTTCGATCTCGCCAACCACTCGACCCTCTTCCTGGACGAGATCGGCGACATGTCGCTCAAGACCCAGGCCAAGATCCTGCGGATCCTCCAGGAGCAGAAGTTCGAGCGGGTGGGCGGCACCAAGACCGTCAGCGTTGACGTGCGCATCATAGCCGCTAGCAACAAGGATCTGCGCGTGGAGATGGAGCAGGGGGCCTTCCGCAAGGATCTCTACTTCCGCCTTAACGTGGTCCCGCTCGTGGTTCCCCCCCTGCGCGAGAGGCGCGAGGACATCCCCGGCCTCTCCCAGATCTTCCTCGCCGCCTGCATCGAGGCCAACCGCCTGGAACCCAAGATCCTGGATCCGGCGCTGGTGGAGGAGCTCCGGTCCCGCGACTGGCCCGGCAACATCCGCGAGCTCAAGAACACCATAGAGCGCCTCGCCATCACCACCCCGGGCCCGGTCATCCGCTCCGATCCCGAGGCCCCGAGCGCCGCGCCTGCTGCGGCGGGCCACCCGCAGCCCGCCGAGGCCGATGCCTTGGACTGGCTCATGCTGCCGTACCGCGAGGCCAAGACCGAGTTCGAGAGGATATACTTCAGGCTCCAGCTGGAGGCCCACGACAACAACGTGTCCAAGACCGCGGAGGCCATCAACCTCGACCGCTCGACCATCCACAAGAAGCTGCACGAGCTGGACATCAGGCTGGACAACGTCAGGGGCGGCGCGCCCGAGTCCCGCGACGGCCCGCCGGGCTGAGGGCGGCAGGGATCCCCCCCTTCCCCGGGCCCCCGCTGGGCCTGGCCCCGCGGACGGCGGGGAGGGGACGCCGGAAAGGCGCGGGGAGCCAGGAAAGCGCGACGGGCGATCCCGGAGGGCGACCCGCCGCCAGTCCGGTAACCCGGCGGTTCGGCGTCATCGGCGGTGCAGTCAGGCCGGGAGCCCGGAGGGCAGCGGGATGAAGAATCCCATCGACAAGATCCTTGAAATCTACGACCGCCTGGATCGCAGCGGGGTCACCAACTGGCCCCTCCTGGCGGCCGCCCTCTCCTTCTACACGGCGCTGGCCGCCGTCCCCGTCCTCGCCATCTGCTTCGCGGTCGCCCGCTCCCTCGGGCTCGAGGAGGCGCTCAACAGCGCTCTCCGGGACAACTTCGCGGGGCAGGAGCAGGTGCTCCAGATTCTCACCTCCTTCGCCGAGAACCTCATCCGGAACTTCTCGGGAAGCCTCCTGGTCTTCACCGCGCTCGCCTTCATCTTCTGGTCTGTCTACGGCCTCCTCTGGCAGCTGGAGGTGAACTTCTCCAAGATCTTCGGCTATCTCTCCGACCGCCAGGCCATCCACCGGGCGACCGACTATCTCACCATCATGCTGGTCATCCCCATCTTCCTGATGGCTGCCGGGAGCACCAACGTCTTCGTGACCGGCATCGAGGCCACCGTCAACGCGCGCCTGAGGATAGGGCTCAAGCTGGAGCCCCTGGCCGCCGCCGCCATGAAGGTGCTCCCCTTCCTGGTCTGGTGGCTGGTGCTCACCTGGACCTACGCCTACTTCAGCCGGGGCATCGCCCGCTGGAAGGAGAGGCTCCTGGGCGGCTTCTCGGCCGGTCTCGTCTTCCAGCTCTTCCAGAAGGTCTACCTCAAGGTCATCTTCGCTGTCACCAGCTACAACGCCATCTACGGCACCTTCGCGGCTGTCCCCCTCTTCCTCATCTGGCTCTACATCAGCTGGCTCATCGTGATAGCGGGGGGCGAGCTCACCCGCCGCCTCACCGACTACTTCCTGACCGGGCTCCCCCTCGTGCGTATCCTCGATCCGATGAGCTACGCCCGCCTGAAGGAGCTCGCCCTCAGGGCCATGGACCTCTCGCTCGAGCGCTTCGGCGCCGGGCCCGGGTCCAAGCCCCTGGGCCTCAACGAGATGGCGCGGGCGCTTAACGCGCCGGTGCCATACACGGGCCGCGCCGTGAACTGCCTCATGCGCTGCGGGCTCCTCGTCCGCGTGGCTGCCCCGGACTCCGAGAACGGCCCGGAGTTCCTGCCGGGCGCCGCCCCGGAGTGCCTCACGCCGGAGATAATAGTGGGCAGGCTCGAGCTACTGGACAAGTTCTGAGGGCACCCCCTCCCACGGGCGCGGCGGGCGGCCTGCGGCGGCAGGGCGGCCGGAACCGCCGCGGGGATCCCCCGGAGGAAGGCCGCCGGGACCTGTCCCGCTGGCCGGCCTGCCGCCGCGCGGCGCCCTCAGTAACAGCCCCTCGTCCCGGGCCGCAGGGCCGGGGCCCGGAACGCCCCGTGACCCTTAAGGCCGCCGGCGTGCCGCGCCCGATCGGGTAGTCCGGAAGGGCACACCGCCCCCCGCCCTACTCGGCCAGCTCCTCAAGCAGCTCGATCGACGGCACGAAGAAGAGCGTCCCGGTCACCGCCTCGGAGAAATCGAGGAGGCGATCGGTGTTGCCCGGGGGATCGCCCACGAACATGTTCTCGAGCATCCTCCGCGTGGCCGTGAACGTGGAGGCGTAGCCGATGAAGTAGGTCCCGTGCTCGTTGCGCGAGGGGCTCGCGAAGGCCATGTTGGCCCGCACGATCTTGATCTCCGAGCCGTCCTCCCCCTTGATGTTGGTAACGGCGTTGTGGGCGTTCTCGGGCTTCACGCCGTCCTCGAGCTCCCGGTCGTCGTACTTGCGCCTTCCTATCGCCTTCTCCTGCTCGAGGGTGGGCAGGGCGTTCCAGGCCTTCATGTCGTGGAGGTACTTCTGGACGAAGACGTAGCTGCCCCCGGCGAAATCAGGCTCTGCGCCCCCTATAACCGCCGCGGACTCGGCCTCCTCCGGCAGCTCCGGGTTCTCGGTGCCGTCCACGAAGCCGATGATGGCCCGGCTGTCGAGGTAGCGGAAGCCGTGCGTCTCGTCCAGCGGGTAGACCGAGTCGCCCAGGTGGTCACCCGCCGCACGGGCCACCTCGTATGCCAGATCCATGCGGGAGGCGCGTATGTGGAACAGCAGGTCGCCCGCGGTGGAGGGGGCCCTGTGCCTCTCGCCCCTGATCTCCTCGAACGGCCTGAGCTCGGCGGGCCTCTTCCGGCGGGGGAAAAGGTGATCCCAGGCGCCGGCCCCGATTCCTATGACGCAGGAGACGTATTCCTGCGGGAACCTGCCCCGGAGGCTCTTGACGGCGGCCGGCACGCCGGCCAGCGCCGCCTTCACCGAACCGATGTCATCGGGGCGGTTCAGCCCGTACACTAGGAAAAGGGCGTAGACGCCCGGCTTGTGGGTGACGTCCTGATGGCTCATGAGTATCCTCCGTTAGTTTTGCTTGCGCGGCCGTTACCCGAGAACCTCCACGGCTGGGCTCCGGCCGACGCGTCCCGGCGCGGTTCCGTCCCGTCCCGTCCTGCCTCCGCGACCGTCATGCCCTGCCTCCGGCCTTCACTTCCCAGGAGCCGGGGCCCCTGCCAGGCACTGCGGGCGCGGACGGGCAGGCCGGAAAACCGTTCTGCGGGAGCCCCCGTTGCCAGTCCCCGGGGTGATCGCGCGCCGGATTCCGGAAGCCTTGCGTCCCGGGACCCGCCGCCTGTCATGGCATCGGGTCTGTCCTGAGGCCGAGGAAGGCTGGACGGGAAAGCGATATTTCGCTTATTAATTTTGAAAATAATAAATATAATAATTAATAATTTATATTAAACTTATTTCTATGTTTCTTTACAAAATCATTCAGGAATGAGGCTATATCGTGTTCAAATTCCATATGATTATTTGCTTAAGCGAAGAATCATGTTAACAGCTCAATATGTTCGAAGCGTTTTTCAGATTGCTTGCTAATTTTACATAGTTTAACAAATAGCTCATTCTTCGAACACTCATCCAAGAACTTCATAAACCTTCCTTGATAAGCTCCCCTTCTAGTTTCCGTTGGTGCCAATGGCTATGTTGAGGTATTGTTCCTGTCGAAAAACTCCTGGCGAACCTCAACGGATGTACCTTCTTCCAATGCTGTTATCCGCAAGGCAGTTTTGCCGAATTTACGCCTTATTGGTGGAGGAAGCTGTCGAAAGAAACATCCACTAAGTGCTGTAAGTTTTTTAAGACCAGACAGCTCTAAGTCATTACTTAATAACTCCTCAAAAGTTGAAATCATCTGAGCCCTGTCAACGATGCCGCATCTGCCATCGTCAAATCTGAAAAACAGGGAAGTAACCGGGTAACCGAGAAGTATCGATTCAATAAAACGGCATTGTCGAGGTGGATCCCAAACAAATTATCTCTGATACTCGCCGTTGATAAAATAATCACCACTGTTGAACATCCCTATCAGGAAATCAATGGCACAGCCTCCGGTATTATAGTCAATTTCTTTACGCAACATCAATTACTGGATGGTAATTTGCTCTAGATCAGGCTGTCTGCTTTCGTTTTTGTCAGTGGTCATAATTCCTGTCAATGGGATTAACGCCCAAAACATGATCGATAATACTCACTCCTATCGCCACCCCTAGCTCTACAGGAACGGCGTTGCCGATATGAACCCCGACTTCCTTGCGGTTGATCTCCCGGTTAGGTTCGACAAACTGATAATCTGGAGGATGTAACGGTGCACCCTCGCGCAGTGTCAGAGCACTGCCCTGCTCAGGGTGACTAAACCGCACGCTACCGTACCCGAAAAACTGTGTCGTTATCGTCGGAGACGGAGCGTCCCAACACATCCGTCCATATATGGGAATATAGGACTTACCGCTACTCTTTGTGTGGCACTTCAGCATGAGGCTGTCATCCCAATCACGCCATGTCCCGCCTGGCACGGAACTGCTAATCCTGCGAAGGTTCATATTTGACAGCCTGGAGGCTGAGTGCATGATATCTCCCTGATTACACTCTCCAGCGGCGGCACGCGGCAACATGCCGATACTTTCCCTGACTGTAGGGAAAGAATCTCCGCCATATGACGGAGCTGTCATCCGTATCTCCACGAGCCGTGATGCCAACAGCACCAATCTGCGGCGATTCTGTGGGACTCCGTATTCAGGGCAGTGTACAACACCAAAGCTGACATGATAATCAAGCTGAAACAATCTAGGCAAAAACCGGCAAACACATTCTCACTGATTAGCTCAGGCACGTTCCCCATAGATAAAATTGCCGGAAATACGTGCCTAACGATATCCGAAAACGAAACAAGCAATATCCTTTTTTTATCACGTTGCCATTAATCATTATCACGGCCGCACTCGCATTCCCACTTGCGGTAACGTTTCGTGTATTTCTAGAACGGCTGGCAAGGTGCGCAACCGACCAAAATCCGCAAGGCATCACCAGGATATAAGGCAGCTACTTCCTCAGGACGCAACGCAGAAACGTCAGCCAGAACAAACCGTGCCTCGTGATTATTATGCTCGTAAGCATATCGGCAGGACTGATCCAAGTCAATGCCGGCGACTACATTGAGCCCCGCAAGGCGCAGCCCGTGAGTCAATCCGCCAACTCCGCAGAACAAGTCGACTACAGCCGGCAATGAAAAATCTCCCTCACTGGTCATTGACTTTATAGAAACAAATATCAAACATACAGTTCAAGATATGCAATACAGTGATGAGTATAATCTTCGCTCCATATCTTATTCTTACACGGCTGATATAATGGCCTAACGAACTGCTATCCCTTGCACTATATCGTTGGCAGGCTGCCTCTCCTTTAGTGGTGCCCTTTCCACAAGAAGATGTTCATATTGAATCTGGTCATCACTAATCTGGCATCGCCAGAATTCTGGCGGTTTCCGCCGGGCTGCGAGGGAAAACCCTGATGATTGCAGAAGGAACGGCACATCAATATGAGAGATTTGGCTTCCGGGATATGCAGATGCCACCGAGTTCTGCCGAGTACCTCTGCATTCCAAGTTAAGAATACTGTAAAGATACCATCCACTGACCCATCCCCCTTCAAGGAGATTATGCTGTTCCCCCATGATGGAAGCATCCATCAACGCCGGTGTCGGCCTTCCCGGGCCAGCGTTCCTGATTGCCCATTCAGGGAGGGCTCGGACTGCCCATGGGCTCCCTTTCTGACAGCGTCCCTGGAAAGGCCGCGTATGCCGCTCACGAGAGACATGCCCCATGCCCGGCGCTCCCGGAAGCCGGCAACCGCCGCTGCCGCCAGTTGAGATGAAGCCGCTTTCCCCCCTTCTGTTGTTAGGCTGCCAATAGCCATGTTTAAGCAAGCTTATCCTCCAGACGATGTCAGATGTTAGCAGAATCAAACCGAATTGCAATCTATAATTCAGTGCGACCCCTGACAGCCTCCCCCCCTCCCCGCAGCCGTGCGCGGGAACCGGGGAGGCCGGGCGGAGACCGGCCACGGCATGGGCTTCAGCCGGCGGAACTGGATTTCCGGGACGGTCGGGTACACAATGATGGCGATTCCGCACCGGAATCCGGCCTTCCCGCCCCCCGACAGGCGGCGGGACACCGCACGGACCAGCCAAAACCCGCCCGGACGCTGCCTTGCGCGGCCGGACCGAGCCGATGCAGGAAAGCCTCCGGCATGAACGGGAACGCGCCTGTGACAGGAGCTTACCTATGGCAGATCATTCGAGAAAACCCTCCAAGCTGACCATAATCGGCGGAGCCGGCGGACTGGGTTCCGCGATTGCCTTCCATGTCGGCCTTTCCGGGCTTTTCGACGAGATCGTCCTGATCGATCCCGCCAGGAACGTCCTAGCGACCCATGAGATCGACCTGAGGGAGTGCTTCGTGGGGGAGACCTCCACACGGGTGAGATCCGGCCTCTGGGCCGACTCCTCCGGGAGCGACGTCGTCCTCATGTGCACGTCCCGCACCGGGGCACAGGTGGAATCCAGGAACGACTACCTCCACGCCAACCTCGCTCTCGTCCTGGAAGCCGCGGAAAACCTGAACAGGCACGCAGCGGACAGCTTCCTCGTCGTGGCCACCGTCCCCCTGGACGTCTTCGTGATGCTCTTCGCCGACAGGCTGGGCTGGCCCCGCCACAGGATCCTCGGCTACACCTACAACGACTCCCACCGCTTCCGCTGGATCCTGGGAAAGGCCCTCGGGCTGGATCCTGCTCGGGTCCGTGGGGTCGTCCTCGGCGAGCACGGCGAGGGCCAGGTGCCCGTCTTCTCGTCGGTCACCGTCGACGGGGAGCCCCGCGTCCTCGAGTCCAGCGAGAGAGACGAGGCGGCCAGCCTTCTCGGCCTCTGGTACCCTTGCTGGCAGCAGCATAACGCCGGGCGCACCACCACCTGGAGCTCCGCCGTGGGCATGTGCCGCACGCTCCAGGCCCTCCGGGGCGGGGGGCCGGAACCCCTGATGGGCTCGGTTGTCCTGGAGGGCGAGTACGGGCACTCGGGGGTGGCCCTCGGCGTGCCGCTCAAGCCCGCCGCTGACGGGGCCTCCTGGGCGGAGGTGGTCGAGCTCCCCCTGGAGCAGGAGGAACGCGCAGCGTTCGATCAGGCCGCGCGGGATGTGCGCGCCCTCTACCTGAAAGCCAAGGGGGCCAAGGAAGCCGACGGGGACAAGTAGGCCGGGAGGAAGGCGGCCAGGGTGCGGAAGCCCTCCGGGGACGGAAAGAGTCCAGGCCTCGCGGGTCGGGGACGGCCCCGGCGGCGGGCAGCGGCCCGCCTGGGCGCCCGGAGCCTGCCCCACCGCCGCGGGCCCCTCCCGGACAAGAACCCCCGCAGGGGCCCGAGGCGGAGCGGGCCTCCCGCCCTCTCCGCACACGGGGCGCGGATGCCGCTCGGGCGCTAGATCCCGCCCCCTGCGGCGGCGGGATCGGGCGCCCCGTCGTCCTCCCAGTCCCTCTCGAGCCCGGCCCGCACGGCCAGTATCGGGAACTGCCCGATGCGCACCAGGCGGTCGGTCGTGGAGCCGACCATGATGGCCTCCACGAAGCCGCGGCCGCGGAACCCCACGCAGATGAGATCGTTGTGGTTGAGTATGGCGTACTTGTTTAGCTCCTCGTGGGGCTTGCCCGCGAGCACCCTTATGTCCGCCCGCTCCGACAGGTCCCCGGGCACCATCTCCGTCAGCCTGCGCTTGAGCTCGTCGGTGTATTTCTGGGCCGCCGCCTTCTCCTTCTGCGGGTCCAGCGCGAGGATCTGGTCGAGCTGGGTGGACTCAATCACGGTGGCGAGGGTGACCCTGGCCCCGAACACCCGCGCGAAGTTGAACCCCCAGCGCACGGCTTCCAGGGACTCGTCGGAGAAGTCGGTCGAGACGAGTATGCTCTCGATGCTGTGGAGGCTCAGCCGCTCGATGGGGAGCGACCCCGAAACCGTCAGGAACGGCACCGGTATAGTTATCATGAGCTTGCGGGTGACCGATCCCAGCAGGAGCCTCTCGAAGCCGCTCCGGATATGGGTGGCGGCTATGAGGAGACGCGCGTCCGTCTGCTTGACGATCTCGCAGATCTCCCTGGCCGGGTAGCCTATGGAGACCTTGAGCTCCCACCTGTCCGGCGGGAGCTCGGTCAGTATGTCGCCTATCTGGGCCTTGGCCGACTGGGAGACACGGGCCTGCAGCTCCTGGGGATCGACCATGGTCTCCCCGTAGGGGGTGACCGCCGGCAGGTCGACCACGTGGGCCACCACGAGCTTCGCGCGCGTCTTCTCGGCGATGAAGGCGGCCAGATGAAGTGCCTTGTTGGAGCCCTCTGAGAGGTCGGTCGCGCAGACGATGGCTGGAAGCCTGAGCATATGTCACCCTCTTTCCCCCACTGCCCTGGACATGCGCCGCGGTAACTTCCCGTCTCCCGGCCTCTTCCGCTTCCCCGGCCCGGAAAGTGCCGGGCCCAGCCCGGCGGGGCCGGTTTCCGGATCCGGAGGTGATCGGGCAAGCCGCGGCGCCCGGCGCCGGATGTCAGCACGGCGGCCCGGGACATGACCAAAGCCCTTCGCCGTTTTCGGGCCTCGCGTCACATTCCGGCCACAGCGCCCTTCACGCCATGCCCACTCGATAGTAATGCGCCGGCGGCGTCTTGTCAAACCGCCGGAGACTACCCCGGACGCGCGTCCGCCAGCTCCACCGCCCACGGCGGGGGGGACGGCCTCGCCGCAGGAAGCCGGATCCGGCGCCCCTCCGCCCGTCCCTCCCCCCGCGGCCGCACCTGTCCGTCCCCCCCGCGGCCCGGCCGGGAACGGCCTGATCGCTCCAAATGTTCGCTTCGGATGCCCTTCCCGCCCACTGTGGCAATGAAACCGGGAAGGCGTAAGCCGCGTGCCCGCCTTCCTCCAGGGCGGCCCTTTGCTCCCCCGCCGAACCCGGCCGTCACGGCGGATCACCCAGCGGCAACCCCGACCCGGGGCCCGGCTGCCGCCCTGAAACCGGGCGGGGGAGGGCGACTCCCGGCAGGGGGTTCCTCCCGAGTCGCCGCGTCACTGACGGGTTAGCGCCGTTACCGCCCTGCCTGCCGCACCGTTGCGCAACGGCCCCCCCCCGCCCGGCGCGGGCTGCGGCCTCGCGCCGGGGCCGCCCTCCGGAGGGAGCCCCGGCGATTGCGGCCCCCCCCGCTCAGCAGTAGCCCAGGAGCTCCATCAGCTCGAACTCCCGCTCGCGGAGCTCCCCCGCGAGCAGCAGCAGGGAGCCGGCCCTTTCCATGTTCTGCTCGAAGAGCGAGGGGTAGTTCTCCCTGTCCCAGGCGAAATGCGTCTCCAGGAGCGCGTCGGCGAGGTACCTCCGCGCGAGGTTCACGGCGATGCCCCGCACCGCGGCCGGGAGCAGGGCGAAGTGGCGGTCTCCCATGTCCAGGCCGGTCTCGCGGTAACCCTCCACCGCCTCGCGCATGGTGCCCGCGTCGAAGCAGGGCGGCGTGGGCCGCGCGGCGAAGGAGCGGCAAAGCTCCCCCAGGTCCAGGAGGGGATCGCCGTAGGAGACGGTGTCCCAGTCGATGAGGGTGAGCGCCCCCCCGTCGTCGAGGAAGTTGTCGCGCTTGGGATCCAGGTGGATGACGAGATCCTTCAGCAGGAACACCCTCTGGAAGGACGGGCTTCCCGGTAGCGCCCGGGCCTCGTATGCCCCCCTGGCCAGGGGCCCCTCCAGAAGCGGTAGGGAGGGGTGGCACCGGTAAAGCCGCGCGAAATCCTCGAAGTCGGCGGCCCGGGGGAGCCGCTGGTTGGTGAACTCGCCCCGGGGGAGCGGGACAAGCAGTATGGGGCGGGGGCGGTTCAGCGCCGTGTGGCAGCGGCCCAGGAACCTCGCCGCCGCCCGCGCCGCCTCGGCCGTCAGCCCGGGCCTCACGCCGTCTATGAAGGTGGAGAGCCGCCAGGACTCCCCCCATCCCGGCCCCGAGGCGAGAAAACCGCCCTCCAGGCCGGGCACGAGACGGGGGCAGGGCAGGCCGCTTTCCGCGAGGGCCAGCGAGACCGCGTGCCAGTTGTCGCCCAGGGCGTGGCTCCCCTCGAAGACGGGGTTGAGCCTCTGGAGGATCAGGAGCCCCCCGCCCCCCTCCGGCGCGGCCAGGAAGGTGCGGTTCACGCGGCCGGCCGCGACCGGCCTGACGCTCGCTGCCCTGATTCCCCAGCACCTCAGGAGGATCCTGGCCGCATCCTCCTCCGTAGCTTCCGGAAAGCCCACGTGGCACCCCCGCCCGCCCCGCATGCTGCCGACGGCCCTGCCGGGCCGACCGCGGGAGGCACATTTTACGTCCGATGCAGGGAGTTTTGAAGTGCGTCAGGCGCCGCCGGAGGGGCCCGGCCGGCCCGCCGGGGGCCCCCACCCTCCCGCGCCGGCCATCCGCCAGCCGGCCCGCCCTGCCGGGCATCCCCCCGGCCCCGCCGGATCCCTTTCCGGAGACGTTCCCGGTCACCGCGCCGCCTCCGCTCCCCCCCCGTCCAGGAAAGAGGCGCGCGGATCCCGCCGGGGGCGGATCCCGCGGGCGGCCGCACCCCGCCGCACACCCGCCTCCCCCGCCCCCCGCCTGACGCGTCCCGGCCCCGCAGGCCCCGGGGGCCCCCCCCAAGCCTTTACAGCCCGGCGCCCCGCCCATATAATCCTGATAGGCGGCCGCTCCCGGCGGACCGACCGCCCGCCGGGCACCCTCCACTGCCAGCTTCCCGGCCTGCCCTGAAGCCCCTTGCCGCCGCCTCCGCGGCGGGACATCCGGATCGACCCCCCCATGCTGAGACACTCCGCCCCCGGCCGTCCCCCCTACTGGACCTTCGGGCTCCTGGAGGACGAACCGCGACTCGCCTGCGGCGTCTTCACGCGCTACGGGCCGGACGGGGCAGACTTCAACCTGTCGTTCGAGAACGCCGGGACCGCCGAGGCGATGCGCAACCTCCGGATGGCCGAGGAGGCCCTCGGGCTCCCGCCGGCGGCTTTCCTCGACCAGGCCCACGGGGACGGCATCCTCTTCCTGGAGCCCGGGGAGCCTTACGCGCCGCGGGCCCCGGAGGAACTCCGCAGGGGCTTCGACGCTCTCGCCGGCGGCCCGGGCCAGGCCCTCATGATCAAGCTCGCAGACTGCCAGGGCATAGTGCTGTGGTCCCCCGAGACCGCCGCCCTCGCGCTCGTCCATTCCGGCTGGCGCGGCTCGCGCCTCGACATCGCGGGCCAGTCCGTCCGGGCGCTCGCCGCCCGGCGCGGGGCCGACCCCGCGCGGATGATCGCCTGCGTCTCGCCCTCCATCGGGCCCTGCTGCATGGAGTTCCGCGGCTGGCGCGAGGAGCTCCCGGAGGCCCTGTGGGGCTACCGGGTGCCCGGCACCGACCGCTTCGACTTCTGGGCCCTCACGCGGGACCAGCTCCGCGCGGCGGGCGTACCCGCCGGGAACATGGAGTTCTCCGGCGTCTGCACGCGCTGCTCCCCGGAATTCTACAGCCACCGGCGCGGCGACAGGGGCAGATTCGCCGTGCTGGCGGGTGTCAGGGTTGCCTAGGCCCGTCATAGCCGTGGCCCGGGTGATCGCGGTGGAGGGCGTCTCGCCCGAGACCTTCGTCCTGCGGCTCTCGCGCCCCCCGCAGATGCCGATGGCGGATCCGGGGCAGTTCGCCAAGATCGCCCCCTGCGGTCCCTTCCGGGACGCGGGCGCCCTCGCGGCCCCGGCGTCCCTGCCGAGACGGCACGGCAGGGAAGCGCCGGCGGCCCCGGGGCCGTCCGCCGCCGGGACGCCCGGGCCTTCCCCGACTCCCGAAGCCCCCGGGGTTCCCCCCGCCGCCGCGCCGCCCTCCCGCCTGGAGTTCTCGCCGGCGGCCATCATCGCGGGCATCCCCGCCGGGCTGGCCGCCCAGGGGCTGGGCGGCGCCGGGAGCCCCCCCGCCCCCTGCGGGGGCTGCCCGGCCGTGGTGGCGGCGGAGAGCCTGCCGCCCGAGACCTTCGGCCTCCCGGAGGCGCCGCCTTACAGCCCCGGGCCCTCCCCGGGCTTCCCGTTCCTGGACCGGCCCTTCTCCATCCACCTCATGGACCGCGACGAGCTGCGCTTCCTCATCCGCACCGTGGGCGCGGGGACGCAGTTCCTGAGGGATCTCCCCCCGGGCTCCTTCGTGAAGGTCACCGGGCCCATCGGGACGGGCCTCCCCACCGTGGCGCCGGACCTGCGCAACGGCCCGGTCTACCTGGTGGCGGGCGGGGTCGGCCTCGCCCCCATGGCCCAGGTCGCCCGCTGGAACCCCGACGCGGCTCTCATCTACGGGGAGCGGAGCGGCAGGAGCCAGGTGGACGAGGGCTATCTGCGCACGGTCTTCCACCACGCCATAGCCTACACCGAGGACGGCACCGGCTACGGGAGGACGGGGCGGGTGACCGACGGCCTGGAGGAGGCCCTGAAGGAGCGGCCGCTCCCGGTCTTCACCTGCGGGCCGCCCAACATGCTGAGGGCCGTGGCCGCGCTGGCCTCCGCCTGCGGGGTGCCCGTCTACGTCTCGACCGAGGCCTTCATGGCCTGCGGCCTGGGTGTGTGCCTGTCCTGCGGGGTGCCGCTCACCTCCGGCAAGCGGGCCCGTGTCTGCGTCGAGGGCCCCGTCTTCCGGGGCTCGGAGGTGGTGCACGTGGCTGAGGGCAAGATCGGCAAGCGCCACAGCTTCCGTCCCGACATGCGGGTCCGGATCGGCCCCCTCACCCTCAGGAACCCCGTCATCGCCGCCTCGGGGACGTTCGGGTACGGCCTGGAGCTCAGGGACTTCTGCCCGCCGGCGCTCCTGGGCGCGGTGGTGACCAAGGGCGTCTCGACGGATCCCTGGCCGGGCAACCCCCAGCCGCGGGCAGCTGAGGACGCCGGGGGCCTGCTCAACTCCATCGGCCTGGAGAACATGGGGGTGGACCGGTATCTCGCCGAGGCCCTCCCCGCCCTCAAGGCGGCCGGCGCCACGGTGGGGGCCAACGTGCTGGGCCGATCGCCCGAGGACTACGCGAAACTCGCCTGGAAGCTCGCCGACTCCGATGCGGACTTCATCGAGCTCAACATCAGCTGCCCCAACGTCAAGGGCAAGGGGGGGCTCTCCTTCGGGGCGGATCCCGCGCTCGCGGCCAGGATCACCCGGGAGGCGGTGGACGCCGCGGGCAGGAAACCCGTGGTGGTCAAGCTCCCCCCCCTCGTCTCGGACATAGCGCTCCTGGCCCGCGTCTGCGAGGACGCGGGCGCCGCTGCGATCTCGCTCATCAACAGCCTGCCCGCCATGGCCATAGACATACACACCCGCAAGCCGCGCCTCGGGAACGTAACGGGGGGGCTCTCCGGCCCGCCGGTCAAGCCCGTGGCCCTCAGGCAGGTCTGCCTCTGCGCCCGGGCGGTGGGGATACCCGTCATCGGCATGGGGGGCATAGCCACCGCCGAGGACGCGCTGGAGTTCATCCTGGCGGGGGCGACCGCCGTCCAGGTGGGGACGGCCATCCTGCGCGACCCGCGGGCCCCCGTATTCATCATGGAGGGCATCGAGAAACACCTCTGGGACATCGAGGAGGATCTCGAGCACTTCCGCGGGAGCCTCGACCTGGAATAGGGGCCCCCCGCCCGGGCCGCGCCCGCCCCCGGGGCCTCCCGAGGACGGCCCTTTACTGTCGGCCGCCCGGGGTCTATATTGATGCATTCCGCGCCCCCCGCGGGCCTCCCCGCCTTCCCTGCCCCGGCGGGGGCCGTCCCCCGCCCGCCAACCCCGCGCCCCGCTTCCCCAGGAACAGCCGCCGCGCGCTGCTGAAACGGCCCGGCGGCCCCGTCCGGAGCATCCGGCCGGTTCCTCCTCCGTGCCCCCCGGAAACCCTCCCCGGGAAAGCCTCCCTCACGACCGCACGCCCCACCTGCGGGGACGGCCATGATCCCTCCGGCTGGGCCGGGGGCCCGCCATCCGCAACCCGGACAGGAACATGGAAGAGAAACCCCGCGCACCCGACAGCCCGGACGTCCGCGAGAGCCCGGCCGACCCGCCAGAATCGAACGCACCCGGAAGTTCTGCGGGCCGGGAAACCCTTGGGGAAACGGGGGGCCTGCAAGGCCCGGCGATGCCGCAAGGCCAGGGCATGCCGCAAGGCCCGGGGGACACCGGGAGCACTGGGCTCCCTCGGGGCATCCGCGGCCACGACGGCGCCCCCGGAAGCGCTGACTACGGCGCCGAGGGTTACGGCGAGGAGCCAGGAAGAACCCCGCGGACGGGGCGCATAGTCGCGCTCGTCCTCTCGGCCCTCCTGGTCCTCCTGCTTCTCATCGCGCCCTCCTTCCTGCTCCACACGGCGCTCAACCGGGATCTCGACCCGGCTTCCGGGTGGCGCCGGATGGAGGTCGACCGCGCCCGGGTGGGCCCGCTTCTCACGGGATTCCGGGCGGAAGGCCTCTCCTTCTACGCCGAGGGCTCGGACGGGCCCGCCGTCACCGTCGAATCCGTCGAGGGGAGGAACCTGAGCCCGCTCACGGTGCTGAGGACGCTCCTGCGGGGCGGGGACGTGCTCGCGGTGCTGTCGGGCGAGGGGGAGATAACGGTGCGGGACGCGCGGCTGGCGAAGGACGCGGGGACGGCCTTCCTGAAGTCGGGGTCGCTTTCCGCGCTCTCCCTCTCGGGCCTGGAGCTGCTCGAGGACGGGGAGGGCACCGTCACGGGGACGGAACTGAGAAGCCTCAGGCTCTCCGGCCTCAGGCTGGAGGAGACACGCGGCGGCACCCTCGATCTCGACGCCTTCTCCCTCGCGGGCCTCTCGGGAGGCGTGGCGGGAAGGATCACCTCCAGCGCCCTGTCCTACGCGGACGGCCAGGGCTTCGCGGTCTCCCTCGCCGGCCTCTCGCTGGGGCCCGTGGATCTCCGGCGCGCGCTTTCGCCCGGCAGCTCCTCGCCCCTGCGGTTCGCGCTCTCCCTCTTCGAGGCCTCGGACAGCCTGGATCTCGACCACATCTCCTGGTCGCGTGGCGGCGCGGAAGCCCTCTACGCGCGGACCGTCCGCCTGGACGTCCGCGATGGAGGGGACGGGAGGCCGCTCAAGACCTTCGAGACGGCGGGGGCCAGGATCAGCCCCGCGGCCCTGCCGCAGGCCCTGCCGGCGACCCCCCTGGGGCGCGTGATCCTCGCCCTTCTCGCACCCGAGGCCGAGTGGGACCTCTCGCTCGCCGCGCTGGGCCTTCCGGGAGGGGATCCCAGGAAGGTGGAGATCAGGGTCTCCTCGCCTGGTCTCCTGGAGCTGGGCGTCTCCCAGGAGGTCGCGGGCCTGGCGGATCTCCCCGTTCTCGCCTCCCCCGAACCGGGCCCGGCCCTGGCGCTGCTGGGCGCGAACCTGGGCGAGGGCGGCGCCTGGTACTCCGACCGGGGCGCCTCGGCCCTGCTCTACGACGCGATATCCAGGGAGTTTTACGGGGGGGGGCCGGCCGCGGAGGGGCTCAGGGAGCTCCTGCTCCCGGCCATCCGGTCGCTCGATCCGGAAAGGATCGTGAATCTCGGCCCCCTGGAGGGTGAGGCGGCCCTCTTCCTGGAGTACCCCGGGAGCCTGGGGGTGAGATGGAAACCCGCGCCGGGCTTTCCCGGATCGGTGGCGGCCAAGGCGGGGCTCTTCCCCGGCGGCGGTTCCGCCTGGTCCCTCGGATACGCCCTGCTCGCGGACATGAACATCACCGTCTCCGTGAACGGCCGCGCCCCCATGGGGGTGGTGACGGCGCCCTGAAGGCGGGCCCGCCGCCCGGACCAGATCCCCCCCGCGAGGCCGCCCCCCCGGCCCCCGCCTTCCCAAGGCTTCCGGACACGCGAGCCGCCTGGCCCGGGGCCCTTCCGGCCTCGGCCGTATCGCCTCCCCCGCTCCCGGGCGACGCCTCCCCGCAGGTGCCGGAAGCCACGGCCAGCGCACCCTGCGGCCCCTCACCGCGCCCGCTCCCACAGCCGCACACACCGGGCCCCTGTACCGGCGCACCGGAGTCTTTCCAGGCACGCGCCGTCCGCCCACCCCCGCGCCGCCCGTCTCCCGGCAGGGCGTGATTAGGCGGGAGCCCCGGGCGTCCCAGGCAAGGCCAAACGCCGCCCGGTCTCCCCCCGCCGCCTGCGGGGTAACGCACTGAGGAAGGAAGTCCGGGCGGCGGGACGGACCGGTGAAACCGCCGTCCCCGATGCCTTCCCCAGCCGGCCCTCTCCCCATCCCGCTCCCTGCCCGCCCCCCCCCCGCGGGAGACGCTGTCCGCCGTCCCCGGCGCCCTCCCGGCCCGCCGCCGCGCCTTTGCTTCCGGCGCCGCACATCTGCTAGTATTTCGTCTTCCAGCCGTCCCGCAACTCCTGCGGCCGCCGCCCCCCCGGCACGGTCAGGCCCTGCCCCGCTTCCGGCGGGCCCACCTAAACAGGACCAGCACCCGCAACATGCGCCGCCTGCAAAACCCCTCCGCCGCCCTCCCGCTCGCCCTCACCCTCACCCTGACCATGGCCTTTCTCGGAGGCTGCGCCAGCCCCGACGAGCGGGCCTGGGGTTCCTTCTCCGCAGTCATGGACCGGATCTTCGGGACGGGCGGCTGGAGCGCCGAATCGCACGCCTACCTCGAGGGCGTCCTCACCGTCAACGGAATCCGGGCGGCGATCCCGGCTTCCCTCCCGGCCTTCCTCGCGAGGCGCGCACGGGCCGCCGAGGAGGCCTGGGCCGCCGAGGAGACGTCCATGGCCGCGGCCGCAGCCGCCCAGGACGCCGCAATCAAGGCGCGGGAGGCCAGGGAAGCCGCCGGCCTGGGCCAGGCAGACACCTCCCCTGAGGCCGAGCCCCCTGGCGGAGCCGACCCGGACGGGGCCCCGTCCGAAGCCCCGCCGGCCGGAGACGCGCCCGATGACGACGGTGCTCCTCAGTCCGGAGAGGCTCCTCCATCCGATGGCGATGCCGAGGGAAACCCCGGCGTCCAGGAATCCTCCGGCGCCGATGCCGTCCCGGCGGACCCGGAGGCGGTCGCCGCGACGGCAGAGACCCCCGAGGCGCCGGAGGCCGGCGGCGGCCCCTGGCCGGCGGCCCAGGCCTCCGCCGGGTCCGGGGGGAGCCTTTCCGAGACCGGGGCCCCGCCAGGGGAAGGTGCCGCCGGGGACGACACCCCCTCCGCCGGGGAGGCGGCCCGCTCCCCCTCCTGGGGGAGCCCCGGGCTGACGATACAGACCGTGAGGATCACCGGGCTCGGCCCGCCCGAGAGGATCGGGCGGCTCGCTGCCAACCGGGGCGCCCCCGGCGTGGCCTTCACGGCCCTTGAACTCGAGGGTCTCGAGCTCCACACGGCGGTGCCCGCGGACTCCGGCGCCGCGTCGCTCGCCCTACCCTCCCTGTCGCTGGGCGTTCTCCGCTGCAGCCCCGCCGAGGCCGCGCCCCGGCCCCTCTGCGAGCTCTCCGCGTTATCCGCGCCGCGCGGCTGGAGCCTCGCGCTAGACTTCCCCGCGGGCGATCCCCGCGCGGGCCTGCGCCTCTCGGCGGAAAGCCTAGCGGCGGAGGGCCCCTCCGCCGGAGGAGCCGCGGGCCCAGCGGGCTGGATCCGCGCCGCCAAGGTCTCGCTCGCCGGCCTCCAGGCGTCGCTCTCCGCCGCCGGGGGCGATGCCGCCCTGACACTGGACGCCGCTTCCGTCTCCCTCTCCAACCTCGAGGGGCTGCTGAGCGCCCAGGGGACGACCGTGACCACCCTCCGGGCCGGCCTCTCCGGACGGGACGGCACCGTCTGGCGGGCCGAGGCCTCCTCCTTCGCGGCCTCGGGGCTGAATCTCCACGACGCGCTGGCGGCGCCGGGCGCCCTGCCCGCGGCCGCCCTTCTCCACGAGCTCTCGCGCCCCTACGGCGGCTCGCTCCCCTTCGGGCTCTGGCCGCGGTGGGACAGCCTCCTCACCCAGCACTACTCCGCGGGATCCTGGAGGCTGGAGGGCTTCCGGGCCGAGGGCCCCGAGGGCGAAAGGCTCGCGGCCGAGGGCGTCTCCGTTACGGGCCCGCTCTTCCGGGGCCGGGTGAGCGACTCGTCCGTCGAGGTGACGGGTCTCTCGCTCGAGTTCCCCGCCGAGCCCTGGCACTCGTCCGCCGCCCGCGCGGCGGCGGACTTCCTGGGCACGAACTCCGTGGAGGGCTCGCTCAGGGCCTGGAAGGCCTACGATTCCGAGGCGGGGACGCTGCGCTGGCGCCTGGACACGCTGGACCTGCGGGACGTGGGGCGGCTGGCCGTCGACGTGACCCTCACGGGCGTGCGGGATCCCTTCGTGGCCGAGCTCTCCCGGGCCCGGCTCTCCGACCCGGACGCGCTGATAGGCGCCGTTGTGTCCCAGAACGCCGGGCTGGGCGCCCTCTCCCTCACGCTTTCCGGGAGGCCGGTGGTCGAGAAGGCCGTCCGCATGACCGCCGACGCCCTGGGGCTCCCCCCCGCCTCCGCCAGGGCGGAGATGACCTCGCGCGTGTCGACGGCGCTCCTCTTCGGCCTGCCCCGCCTGGCGGACTTCGACTTCGACACCGCCATGGACGTGAGCGAGGCGGTGATAGCCTACATCGAGCGCCCCGGGAGCCTCACCGTGGCGGTGGAGCCCCGGTCCGCCCTGGACGCGGCCTCTCTGGCCGCGCTGGGCACGGACACCGCGGCGATAGTCGAGTTCCTGAACATCTCCGTCTCCGCCAACGGCGGCGAGCCCGCGCGGCTGCTGCCCTGACCGCGCCCCCGCGCCGGACCTCCCTCCCGGCCTCCCACCGAACCGGAAGAAAACGGGGCACCGGCCCCGGCTGATAGAGTCGCCAGCCGACTCCTAAGGAAGACCCCATCATGACACCCCAACCCTCCGCCCGGCCCCGGGCCCGAACCGTCCTCGCGAGAGCCGCCCTCCTCGCCCTCCCGGCGTTCCTCTGCGCTCTCGCCGTAGTCTCCTGCAGCAAGAAGGGCGAGGAGGACGCCTGGAAATCCTTCCAGATCCTCATGGATTCGTCCTTCGGGCAGGGCGGCTGGTCCGTCTCCTCACGCTCCTTCGACTCCGCCACCGACACGCTCACGGCCGAGGCCGTGAAGGTGGATCTCTCCAGGGCCTCGCAGACCCTGCCCCCGGAGTACCGCGGAATCCTCACGGGCCAGGCGACCGCCCGGCTCGTCAGGATCACCGGGATACTGCCCTCCGCCGAGATGCGGAAGCTCGCGGAGGCGGCCTCCTGGACGGGCGACAAGGATCTCGAGCTCGCCAAGGCCTTCACGGTCGAGGAGGCCGTCCTCCCCATCGGGGACGGCACCTTCGAGGCCCTGGCCTCCCTGGACTCCCTGTCGGCCACCGGCCTGCTCCTGCGCGCCGCCGCGCCGGGGGCGCCCCCGGCCGAAGGCACCCAGGACCTGAGCCTTCTCACGGCCCTCGAGATCGGCGTCCTGTCCGAGAAGGGCTTCCGCATCACGGGGCGCCTCCCCGCGGCGGGCGGCCCCGCCGCCACCGGGGCCGGGCCCGCCGACGGCGCGGAAGGCGCGGCCTCCGTCAAGGAGGCCGCGGGCTCCCCGGCGGCGATCTCCGCTGAGTTCTCCCTCGGCTCCTTCGAGGCCCGCGGCCTGGGCCACGCCGAACCGGCGGAACTCTACCCCGGCGCACCGGACTACCTGGCGATCCTCTTAAGCCAGAAGGCCCAGAGCCTCGCCTGGAAGGATCTCTCCCTCAAGGCGACCTCGGAAGACGGCCTCGACCTGGCCATCACGGCCTCGGACATCCAGATCGAGGGCATGAGGCGGTCGGGCGCGGCGACCCTCCTGCGGGTCGCGGGCCTGGCGCTCGCCCTCGGCGGGAACGACCCGTCCGAGAACGTGTCCGTCTCCCTCGACTCCCTGGAGGCCAAGGACTACGATCTCACCCCGGCCTTCCCGGAATGGCTCCAGGCCTTACAGCAGGTCGTCGAGACGGGGGACACCCAGGCGCTCGCCTCCGCGCGGGACCTCGACGAGCTCTTCGTCTTCCCATATTCGTTCGGCAGCGTGACCCTGCGCGGCCTCGCCGTGGACGGCATGGGGTACACCGTCAAGGACGGGTCCCTCGCCGCCCTAGGGCCGGTCCTGGCTAACAAGCTCTCGAACCACTCCACCGAGATCTCCCTGCACATCGCCCTCTCCGCCGACCCGGCGGCCCGCAGCGCCGAGGCCGCGGCCGACCTCCAGAGGATCCTGGGCCGGACAGACTTCCGGCTCGCGCTCCGGTCGAGCGTCGCGACGGAGCCCGAGAGGGACGGCAGCTACCAGTTCACCCTGGACGCCCTTGACGCGGAGGGCCTGGGGGCCCTCACGGGCACCCTCAGGCTCTCGGGGGTGACCCCGGAACTCGTGGAGGCCCTCTCCGACGTCAACCCCAGGAACGCCAACCCCTTCACCCTGCTCGGCATCATTTCCCCCCTGGGCGTCCAGTACATCGACCTGAACTACAAGGACGCCTCCCTGGTCGACGCCCTGGTGAAAGACGCCGCGGGCAAGGCCGGCCAGACCCCCCTGCAGTACAAGCTCGCCCTCGCCGAGAGGTTCCGGGCCGGCCTGATCGACCAGTTCGGCGCGCCGCCGGCGGTCTTCCAGAAGGCCACCGACGCCCTGCGGAGCTTCCTCGCGACCCCCTCGGCCATCTCGGTGTCGGCGGCCCCCCGGCAGTCCGTCACCATGGATTCGGTCTCGCCCTACCTCACCCTGGGCGATTTCCCCGGCCTCATGGATTTCCTGAACCTGACCATGAAGTCGGGCGACTCCGCGCCTGTGCCCCTCTTCGACTCCGCCGCCCTGGGCGGCGCCTGGCCGCCGCCCGCAGGAGGATCCGGGGAGGGGGAAGAGGTGGTGGAGGAGGAGGTCGACGAGTTTGACATCGACTGACCTCCGCCCGTACCGTCCCCCTGCCCCCGGGAATCCCCTCGGGGGCGGCCCTTCCCCGCCCCCGAGGGGCGCCGGGCCGGATGACGGCCGGCCGTGACCTGACCTCCCGCCGGCCCCGGGGTTCACCGGGGCCGGCGGTTTCGTTTCGCCGGGAGGCGCAGAACCCGCGGGACGCCCCGCCCAGCGTGACATGGCGCCTGGAGGCGCCCGGCGGCGAGATCGGGGGCTCCGCGCCCGGGAGGCTCCCCTTCACCGCAAGCGCGACACGGGGCGCACCCGTCGGGGATACGCCGCCAGCCCGCAGGGTGTTCTGTGCAACCTCGCGTGACCATCACGTTGACAACCCGCTTTCATTGACGGAGAAAGCAGGGCCGCAGGCCCCTGACTCCAGTCGGTGGCCAGGGGCCTCGGAATTTTTCCGGGTCCCTCCGGCGGCCATGTCTTTCCTGCCACGAGCCGCATAGGCGGGCCTGGGCGCCGCTGGCGCGGC
>JAITEZ010000119.1 GCA_031281735.1 Deltaproteobacteria bacterium | reverse complement strand
TCCCTGATCAGCCTGCTCTCGAACAGCACGGGATCGGACTTGTTGGAGTCGCTCATGTCCAGGCGGATCACCGGGCAGGGCTTCCAGTCGTAGTCCGAGGAGTCGATCCAGAGGCCCTTGAAAAGCCCGCGCTCCCCGCGGAAGACATGCTCCATCGTGCTGAGGAGCAGCGATTTCCCGAAGCGCCTCGGCCTGGACAGGAAATACGCCATGTCTGTCTGGACCAGGTCGTGGATTATCCTGGTCTTGTCGACGTAGACGTAATCCCTTTCCCTGATGGCCCTGAAGTCTTTCTTCCCGATGGGCAGTGTCCTCGGCTTTTCCATCTCTGTCTCCGCTGCCTGAGGAAGCCCCCGGCGGCCTGGCCGGGGATCGGTGTCGCCGGATGCCTGGTCCGGCACGGCATGCATGGGCAGGCGCCCGTCCGGGGCCGGGGCGGCCTTTCCGGAGCGGCGGAAGGGCGGTTCCGGCATCGGGCGGCTGTCCGGCAGGTCCGGGGGATCCGCGGCAGGGGGGTTCCCGGATCGCCCGGCTTGCCGGGGGAGGCCGCCCGGCGGGCCCGGAACTCGCCCGTTCCAGGGGGGGGACGCGGCATTCAGGCCCTGGCTTCCGCGCTCCTCTTCGCCCGAGAGAGGAGGCAGGCATGAGGCCGGGCGCCTGGCGCCGTCCCGGCGGCCGGGGAGGTACGGAGCTCCCCTCCGTAATGGCTCGGGAAAGAGGCTTCGCGGGCCGGGGGGGACGGGGGACGCCCTGCGGCTGACCCGCCGGCGATCCTGGCGGGAGCCAGGCCCGCGCCTCCCGCCGGCCTTGCCTGCGGTCGGGGGCAGGCGGCGAAGCGGAAGGGTAGGCAGCCCTCACACGATGTCCGCCCCGCATCCCATGAGCCCTGGGGGAGGCCGCGGAAGCCTGCCTCAGGCGGCCCTTCACGCCGCCACGCGGGCGGATCCCGGACGCCCCAGGCCCCAGGCCGGCCGGCCTTCATGATGCTCCCCCGTTTCCCCTAAAGTCAAACCCCCGTGCCTTCCCAATACTCATGCGGGGCCTTCCCTTGGCGTCCAGCACGGGCCCGGCTCGGGACCTGTCCCGGCCCCATCCCGAAGTGCGCCGGGCAGGTGGGGCGTCACCTGGGCCCTGCCTCGGCTGGCGGAGGCCGGTGCCGGTCAGGGGTCAGGATCGCCGCCTGCCCCCGTTTGGCTGCCGGCCAGGCCTACCCGTGCGGCGGACGGTGCCCCTGGCCTCACGGGAGGGGACGGGCGCGGGCGCTTGTCCTTCCCGGGCCCTCCGGCCTTGGGACGGCAGTCGTCATGCATTTGGCATCCGGGCGGAGACCGCGGACGGCCAGGGGTTCAGGACCGTTGCCTCCGCCGTTGAGCCGCCGGCGTGCCAGTTCACCATGTGAGGCGGGAGCTCAGGGAATCCGCCACATGCCTCCGCCGGGCCAGGGCCCGGCGCGAGAGCCGTGCCCCGGAGTCCGGGGGCAGGGCCGCCGACATGTCCTCCGCGTGCCAGGACAGCCCTCCGGGGCGGTCCGTGCCGAGGGCGGGAAGAAAAGCGTGCAGGCGGCACGGCACGGCGGATCTCCCCGCTGCGGTGGACGGCTCCGGCGCCGCCGGGGTTGCCCCCGGGGAGGGAGGCGAAGGCGGATCTCCTCCGGTTCGCTGACCGTCCCGCGATCCGGCACCCGGCGGGGGGCGGGCCGACCTCGTCGTCACGGACGGCCTCCGGACGCGGGAGCTGCGGCAGGCGGCTCGCGGCGCATCCGATCATCAGGTTTCACTACACCTAAGCGGAGGCTTTCCGGACGAGGAGGATCGGGAAGTCCGGGCGGCCGGCGGGTAAGCGCCGGGGCGTGGGGCTCCGGGAGCGCTGCCGAGCTTGTGAAGGACTGCGCGGACTACACGTCGTCGACGTACGGGGCTCCCGCGCCGCGCGGGTGGCACCGGCGCGAGGCACGGGGAACCCGGCCCTGGATGCCCCCCGCCAGCCTGAGCCGCTGGAGGGGGGCGCAAGAGGTCGGGGTCCCGCCCCGCCGGGGCCCGGCGTTTCCCGGCCGCGGGAGGGGCCGTGAAGGGTTCGCGCAAGCCGATGAGTGCGGCAGGCGCGCGGTATCCTGGTCTCCAGGCGATGACGGTCACGGCTCATCCCGGTCGCCGCGGGCGTGCCGGTACCGGCTGGACAAACGGCCTCTTGCTCGTTGTGTCTGAACAGGCGGGATCCGTATCTGACCCAAAGAGTATGACAGACAGATGGATTCGTTTCAGCTTGAGAAAGCGGTATTATCGGCAGGATCTGCTGGCAAAGGGGACTTTGAACGGGAATGCGAAAGACAAGCCACGGTCATCACGTCTGTTTCAATTTTAAGACGACAGGTGCACTCGAATGGGTGCCGGTATCAGTTTGGCTAGGATCCGTGAAGCAAGGAAACCGGCGTAGCAAGGGGCCCGGCGAAGCAAGGAGATCCAGGTAGCATGGATCCCTGTCGCGGGGATGCGATGAAAAAGAAAGGCTATTATCCCGCCCCGGACATGATCATCCCGTAATCGGCTGGCCCCTCGGCCTGCTCAGATCAGCTGATGAAGGAACCGGTTAGAGAGAGAGCCGGCGGCGGAATCGGCGGACTGGCGGGCCGTGGTTCCGGCGGAGGGTCGCAGGCGGCGTCTCGGGGCAGGGCCGGAACGGGGACGACGCCTCGCGGGTAGACACCGCTCCCGTTTACGCGAAGCCCGGGCGATTCGGGAACTGGCGCCGCCTGACCGGCGGGAGGGCGGCCGCCAAAGGGCGCTTGCGGTTGAGAAGGGTGACTGTTGTCGCGAGTCCGGATCGGGTGAGGACGGAGACGGAAGCCCTGGGGGCCGGCTGACCGCGGCGGGCCCGGGACACATGGTAAGGATGCCTTTGGGGATGGGGCCTCGACGGATGGGGCCTCGACCGCCACCGGGGGACTGGGCCTTTGGCGGGTTCTTGGGAGATCGCCCTCAGGCCGGACGCTGTCGCGGGCGAGCTGGAAGAGCGCCCGGACGGGCCGGGGCCGCTGGAGGAGGCGGAAGCGGGCGGGCAACCTTCCCGGGGCCGGGTGGAAAGGCTCCCGCAGGGCGGGCCAGGAGGGGGCCCGGATGCCGGACGGGCGGGCCTTGCCCGTGCCTCCGGTGCCGGGGCTGGCTTCCGCGATCCGTCGTGCGCCTGGTGCGGGATGGGTAGGCTGAGTCGGGCTTCCGGTCATTGAACGCAAGAGCCAAGGGGCGCACCGCAGTGCTGCCGGCGAGTGCCCCGGCCGGCTCACTGGGGGATGGCGGCGACACTCGGGCGGCGCCAGGAGCCGCGGAAGGGGAGGCCCCGCCGGTATCGCCTGTCCAGGCGGGCACTGGGCCCGCATGCCTGTCAACCGGCAGGCCGTCTGTCCCCGGGCAAGGGAGAGTGCATGCCACCGAGACGTTCTAGCCATCGAGCGGAAATGTCAAGCACGCCAAGGGCATTCGAGCATGCCAAGGGCATTCGAGCATGCCAAGGGCAATCGAGCATGCCAAGGGCAATCGAGCATGCCAAGGGAAATCGAGCACGCCAAGGGCAGTCGACCATGCCAGGGGCATTCGAGCATGCCAAAGGCAATCGAGCATGCCAAAGGCATCTGGTATAATGGCCGGGTTACGCACGCGCATACACCACGCCTCCCGCCGGCCCCTGCGGCACTTCAATGTCCAAGCAGCGCTTCCTTCCCGCCCTCAGGATGGTGACATATGGCCTCCCCCCACATCAGCCCCCCCGCCCGCATCGGGTTCTCCACGCCCTTTCCCGGCCTGTCCCGCGCCCTGCCGATGCTACTCCTCGCCCTGGCCCTGGCGTGCGGCTGCTCCTCCGAACCCGCCCCCGGCGGGGCGGCGGGCGGCGCTCAGCCCGCTCCGGGGGCGGGCGATGCGGCCGTGGCCGACGGCGGCGGGGCCGCAGGCCCGGACGCCGAACCCGCCGCGCCCTCAGATCCGGGGGCCGCGGCCGCCCAGTCGGCGCCGGTACCTGAGGGCGGGGAGCTCAAGGTGCTGCAGTTCATCCCCGAGGGGGACGTGCAGAGCTTCACACAGGCGGTGGTCATGTTCAACCAGCCGATGGTGCCCCTGGGCGGGCTGGAGGAGGCCGACCCGTCGCTCTTGACCGTCGACCCCCCGCTCCCGGGGAAACTCGTCTGGCTCAACCAGTTCATGCTGGCGTTCGTGCCGGAGCGGCCCGCCTTCGGCAGCCTCGGGGTCAGGCTGACGCTCTCCCCCGACGTGAAGTCCCTTTCCGGGGCGGTCCTGGGCGGGGAGCCGCGGGTGGCGTCCTTCCGGCTCCCGCCGCTCGAGATCGCCTACTCCTACGACGCCACCCCCAGCGAGCCCGGACTGGCCCTGAGGCCGGTCATCAGCGTGTGGTTCAACCAGCCGGTGGAGCCCGGGGGCCTGGAGGGCAAGAGCTTCTTCGTCCACGGACCCGACGACGCGCTCCGGAAGGTCCCCGCCTCCTGGGCCGACCCCGAAGCAGGATCCGGCGCAGGCAAGGCCACCCGCATGCTCCAGGCGTCCGCCGGGGGGGATCTCCCCAGTGACGTCCCCTGGAGACTGGTGATCGAGAGAGGCGCCTCGGTGGCCGAGGGGTTCCCGCCCATCGCGGAGGACGTCACGGCGGCGACCGGGAGCACCTACGGGGAACTCACGGCGGAGCTGATGGACAGCCGCGAGGGGCGGCCCGTGACCTCCGGCGAGTACGCGCTGGAGGCCCCGGAGCGGGCCTTCCTCACGATACACTTCTCCAACCCGGTGCGCCTGTCCGAGGGGATAGACTACATAGAGATGGATCCGCCGCTGCCTTCCCTGGACGAAAGCCGCCGGATCTGGAAGAGGGTCGCCGGAGGCGCGGACGGGTCTCCCCCCGGCGCGCCGGCCGTGGCCGGCGGTTCCCCGGACGCCGCCGCGGCCGCCGAGGAACCGCCCGAGTCCGCCCTGACCCTCTGGAACCCCTTCGCGCCGAAGACCCTCTACACCGTCCGGGTCAGGAAGGGGATGCCCGACGTCTACGGGCAGAGGCTCGCGGAGGACCGGGTGTTCCGGATCCGCACCGGCGAGTTCACCCCGAAGGCCGTGATGGACAACCCGGGGGGCGTGCTCGAGTCCGCGTTCCCGCCGGTGGTGCCGGTGACGGTCTACAACCTGCCCCGGACGCGGGCCTTCGGCAAGGTGCTCACGGACGCCGAGGCGGCCGCGTTCTTCACCGCCTGGAACGCGCCGTTCGGTCGTGGCCCCATCTCCTACGTGCCCGACTCTGTCAGGGGCTGGGTCGACGAGGTGAGATGGCACGGCCCCGGGACCGCGGCGGCGGGCATCACCCCCCGCGCCGATTCCTCCCGCGCCCCGGCCACGGAGCCGCTGGATCTCTCCGCCCTATTCGCGGGGCGCGAGAGGGAGGGCGTGCTCTTCGCCGGGGTGGGCGACGGGGACAGCCTGAACTTCTTCCAGGTGACGGATCTGGGGCTCACCGCCAAGATAGGCCGCGAGGACTCGCTTCTCTGGGTCACGCGCCTCTCCGGCGGGACGCCGGCGCCCGGGGCCTCCGTCAAGGCCCTCGACTGCGAGGGGAAGACCCTCTGGACCGGCGAGACAGACGGCGAGGGCCTGGCCCGGCTCCCGGGCGGCCGGGAGCTGACGGAAAGGAGCGCCGGGGGCTGCCGCGCCGGGGACGGCGGGAAGCTCAGGTTCTACTTCGCGGCGGCGGAGGGAGGCGACCGCGTCTTCTGGAGCCTCTCCTGGGGCCAGGGCTTTTACATGTGGGACACGGGCCTGGACTACAAGGACTTCGGGAGCCCGCTGGACGACGACTTCATCCAGGCGTTCCTCCTGACCTCCCAGCCCATCTACAAGCCCGGCGAGACCGCGCGCCTCAAGATAATCGCCCGCCGGGCCTTGGGCGATCGGCTCGAGGAGTCCCTGGGCACGGACGAGGCCCGCGTGGTCGTCCGGGGGCCGCGGGGAGGGTTCTTGCACGACGGGCTGGCTCGGGTGAGCCCCCTGGGCACGCTCGCGCTGGATCTGCCCATCCCCGCGGACGCCCAGTACGGCGACTACGAGGTGTTCGTCGATCTCGCCCCCGGCAAGGGGCGGCCTGCGGACGACATAGCCGTCACCTGGCGCGGCGGGCCGGATTCGGCCTGGGCGGGCACCGTCCAGGTGAGATACTACCGCGCCCCGGCCTTCGAGCTCGCCTTCCGGGATCTGCCCGGGGCCGCCCACCCCGGCGACAGGGTGAGGCTCGCGGCCGAGGGATCCTACCATTACGGCGGCACCCTCTCGGGAGGGGAGGCCGCCTTCGAGCTCAGCTACGAGCCCGACTGGGGCTTCCGGCCCGAGGGCTTCGCCGACCCCGACTGGATCTTCACCCCGCTGGCGGCCCTCGAGAGGGACGAGGAGGGAGGCTGGAACATCTCGCCCGTCCCCCCGGGCCATGCCGCCTCGGGGAGCTCGCCGGTCTCGGCCTCCGGCGAGTCCTTCTTCGAGGCCGAGATCCCGAGGATCCCCGCCAAGGGGCCGGCCGTGCCCCTGCGCTACACCGCCTCGGTCACGGTCACGGACGCCGACGGCCGCTCGGTCACCGGCACGGGGACCTTCACCTCGCATCCGGGGGACCTGTACGCCGGGGTCAGGAACTCGGGCTACCTGGCGGAGGCGGGCAAGCCCTTCCGGGCCTCCGTGGTGGCCGTGACCCCGCAGGGGGAGATCAGGGAGGGCGAGAGGATCAGGGTGACGCTCATGCGGCGCACCTGGTCCACTGCGCGGCGGCTGTCGCCGGGCGGCGTCTACGGCCTGGTGAGCCACCTCTCGGAGTCCAAGGTCGAGGAGCTCGAGGTCACCAGCGGCCCGCGCCCGGTGGAGGTGGAGCTCACCCCCGCCGCGCCCGGCTTCCATTACGTGCTGGCCGAGGTGCGGGACGCCGAGGGGCGCGCCGCCCAGGCCGCCGCGGCCTTCTCCGCCTGGGGCGGGGGGGACGCCTCCTGGCTCCCGCGGGGGGACGACGGGCTGGAACTCTCGGCCGACCGGCGCGAGTACCGTCCCGGCGACACGGCGAGGATCCTGGTGCAGAGCCCCTTCCGGGAGGGGACGGGGCTGGTCACCGTCGAGAGGGGCGGGGTGCGGCAGGCGCGGACCTTCGCCCTTGAGTCCGGCGCGCCCCTCCTGGAGATCCCGCTCTCCGAGGAGGACAGCCCCGCAGTCTACGTCTCGGTGCTGCTGGTGCGCGGGCGCCTGTCCGCGCCCGCGGGAAGGGCGGGCGGCGATCTGGGGAAACCCACGTTCAGGCGGGGGTACCTGACCCTCAAGGTGGTCTCCGATCGCGACCGCCTCGGGGTGGAGGTGAAGCCCGAGGCCGAGGAGCTCTCCCCTGGCGAGGAGGCCAGGCTGAGGATCAGGGTCACCGGGCCGGGAGGGGAGCCCTGCACCGGCTGCGAGGTGGCAGTGGCCGCCGTGGACGCGGGGCTCGTGCAGATCGGGGGGGACGGGGGCTTCCATCCGGAGTCGGAGTTCTGGAACGACCTGCCCCTGCGCGTCCGGACGGCCGCCTCCCTCTCCGCGGTGGCCGGGCGGGTCGACTGGGAACGCAAGGGGGGGCCGGCGGCCATGCCGGCCGGGGGCGGGGGCTATTCCCCCGGCGGCGATCCGGGCGTCCGCAAGGACTTCCGGAGCGTCGCCCACTTCGATCCCTCGCTCAGCCTGGACGTGAACGGCGAGGCCGAGGTGCGTTTCACCCTGCCCGACAACCTCACGACCTTCAGGATCTTCGCGGTCGCCACCGGCGCGGGCCGCGCCACCGGGACCGGCGAGGGGAAGGTGCTGTCCACCCGCGATCTGGTGCTCAGGGCGGCCCTCCCCAACCACCTCACGGCCGGGGACGAGTTCGCCGCCTCGGCCGTCGTCTCGACCCGCGCCGGGATCTCCGGCGAGGCGACCGTCTCGATCCGCCCGGAGGGCGGGATCGAGCTCCTGGAGGAGGCCGAAAGGACCGTGGAGATCGGCCCCGGCGGGAGCGTGGAGGTGAGCTTCCGGGCC
>JAITEZ010000254.1 GCA_031281735.1 Deltaproteobacteria bacterium | reverse complement strand
GTAGCACTCGGAGAGGGGCATCAGCCCGAGCCTGCCCTCGCGGGAGGCCCTGAGGAGCCTGAGCGCCGGATCCGTCCGGAAGCTCTCCATGAGCCTCTCGCTCTCCGGGCGGGTGCTGTCCATGTAGACGAAGACCGCCGCGTCGGCATCCGAGGCGATGATGCTCTCCATGCCCCGCTCGCCCGTGGAGGAGTAGGCGTTCACGGCCCCCAGGGCCTCGAGCATCCTGCCGGGGACGGAGTCCGGGCCCCAGGAGCGGAGGCGCCCTCCCGGATAGGGCTCGAGGAGGAGGGCCCGCGGCATGGGGGCCGTCCCCGCCCGCCTCGCCCGGGCGAGGGCGATTTCCGAGCGGATGCGGCCGGCGATGGCCCTGGCCTCGGCGTCCTTCCGGAAGACGGCGCCCAGGGTCTCTATGTCCCTGAGCACCGTCTCGAGGCTGTAGGGGAGCGGCGAGGAGTCCTCGAGGATGTACGTGGCCACCCCCCGGTCGTTCCAGTAGCGGGCGTCCCCCAGGTTCTGGGGCGAGAAGGCGCTGTGCCAGCCCACGATCAGGTCGGGGGCCAGGGAGAGCACCGTCTCCCGGCCGGGGTAGCGGGCCGAGAGCGCCCTGAGCCTCCTGAAGGCCTCCCGGTACTCGGGGAGCACGGGGTTGTCCTGGTAGGCAATCCCCACGATCCGGTCCCCCACCCCCAGCGCCAGCAGGATCTCGGTGGCCGAGCCGTTCACCGAGACCACCCTCCCCGGGACGGCGGCGAAGGTCTGGACGTTGGGCGTGAGGTCGTAGTTGATGTTCCGCACGACCACCGGCCCGGCGGCCGCCTCCCCCGCCTCCGCAGGCCCCTGGGCGGCAGCGGAGGGCGCCTGGGCGGCCGCGGAGAGGGCCAGAAGCAGGGCGAGGGCCGCGGCGGGCGGCCGGCGGGCGGATGCGTTGCCTGGCATGGCGGCGGCGACTCCCTCGCCCGCACTGGCGCCCCCGTCCGGGAGGCGCGGAGCGGGCGCCGCCTGCGGCGGGACGGCTTGCGGGCGGTAAGCCCCGGGACGGCGTGCGCGCACCGGGGCCGTCTCAGGCGGTCCCGCGGCGGGGGGGGCGGGGCCGGCGCGCGTCTCCCCCTAACTCCGCGCGCCGGGCAGCGGCCGGACGCGGCAGGGCGATGCCGCTCCGCCGCGGCGGGCGGGGAAGACGGGGGGATGGCGCGGGCCATCCGCCATCGTCCTCGCGGGGACGCCGGGGGGGGGGCGATATCCGTGACTGGAGGGGGGAGTGAGAGCGCGGGGGGGTGCGTTGGGGGAGCGTGGACGGGAGCTTTACGGATTATAGCCGCGGGTGGGGCCATGTCAAGCGGAATCCGGCCCCGCGCGCCGCTTTACGCCGACGGCGGCCGGCGCGGCCGGGAGGGCGGCGCGGGGCCGGGGGGTGCGCCGTCCCGCGCGGCGTGGCGCGGCGGCGCCGGGTCTCACGCGGGGGGGGCGCCCCGGCCCGCCGCGCCCTCCAGGAGGCGCCCCAGGGCCTCGGCGAGCTCCCGGTTTTCCGCGGGGAGCCCGGCGGTGACGCGCACCTTGTCGGCGTACCCGAAGGAGCTCAGGGACCGTATGATGAGCCCCCTCCTGAAGAGCTCCCCGGCCAGCTCGTCCGCGGTGAAAGGGCCCGTGCCCGCCATGAGGAAGTTCGCCTGGGTGGGGTAGGCCGGGAGCCCGAGGGCGGCGAGGGATCCCGCGAGCCAGTCCAGGCCCTCCCACACGGCCCTCAGGGTGGCCGACACGTGCTCCGCGTCGTCCAGGGCCGCCAGCGCCCCGGCCTGGGCGAGGGAGTTCATGTTGAAGGGCTGGCGCACGCGGTTCACGGCCTCGGCGAGGTCGGCGGGGGCGGCCATCCAGGCGGCGCGGATGCCCGCCAGGCCGTAGAGCTTGGAGAACGTGCGCAGCACGGCTGTCCTGCCGCGCCCCAGGAGGAGCCCCAGGGAGGGCCTCTCCTCCCGGGCGAAGTCCGCGTAGGCCTCGTCCAGGACCAGGACCGCACCCTCCGGGAGGGCCTCCTCGAAGGCGTGGATCTCCCGGGGGCCCAGGAAGGCCCCGGTGGGGTTCAGCGGGTTGTCGAGGAAGACCAGGCGGGTGGAGGGATCGCAGGCGGAGAGCATCGCCCGGAGATCGTGGCCGTGGCCGGGCGCGAGCGGGATCTCCCGGATCTCGGCCCCGGCGGCCTGGGCGTTCTTGGCGTACAGCGTGAAGCTCGGCCGCGACATGACGGCGTTCAGGCCGGGCGCGAGGAGGGCGTGCGCCAGGACCAGGATGAGCTCCGACGAGCCGTTCCCGCAGACCACGCATTCCGGGGCGAGGCCGTGGCGCGAGGCCAGGGCCGCCCTGAGCCTGCCGGAGGCGGCGTCGCCGTAGCGGTGGAGGCCCGCGAGGTGCGCCCTCATGGCCTCCAGCGCCCTGGGGGAGGGGCCCAGGCAGTTCTCGTTGGAGGCGAGCTTCACGGCCCGGGGGAGGCCGAGTTCCTCCATCGCCTCCTCGACGGACCGGCCGGGGACGTACGGGGTGAGCCCCTGGACGTGGGCGGGGATGACAGGGCGGGGTGGCATGGTCTCGCCTCCGGCCGGGAGCGGGGGGCGCCGGTGGGGCGCCCGGGGGAAAAAAAACGCGGGAGGCCAGGAGGGTCCCGCGCGGGGTTGCAGGGGCAGGGGAGGGGGGCGGGCCGGGGCTCCCGGCCCGCCCGCGCGGAGGCGGCTAGCTCGCCCGCTGGCGGGTGAGCTCGCCGATGTAGTAGTCCACCTGGCGGGTGACCTTGGGATCGTTGCGGTACTCCGCGTCCATCTTGTTGCAGGTGTACAGGGCGGAGGAGTGGCGCCTGCCGTAGAAGTTGCCTATCTCCACCAGGGTCTTGCCGGTGAGCCTGCGGGAGAGGTAGATGCACAGGCAGCGGACGTCGGAGTGCCTCCTGAGCCGGCTCTTGCCGGCCAGGACGCTTTCCTCCATGTTGAAGGCCTGGCAGACGTAGCTCCTGATCTTCTCGAGGGTCAGGCTGGAAGCCCGGTCGGTGCCGGTGGGGAGGGCCTTCACGCACTCCTCGGCCATGGGGACGTCGGCCGGCCTGCCGGAGTCCATGACCGCGACCTTGATGGAGGCCACGGAGGCCTCCAGGAGCCTCACGTCCGAGGTCACGCGATCGGCTATGAGCTCCAGTACCTTGCGGTCCAGGCGCAGGCCCTCGCCCGAGGCCTTGCGGTCGAGGATCTTCAGGCGCGTGTCGAAGTCGGGCGCCCCGATGGACGCGATGAGCCCGGAGTTCATGCGGGACCTGAGGGACTTGTCGATTCCGGGGATCTGCTTGGGCGGCTGGGTGGAGGTGAAGATTATCTTCTTGCCGCGATCCAGGAGGGTGTCCAGGGTCATGCGGAGCTCGTCCTGGAGGCGTTCCTTGCCGGACAGGAATGTCACGTCCTCCACCATCAGGATGTCGCACTGCTCGCGGAAGTACCTCTTGAACTCGTCCATGATCTTGCGGTTGATGCACATGGTCATGAGGTTCAGGAAGTGCTCGGCCGTCACGTAGAGCACCCGGCGCTGGGGGGTCTTGCCCATCACGTGGTGTGCGAGGGCCTGGGAGAGGTGGCTCTTGCCGAGGCCGTTCTCGGAGAGGAGGTAGAGGATGCCGGTCCCCAGGTTAGTGTCCTCGGAGAAGGCGCGGGTGGAGGAGAGGGCGAGCCGGTTGGGGCTCCCCACCACGAAGTTCGAGAAGGTGAAGCAGCGGTTGAGGCTCAGGGCGTGCCGCGCGAGGAGGTCGTTGGGCCCCCGGCGGGGGGCCTGGGCCTGGCCCGGGGCGGAGAAGGGCCTGACTAGGAACTGATCGCTCATAATCTCCTTCGGGATAGGTGCGGCCCGGAACTGGGAGAAGGTGAAGCTGACCTCGAGGGAGTCGCCCCCCTCGCGGACCGCCCCCTCCCTGAGGGCGGTCTCTATGGCCTGGCGGAAATGGCCAATGACGTACCTGTGGAAGAACTCGTTGGGCGAGACGATCGACACCGAGTCGGGGCCGGTCTTCCTGACCGCAAGAGGCTCTATCCAGGCGCTGTAGATCTGGGGGGAGAGTGTGCCGGGCAGGAGCCTTTGGGCAAGGATCTTCTTCGCCTCGGGCCACAGCTGACCGGATGCGGAAGACAGCTCTCCCGCGCCATCACGCTGGATTTCCATAGGATGATCACCTTCGGGATTGTTTTTTCGGGTGTTTCTTGTCAGCGGGGCTGAACCGGCGCGGTCGCCCGGCGCGGGCCTGGCGGTCCGCGCCGTTTCCGGCCGGCCCGGGGGAGGGCCGGCCGGGCCGGTAGGCTGGGCCCGCCTCCGAGTGTGGCGGGCGCGGTCGGCTGCCCTCCAGGTTGGGCTGGGGGCTTTTGTCGCGACCGGATAGGCTGGCGCTCTCGAGCGCTTTCGCCAAAGATAGACGATCCGGATCCCTTTGACAAGACCCCGCCCCCCGCGGGGGAGCCCCCAGGGCCCCCTCCCTTGTTGAAACGGGTGCCCCGGTAGGCAATCCCTTGACGTGACTGGTTTTTTTTCGCGGGACCGCAGGTTTCCTGGCTTTCCCGGGCCTCCGGCAGAGGGCGATCGGAGCGGAGAAATAGGCGGGGTGTCCCGCTTATTGAGAATGGGGGCGTCTTCCGGCGCACGATACGATAACTCCGATATACTGGTGAAAGCTCTGATTTCCTCAAAAATTCTCCGATGACGGCGATGTTTCGTAAGTGCCTGTAATAGGAGGATATTTTTTTGGCGATCCTTCCCGCCTCCCCCGCCCCCCTCCCTCCCGGGGGAGGCCGCCCGGGGACAGGGCGGCCGGGCGGGGCGGGCTCCCGGGTCAGGAAACCCTGTCGCGGCAGGGCTTTCGGCGGCCGCGCCCGCCGGGACGCGTCTCGCCGGGATCCCGAAAGCCGCGGACTCACGGGGGAACCGGGCCCCGTGAGGGTGGCCGCGGCGTCCCGGAGGCCCTCCCCCGGCGGGCCCCCCCGTCCCGGGTGCCCGTCCCTCCCGGCCGGGAGGCCCGGCCAGCCGGCGGTCCGCTTGCCCTCGGGAGGGCCCGGGCCCGCCCGACGGCCTGTGTCCGGCCCCTTCCCCTCCCAGCGCCCGCCCCGCGGCGGCCCGGGCGGCCGCCGCGGGGCGGGCGCTGGCCTTCAGGCACGGGTTCGGGTGCGCCGGGAAACGGGATGCCGTGCCAGTCAAGGGTTCCGGTTGAGTCGCTGGGAGGCGCTGCCGCCGCCGGGCCCAGGGCTTTTGCTCAAACCGATGGGAAAATTTTGTTTT
>JAITEZ010000033.1 GCA_031281735.1 Deltaproteobacteria bacterium | reverse complement strand
GGCCGGCGGCCGGGCCCCCCGCGGGGGCCTCGGGCTCGGCTACCACCGCGAAGGTCTTTTGGCAGTATTGGCATGTCATGGATGTCCCGACATGCTGGGGCTCTATCTTGTACTCGGCCCGACACTGGGGGCAGACTGTCTTCATGGGGGCCTCCTTGGGGCAGTGTCAATCGCTGGTGGGATTCGAATGCTTGGATAGGGAGCTGGGAGCAGGAGCACCGGGGTCAGGAACGGGTATCGGCTATGAAATTGTTTTGGAGCCCGTCATGACTGCCCCGCCGGAACGGGCGGGCTCGCGGATCCAGCGCTGGCTTTAACACTTTCCGCAGGACGGCGCAAGACGACAGCGCGCCCGGGATCCCCCGCGCAGCCGGTACCGTGGGGAAGGAACCGTACGTTACGGACGGCCCGGTGCCTCCTCACCGGCGGGACACCCCCGCCCGCCGTCCGGAACCGTCGTTCCCGGGCCGCGGGGAAGCGGCCGCCGGGGAAGGCGCCGCTTATCTGCCCGGGCCGGAGGGCAGCCCGGGCGGCTCCGGCCCGGCAACCTCCCGGCTGGCAGCCTCAGGCGCGCTACCCGCGTCCTCCCCCCCCCTCTCCCGGATCACCCGGCGGGCCAGACTCTCCAGCGCCGGGGCGAGTTCGGCGAAAGGGAGCTCCGAGACGAAGCGCCCCTTGACGAAGAGCCTGCCGCGGGAGCGGCCCCCCGCCACCCCCAGGTCGGCGTCCCTGGCCTCCCCGGGGCCGTTCACTACGCAGCCCATGACGGCCACCCTGAGCGGGGCCTTCACGTCCGCGAGCCGCGACCTCACGTCCGCGAGAAGGGCCGGCAGATCGATCTTGCAGCGGCCGCAGGTGGGGCAGGACACGAACTCGAGGCCCGGCGGGCCGACCCCCGCGGCCCTGAGGATGGCGAGGGCCGCCTCCACCTCGGCCTCCGGGGGGGCGGTTAGCGACACCCGCACGGTGTCCCCCACGCCCTCCGAGAGGAGGATCCCCAGGGCCACGGCGGACTTGGCGATCCCCTGGACGAGCGGACCCGCCTCGGTCACCCCCAGGTGCTGGGGCACGTCGGATTTCCTGGCGAAGAGCCTGGCCGCCGCCACGGTGTCCCTGACCGAGGAGGCCTTGAGGGAGACCTTGTAGTTCCGGAAGCCGGAGGCCTCCACGGCCGCAGTCTCCTTCAGGGCGCTCGCGCACATGGCCTCGGGGCCGCGTCCCAGGCGGGCCTCGATCTCCCTGTCCAGCGATCCGGCGTTGACCCCCACCCTCAGGCAGGCCCCTCCGCGTTCGCAGGCCTCAACGACCCGCATGAGCTTAGCCTCGCCGCCGAGGTTGCCGGGGTTCACGCGCACGCCGGCGCAGCCGGCCTCGACGGCCCTCACCGCGAGCCGCCAGTCGAAGTGCACATCGGCTATGACGGGCACGGGGCTCCCGGACGCTATCCTGACAAGGGCCGACGCCGCCTTCCCGTCCGGCACGGCCACCCTCACCAAGTCGGCCCCGGCATCGGCGCATCCCCGGATCTGGGCGAGGGTGGCCGAAACGTCCGCGGTGTCAGTGTCGGTCATGGTCTGTACGGCGGGCCGGGCGCCGCCCCCCAGAGTGAGGGGGCCCACCCTGATCCGGCGGGTGATCACGGGCGGCCTCCGCAGGGAGAGGGCGGGAGCGGCGGCTCTCCCGCGCAGGGGGGTGCACCGGGGCTGCATGGATGCATCGGGAGATCCTTCCTCTTTCTCACGCCAGTCGCGTTCCTCCTCTTTCTCACGCCAGTCGCGTTCCTCTTAGCTGACGCCGGCCCCGTTCAGACGCGCCCCTTGTCAAGGGCCGGGGCGCCAGGCCGCGCCCGCAGCCCCGCCCCGCAACGGGAGGCCTGATCAGGGCCTGCGGCCGGCCGCGTGCCGCCCCGCCCCGCCTCTGGAGCCGCCCCCGTCCCCACCCGCCGTGGAGAGATAGGGCACGCTGCAGCAAAGGCAGGCCGGCACCTCCGCGAAGGCCCCCGCGAGGTGCCGGGATCTCAGCCGTTCATAGGCGGGGGACTTCCAGATCTCGGAAACCGATGATTTCCTCGCGTCCCCCACGACGAGCCTCCGCTCCCAGTCCCCGCAGCAGGGGCCCGCCACCCCGTCATGGAAGACGAAGACCCTGCGGAACAGATCCGGGCATACGAAGTCCAGCCCCCCGTTCAGGGGCGCGTAGTCGCGGCCCATCACCGTGGGGAGCCCGAACCCCACCTCCGCCACCCCCAGGTCCCGGAAGAGCCGCACGTAGTCCACCTCCGCCCGGCCCCTGCCAGCCGGATCCTCGGGGAGCACCATGCTGGCCCTGGTCTGGACGTAGCGCAGGCCCAGGGCCTCCTTGGCCTCCATGAAGGCCCGGATGTTGGAAAGCGTCCGGTCGTAGCTCGCGCCGCGGCGGATGCGCTCGTACTCTTCCCGGTAGGGGGAGTCGAAGGAGAAGAAGACGTCCGTTAGCCCGGCCTCCAGGAGATCGCGAGAGAGGGCGGGGGATAGGAGCACCGCGTTGGTGTTCATCATGACCCAGAGCCCGAGGGACGCGGCGTAGGCCACGAGCTCGACGACGTGCGGGTGCAGTAGGGGCTCCCCCAGGAAATTCATCTTGACGGACCGCGCGCCCAGCCTCGCGCCTTCGGAGGCCGTCTCGCGGAAGAGCCCGGGATCCATGTCCCCGGGGCCCCCGGGGGCCCAGGAGGTCTCCCCGCGCTCCAGGAACCAGGTCCGCGGGCACATCAGGCAGCGGAGGTTGCAGCGGCTGGTCAGATCCAGGTCAAGGTGGAGGGGGGCCTCCCCCGGATCCCCCTCGCTTCCCCTCCTGTCCCACTCCCGGCGGTATTCGGCGTAAAAGGGTGAGCGATACGGCCGCCAATCGAGTTCCGGGGGGGCGGGTATCTCATAATAGGTGGGACTCCGCCTGATGGGCACGGAGGAATTCGAGGCCCCTCCCACGGCAACATCGGCGCCCATGTCAGCGATCCCACCCCCGCGCGGGGAGGATGGATGGAGCAGGGGCTGCTCCCGCCAAAGCGGCACTGGCGGGATTGCCGTCCGCTCCCCCGGCTAACCGGGGCCGGGGAGAAGGGCAGCCGCCCTCCGAGGGAAGCGCGGCCGCCACCCCGGAACGGACGCCCTCCCCCTGGCCGCCCAGGGGACATGCGGCCTCCGCGCCCCCGGGAGGGGTCGCGGGGGCCGCTCTCCCGGAGGGGGGAGTCGCGGGGCGGAGAGTGTTCCGGCGGGGGCTGGCGAAGGTCACATGGTTCCTTTCTACGGCGCTATATCTTTTATGATACCATTGACGATAGTCCCGTGAAAGGAGGACGCCTCCCGACCGGATCATCCCCTGAATAACCCCTCCACCAGTCCCGGCACCAGCCCGTCGGTCCGGGCCCTACCTGCGGCCCCACCCATGCGCCTTTCCGCCAGCCATCCACATCCCCCGAAAGCGGCCGTCGCCGCGGCGCTGGCGGCCTGCCTGGCGGCCGCGACCCTTATCGCGGCCCTCCCAGCCTCGCCCGCCGCCGCCCAGCGGGAGGCGCCGGAGGGCGCCCCCCCGCCCGGCCCCACTGTTAGGGAATACAGGATCCTGAACAGCCCCGCGACGGACGGGACGGCTGCCGGAGACGACTCCCCCGCCCCGCCGCCCCCCATCATCGAGCGCGACGTCCACCTGGACGGGACGGCCGGCTCCGGCGCAGGGCCCGCAACCGCGGCACCGAAACGGGAATACAGGATCCAGGACAGCCCCGCGACGGACGGGACGGCTGCCGGAGACGACTCCCCCGCCCCGCCGCCCCCCATCATCGAGCGCGACGTCCCCCTGGACGGGACCCCCGGCTCCGGAGCAGGGCCCGTAACCCTGGCACCGAACCGGCAACCGGGCCCGCTTGCCGGAAGCGCGAGTGATCTATTGGCCCTCGCCGACTCCCCTTCCCCCGCCGCCCCGCCCTCCTCCGGCGCCCGGCAATCCGGGGCCTCGTCCCCCGGCGCCGCCCCCCCCGGGACACTGACTTCCGGTTCCCCGCCAACCCGGGATACCCCTTCCGGGCCAACACCCTCCGGGTCGATGCCTTCCGGGGCACCGCCTTCCGGGGCCATCCCGGCGGACACGCCGGAGGGCGACCCGTCCGGTCTAGAAGGCGGGGATCCCGCTCCCGCCGCCTCCCAGCCCCCCGCCGGGGTGGAGATAACCGAGGACAACATCGCCGATACACTGGTGCTTCCGGAAGACGGGGAGGTGCGCTACGGCGACAGCCTCATGGTATGGAAGGACAACCGGCTCTACCGCAAGAACGAGGACGGCTCGCTCACCCTGGTAGACGCCACCCTCGACACCCAGGCCGACGAGCACGGTCAGCGCTGGCTCTCCCGCGATGACGAAGGGCACGTGCTCATCCAGGTGTCCCTGAGGGTCTGGGCCACCATCAACTTCGAGTACAACTCCGCCGAGATCAGGGAGGGCTCCGAGGGCATCCTCCGGGCCTTCGGGCAGGCCCTCACGAGCCCGGCCCTGAGGGACTGCAGCCTCATCATCGCTGGACACACCGACAGCAGGGGATCCGAGGAGTTCAACATGCGCCTCAGCCGCCGGAGGGCGAGTTCCGTCGCCGAGTGGCTGACAGATAAGATGGGGGTGGAGCCCGAACGGCTGATCCTCACCGCCTACGGCTACAGCCACCCCATCGCCGACAACTCCACTCCCGAGGGGATGGCCAAGAACCGCAGGGTGGAGTTCATCCTCCTGCCGTCCACGGGGGATTCCTGACGATGGCTGCGGAGGACGGGCCCCCCGGCATCCTGAAGCCGACAGGGGACAGGGTGAGGTTCAAAGAGAGCGGCGACATGGGCATAACCACCGCCGTTCGGGAGGATCTGCCCCGCATCCTCGAGATCCAGAAACGGGCCTTTCTGGCCGAAGCCGTCTCGCTGGGGGACTTCTCCATCGAGCCGTTGCGCCAGACCCTCGAAAGCGTGGAAAACGATCTCGCGACCTCCCTCATACTCAAAGCAGTGAGCCCGGACGGCGGTATCCTGGGATCTGTCCGGGGGAAGAGCGGAGAGGAGGGGGTCTACGTCTTCAAACTGTCGGTTGACCCGCCCGCCCAGGGCCGTGGGCTGGGGGAGGCGCTCCTCAGGTCCCTCGAGGAGGCGCTCCCCGCCAGCCGCTACTGGCTTTTCACCAGCACGAAGAACCGCCCCGCCATCGCCCTCTACTCCAGGCTCGGGTATTCAGCTTTCAAGGAGAGGGACTTCAGCGCGACACTGAGAGTCGTCTACTTCGAAAAACTCGTGCCCGCCAGGATCCCCCCCGCGCCAGACTGAAAGGCCCCCTCCCCGCCTTCCCAGGGAAGCCTCCCAGCAAGGACGGCACCGACCTGCCCTTCGCGGAAGGCTTGACCCTCCTTGCATGGGAAAAGCCGCCCATGCAGCGTCCAGCTGCCGCCGGAAACAATCATTCACCTCTTGAACGGAAAGTCCTACATGTCCTCACGCCTGATTCTCCACGACCTCTACCCCGACACGGCGGAACAGCTGATCTCGCAGGAGGCGAGCGGGACCACCGTGATCGCGGCGCTCCCCGGCGCGCTCGCCTGTCGCGGGTGCTTCGGATGCTGGGTGCGGACGCCGGGCGTCTGCGTCCTCCGCGATGACTTCCGGGGCTTCCCGGCCCTCATCACCGCCCACGACGAGTTCGCCGTGGTGAGCCGTCTTGTATGGGGGGGGTTCTCGCCGGCCGTCAAGCGGGTTCTGGACCGGTCGCTCGCCCACCTCCTGCCCTTCTTCGTCATGAGGGACGGGGAGATGCGCCACGTGAACCGCAACCCGCGGCCATTCCGCTTCACCGCCGTCCTTTACGGCGCCGGCTCCGACCAGGAGTCCCTGCGCCTCGCGGAGAAGACACTCGCCGCCAACGCCGCGAACATAGGGGCCGCTTCCTGGGAGGCACGCTTCCTGGCAGGGGCGCCGGAGGCCCCCCTCCTGTGAGCGGCGTGGCCTGGCTCTGCGGGAGCCCCAAGAGGGATCACGGGGCGAGCTTCCTCATGCTGGAGGCGGCCCGGGCGATCGCCGGGGGCGTGCTCTGGGCCTTCGCCCCGGACGGCCAGCCGCGACCGGGAGGCCGGCCCGCCCGGATCGGGGCGGCATGGACGGCGGGGTCTGCCGCCGCCACTCCCCCTGCGTCCGGAGGCGCCCGTCCCGGTGCCGACGGCCCTGCGGATCCGGTACCCGCCGAAGGGGCCCGCACCGCCGGGACGCCGCCGCCCCCCGCTCAGCAAGAGCCCGGGAAACCGCCCCTGGACGGCTGGGAGGCGCTTCTGGAGGAGAGGGCCATCGTTCTCTCCTTCCCGCTCTACGTGGACATGCCCCCGGCCCCGCTCCTGGAGGCGCTCGAGCGCCTGGCGGCTGAGGCGCTCCGGCTGTGCAAGGAGGATCCAGCCAAGCCCCTGCCCCGGCTCTACGCCATCATAAACAACGGGTTCTTCGATCCCCGCCACTGCGAGACCGCCTCCGGTGCGCTCCGGCTCTTCTGCCGCGACACCGGCCTCGTCTGGAGCGGCGTCCTCATGGCGGGCGGCGGGCCGATGGTCGCGGCCTTGCCGCGTCTCTTCCGCCTGGGTCTCTGGCCTTTCGGGAGGCTCAAGAGGGGGCTCGCCTCCTTCGCGGGTAAGGTGAAGGTGCTCGCCAACGCCGGCGAGGCCGGCCTCGAGCTCCCCATGCCCCGCAGGCTGTACGTCTTCCTGGCCAACACCTACTGGAGGCTCCTGGCCGCCAGGAACATGCTCCCTCCGGGGCGCCTCCGCGGCCCGGTCCTGGGACCGGGGGAGCCAGCCGCGCGGGATCGGGGCGGCGAAGCCTAGGCGGGCCGCGCCGCCCGCGTGAGGGTGCGCCGCCGCGATCACCCCGGCGGAGCCGCCTGGAGCCTCCCATACGCCCTCGTGCCGCAGGGCGGAGCCGAGGCGCATGAAACACCACTCGGCGCAGTCTCCCCCGGCCCTGCACTTCATGTGAGGGCGGCCGGGCGATGCATGAGCCTGTCATGCCCGCTCCCGCCCGTTCCCGAAACCGCACCTTCCCCCGCGAGAGGCGCCTCCGCCTGGGCTATAAAGCGCGCGACGGATCGTCCGTCATTCAGCGAGACCATAACGATGCCGCCGCGACATCGCGGGAAGGGTCCGCAGTCACCGCTGAAGGCCGGTGACAAAAGCAAGCGGTGCGGCGCCGTCAATCGCGTCTTATGCATCAGGTCATATGCCTCCCGTCTGTCCCTTGACCCATATGCACCAGGGAGGCCGTCGCGCGGACGGGAGGCGGCTCTACCCTCCGGGCCCGCGCCCGGATTCCGCGCGCCAGAACCGCCGCGCGCGGCACAGCATGCGCGGCCCGCCGCCCAGTATCCAGGCCGGGCCGCAGGCACGGGGCCGGCTCCGCGGCTTCCGGCATGAGGACGGGAGGCCGGTAACAGGGACGCCGGATCCGGGAACGGGAGCGCCGGCGGCCAGCGCGCGAGCGCCGCCCGGGAGCGCTTCGGTTTGCCTTTTCTGGGCCCATTGGGCTAAAATGCACAACCGGCGCCAGTAAAGACGGCCTCCTGGACGCCTCCCCTACAGGCCCGGCTTCCTCCGCCGGAAGCGCCGCGCACATCCCGCGCGGTCTCCCGAGCCCGGCGCCGGTTTTTTTTTCCTCCTGCGGCCGCGCACGTCCGCTCCCCGGACGGCATGGAAGTAGCCGCCGCCCCCGGTCGCTCCGGACTCTCCGGTCACTGGGCTTCAGGGCCAACGTCCCTGCCCCCCCCGTGCCGCCATACCGTCGGGCTCCCCGCGGGCCGGGCCCTCACTCACACCACGGCCCTTTCCGGACCTTCACCCTTCCCTCCCCCCCGCCTGCCGCGCGGCCCCGGCGCAGACGGACACGGCGGGACGGCGAGGACACCGCCAGACGCATGCCAGACCCCGCAGAGAGCATCACCAAGAACTTCCGATTCGACGAGGCCGAGGCCAGGATCTACGGCGGCTGGGAGCGGGCGGGCCTGTTCCGGGCTGACCCGGAGGCCCCGGGAGAGCCTTTCGTGATCGTCATCCCGCCGCCCAACGTCACGGGCAACCTCCACATGGGCCACGCCCTGGACAACACCCTCCAGGACATGCTCACGCGCTACCACCGCATGAAGGGCGACAACACCCTGTGGATGCCCGGCACCGATCACGCGGGCATCGCCACCCAGGCCGTGGTGGAGCGCCAGCTGGCCAAGGAGGGGATATCGCGGGTGGAGCTGGGCCGCGAGGGTTTCCTCGAGAGGGTCTGGCGCTGGAAGGAGGAGTACGGGGGGCGCATCATCGGCCAGCTCAAGCGCCTGGGGGCCTCGTGCGACTGGAGCCGGGAGCGCTTCACCATGGATCCGGGGCTATCCCGGGCCGTGCGCGAGACATTCTGCACCCTCTACGAGGAGGGGCTCCTCTACCGGGGCGACTACGTTACCAACTGGTGCCCCAGCTGCCTCACCGCCATCTCCGACATCGAGGTGGAGCACGAGGACCGCGACGACTCCCTGTACCACATAGTCTACGAGGGGGTCGGAGGGGCGCCCTCGCTGACGGTCGCCACCACCCGGCCCGAGACACTCTTCGGCGACACGGCCGTGGCCGTCCACCCGGAGGACGGCCGCTTCCCTGCGGGCGAGTTCAAGGTCAGGGTGCCCTTCACCGGCCGCGAGATCCCCGTCATCCGCGACCCGTACGTCGAGCGGGAGTTCGGGACGGGGGCCCTCAAGGTCACCCCGGCCCACGACGCCAACGACTTCAGGCTGGGCCAGAGGCACGGGCTCCCGACGGTCGTCTGCATCGACCGGCGCGGAGCGCTCACGGCGGAGGCCGGGCCTTACGCCGGGCTCGACCGCTTCGAGGCCAGGAAGAGGATCCTCGCTGACCTGGAGTCCCGCGGGCAGCTGGCCAAGACCGAGCCCCTGCGCCACGCGGTGGGCGTCTGCTACCGCTGCCGCACGGTGATCGAGCCGCTGCTGTCCCTCCAGTGGTTCGTCAGGACCGCCCCCCTGGCCGAGGCGGCCTCGGCGAGCGTCCGGGACGGGAGGACGGCCCTCGTGCCCAGGAGCTGGGAGAGGACGTTCTTCGACTGGATGGACAACATCCGCGACTGGTGCGTCTCGCGCCAGCTCTGGTGGGGCCACCAGATCCCCGCCTGGTACTGCCCCGGGTGCGGCCGGACCCACGTGCTGCGCGAGGACCCCTCCGCCTGCCCCGACTGCGGGGGCCGCCTGGAGCGCGACCCGGACGTGCTCGACACCTGGTTCTCCTCGGGGCTCTGGCCCTTCTCTACCCTGGGATGGCCCGAGAGGACCCCGGAGCTCGCCCGGTACTATCCCACGACGGTGCTGGTGACCGGCTTCGACATCATCTTCTTCTGGGTGGCCCGCATGATGATGATGGGCCTGAAGCTCATGGGCGACGTTCCCTTCCGGACGGTGGTGCTCCACCCCCTCGTGCGGGACGCCTCGGGGCAGAAGATGAGCAAGTCCAAGGGGAACGTGATCGACCCCCTGACAGTGATCGACCGCTTCGGGGCAGACGCCTTCCGCTTCGCCCTGGCCTCCCAGGCGGGGACGGCGCGGGATCTGAAGATCTCGGAGGATCGCGTGGCGGGCTGCTCGCGGTTCGTGAACAAGCTCTGGAACGCCGCCCGCTTCGCGCTCCCGCACCTCGCGTGCCTCGCGGGCGGCGGGGGCCCCCCCGGCGGCGGCCGGGACTGCGCGCGGGCGCTGCTCGCCGCGCCGCCGCCTCCCGCGCGGCGCCTTCCCGACCGGTGGATCCGCTCGCGGCTGCTCGCGGTGACCCGCGAGGCACGGGAGGCGCTGGAGGCCTTCGCCTTCGACCGCTATGCGGATCTCCTCTACCACTTCATCTGGGACGAGCTCTGCGACTGGTACCTGGAGCTGGCGAAACCGCCCCTCTACGGCGATGATCCGGAGGCCCGGCGCGAGGCCGCCGCCAACCTCAGGCTGGTCTTCTGCGAGACCCTGGCCCTCCTCCACCCCGTCATGCCGTTCGTAACCGAGGAGCTCTACGCGAAGATCCCCGGCGCCTCCGGCTTCCTCATGGCCTCGGCCTTCCCGGAGGGCCGCGACGCCGAAGGCGACCCCGCGGCGGAGCGCAGCATCGGGGTGCTCATGGACATCACCCGCGCCGTGCGCACCTCCCGCGCCGACTTCCACGTCCCCCCGGGCGCCAAGGTGCGCCCCAAGGTGTCGAGCGACCGGCCGGAGGTGGCCGGACTCGTGGCGGAGTACTCGCCGCTCCTCCTCAAGCTCATGGGCGCGGAGACGCTCTCCACCGCCCTGCCGGGCGAGGCCAAGCCCCGGGACGCGGCCGAGCAGATCCTCGACTGGGGCGCGGTCTGGATACCCGTCGCGGGCGAGATTGACCTCGCGGCCGAGCAAGCGCGGCTCGCCAAGGAGCTCGTGGAGCTCGACCGGGACATCGCCCAGGCCGAGGCCAAGCTCAGGAACCCCGGCTACCTCGCCAAGGCCCCGGAGGAGGTGGTGGAGGAGACCCGCGAGCGTCTCGCGTCCCTCAGGGCCCGCCGGGAAGGGGCGGAGCGGTCCCTCCGGCTCGTCGCCGGGCTCGCGGAGGGGCGGGGCTGAGGGCCCGGATCCCCGTCCCCGCCTGACGGCCGCCCCGCCGTCAGGCCCCCCCGGGTTCCGCTAAGCCTTCCGCGGCGGCCCCGCAGGCATGGGGCGGCGGCCCAGGGGGGCCGATGCCCCCGGCGGCCGATGCCGCCTTCCCGGGGGGGCCCGCCAGGGCGGGCCCTGGCCCGCTCCGGCCGGGTCCCGGGTGCCCCGTGGAGGTCGTCAGGGCGGCGAGGCGGGAGGGGCCGCGGCCGACCCGCAGACGGGACGGGGGCCCCGAAACGGGAGGCGCGTGACCGGGGGGCGGCGGGAGAGTGAGCTCGGCGGGACCGGGGGCGGACGCGGGACGGCGGGCCGGAGGCCCGCCGGGCGCCCTCCCCCTCAGGCGGCCGCCGGAGCCAGGAGGCAGAGGACATGACCGAAAGGAACTACTCAAAACTGGTGACGGACGCCCTGCGCGAGGATCTGGGTCCAGGCGACGTGACGACCGAGCTGTGCATCCCCGATGACATCGAGGTGGAGGCGGCAGTCCGCGCCCGCATGCGGCTCGTGGTGTCGGGCACGGGACCCTTCCGGGAGGTCTTCCGCCAGGTGGATCCGGACGTGGAGTGCCGGATCCTGAGGCGCGACGGGGAGGAGGCCCAGACCGGGGACGTCGTGGCCAACCTCCGGGGATCCTGCGCCTCGCTCCTGTCGGCCGAGCGCACGGCGCTCAACTTCCTCCAGCACCTCTCGGGGGTGGCCACCCTCACTCGGGCCTTCGTGAACGCCATCGGCGCCGGCGGGCCTGGGCTCCTGGACACCCGCAAGACCACCCCGGGGCTCAGGAACCTCGAGAAGGACGCGGTGCGCCACGGGGGGGGGCTGAACCACCGCCGGGCGCTCTTCGACGGCATCCTCATCAAGGACAACCACATCACCGCCGCCGGAGGGGTCAGGCAGGCGCTGTCCCGCGCCCTGGCCGGCGCCCCGGTGGGCATGAAGGTGGAGATAGAGGTCGACAACCTCGACCAGCTCCAGGAGGCCCTCGAGGGGGGCGCCGACATCGTTCTCCTGGACAACATGGATCCTGACGCCCTGCGGAGGGCGGTGGCCGCCGCGGAGTCCTTTTACGCGCCCGCGCCCCGGAAGGTGCTACTGGAGGCCTCCGGGGGCGTCACCCTGGAAACCGTGAAGGCCATCGCCGCGACCGGGGTGGATTACGTGTCCACGGGGGCCCTCACCCATTCGGCCCCGGCGGCCGATCTGGGGCTGGACTTTTTACCCCGCGGGGTTTATTAAGGGGGATCGTGGCCGGTTCCGGCCCCGAACCGTAAGCCGCCCCCCCCGCAGAGACGGCCGCCCGGCAACCGCCCCGGGCGGGGCCCCCCCGGGGCGGCTCACATGCCGTTCCCTCGCCCCCTCTTTCACGGGAACCTTCGCGGGCGGCCTGAACCGTTTCAGCCGCCCCCCCCCAGGAAGGAGGCCCCGCCGTGATGGATACCCAGATCTTCAACCTGAAGCTGTCCGTCTACGCCACCTCCCTCTACATCCTCCTGACCGAGCTCGCCGCCTCGGGGGTGAGGCCAACCCGCGAGGAGATCGCCGGCCGCTTCGCCGCTGGCCGCGAGGACACCGACATCGCCCTGCAGGATCTCCTTGTGCGGCGGGTCATCTACGCCAGCGATCCCGGAGGGGACGTCCCGCTCTCCTATCACCCCAACCCGGCCTCCCTCTGGATCCTCCCCTGAGGCCCGTGCGGGCGCTCCCTCTGAGGAACGTGGCCCGGGACGCCGCCCTCCCGCGGGACGGCAACACGGCGCGCGGAACCCCGCCCACCCGCGTCCCCTCCCCGCCGCCCGGCCCCTCCCCGCTACCGCTACCCGGCCCCGCCCGCTCCAGGCGGCCCCATAGGCTCCACGATGCCCTCCGACACCTCTCAGAAACGCTCTCCCGTCAGGGGCCCCCTGGGCCTGGCGGGGGTCGTGGCCGCCGTCGCCGCGATGGCCGCTCTTCTCGCCCTGGTCATCCTGCGCCCTTCCCCCCTCCCCGCCGATGACCCCCAGGCTCAGGCCAGGGGCGAAACGGCGCAGCCCGGGGCCCAGGATCACGGCTCCCACGCCCCGGCGGCCCCCGGCGCCATGCCGGCGTCGCCCGCCCCCCCGCCGCCCATCTCCGCCGGGGACGATTACAAGGCCCTCCCGACCCAGATCCTCCTGACCCCCGACGACCCTGCGCGGCCCATCGAGCTCGTCTACATCTTCTGGTACGGATGCGGCACCTGCCGCCGCATCGACCCGGCGGTGGAGCAGTACTCGCTGAGCCTGCCGCATGACGTGCGCTTCGTGCGCATCCCCGCCATGTTCGAGCGCAACGCCACGTGGATGAACCACGCCCGGTTCTTCTACGTCATGGACCAGCTGGGCAGGGAGAAGGATCTCCACGGCGCCATCTTCGCGGAGGTGCAGGACAGGGGCGGATCGGATCCCTCCTCGGGGCACGCCCTGGCGGGGCTCGCTGACTTCGACTCCATGGCCCGCTTCGCGGAGAGGAACGGCATCGCCCGCTCCGATTTCGAGGCGGCCTGGAACTCCCCCGAGACCGAGGCGCGCTTCCGCCACGCCCTAGACTACATCAATCATCTGGATCTGGATGCCGTCCCGGCCATGGGCGTCAACGGGCGTTACGGCTTCGCCATCGCCCAGGGAGGAGTGGGACGCTTCTTCGAGACCGCCCAGAAGCTCATGGCGGACGAGAGGGCCCGCCTTGCGGCCAAGGGTGAGTGACGCCGGCCCGGGCCAGGCGGACGGCCGGGACCCCTCCGGGGGGCCGCTCGGGGCTGGCGACCCCGGCGCCCCGGGCCTCCTGGGGAGGATCGCGGGCCTCCCGGACAGGCTCCTGGACGACTTCTGGGGCACGCTGAAGCTCTGGCAGGACGGCCGCGGCCTCTGGTTCCTGGGCGGGCTCTCCGCCCTGGGCCTCGAGCTCTTCTCCTACCTGTACTTCCAGAGACGGCTGGGGCTCTCGCCCTGCGAGTACTGCGTCCTCATCCGCTCGGCCATGCTCGTCATCTTCCTGGGGGGCATGACCGGCGCCGTCCTCCCGCGTTCCCTGCTCTTCAAGCTCCCAGGGCTCGCCCTGGCCCTCGCCGGGGCGGTCGTCGGCCTCCGGTGGTCGGTCATCCTCGAGGGCATCAACCTCGCCGCCGCCATGGATCCTGACTTCCTGCCGGTCTGCCGGAGCGGCAGGGTGGAGTTCCCGCTGGGCATCCCCCTGGATCTCTGGCTTCCCGGCCACTTCTCGCCCGGCGGCGAGTGCGGCCTGGACAGCGCCTGGCTGTTCTGGGGCTTCTCCATGACCCAATGGCTCATCATGATCTACACCGTGTACATCGTGGGCCTCCTCATGATGGCCGCCTCCATGTTCGTCCCCGGCAAGCCCGGGCCTGCGGGGGGCCGGGCCTGACCGGGGGGGCCGACGGCCCGCGGTGCCCGCCCCCCCTTCGCCGACCGGCCGCCCTCAGGCGCTCCCCTGAAACGCCGGTCCGCCGCCCCCGGCCGCCCGGCGGCCGCGCGACCGCCGCCCGGCACGGCATTTCGCGCCCCGGACGGCGCCGACGCCCCCCGCGCGCGAACAGCATCCCTCCGGGGCCCGACGCCCCCTCCCCGTCCACCATCCACCGCGGACGGCCGCGGCCGCCCTAAATCCCGCGCACGGAGCGCTTCCCTCAGACGATGCAACACATCCGCAACTTCTCCATCGTGGCCCATATCGACCACGGCAAGTCCACCCTGGCGGACCGGCTCATCCAGGACTCCGGTCTCGCCGGGGGCCGGAACTTCCAGGACCAGATCCTCGACAGCATGGACCTGGAGCGGGAGCGCGGCATCACCATCAAGAGCTCTGCCGTGACCCTCGAGCACAGGCAGGGGGACGTCTCCTACACGCTGAACCTCATCGACACCCCCGGCCACGTGGACTTCTCATACGAGGTGTCCCGGGCGCTTGCGGCCTGCGAGGGGGTGCTGCTCCTGGTGGACGCCGCCCAGGGGGTGGAGGCCCAGACCGTGGCCAACCTCTACGCGGCCATGGAGCAGGATCTGGTGATAGTCCCGGTGGTGAACAAGATAGATCTGCCCGCCGCGGACATAGACTCCGCCCGGGAGCAGATCACCCGGGACCTGGGCCTGGACGGGGACTCCGCCGTGCTCGCCTCGGCCAAGAGGGGGGAAGGCATCGGGGACGTCTTCCGGGCGGTGGTGGACCGGATCCCCCCTCCCGGGGGCGATCCCGCCAAGCCGTTGCACGCGCTCATCTTCGATGCCTTCTACGACCCCTTCCGGGGGGCGGTGGCGGCGGTGCGGGTTTTCGACGGCAGGCTGGCCGCGGGCGACCAGATCCTCATGATGGCCAAGGGCACGGAGTACCGCGTCGAGGAGGTGGGGCTGTTCCGCCTGGGCCGCGAGGAGACGGCCGAGCTCACGGCGGGCATGGTGGGCTACGTCATCGCCGGCATCAAGGACGTCACGACCCCCAACATTATGAGAACCCTTTCGCAGCCGGACATCGTTGAGGAGTATACGGCACTCTGCGAAAAAATCGGCTACGAGGTTGCCATCACGTCGTCGATGAAAGGATAACGGGGCCGACGGTCTCCAGTGATTGGTGATTACAACAAGCGGCTAAGGAATGATGTCATGCAAACGCCAAAAACACGCCCCAGGAACATTGTGACCAAGCTCACGATTGTCTTCATTGCACTCACGGTGATTCTTGTCGCCGTCGCTTGTTTTCTCACGCTCAACCTTCCGCCACGCTTTGACTACGCGGTGTCTGTCGCCGATGCCACCGCACAGATTTTGCGTGTCAAGATGACGGTTTCGGCGCCGTTTTTCTGTCAAGATGATCAAACTGCTGTGTATCTAGGCGACAAAAACGTGAGCGACTTGTCAGTCGCCGACGCGCGCGGCAGGGCAGAGGAACTGTTCCTCTCTGAGGACGGCGTCGTCACTGTGCCGATTGCGCGCGGAAGCAAAACGACGATCACCTATGAGGCGCAGATCGGCATGCCGGGAAAGCACGGAAACCGAGGCGCGCTCACGGATCATTACGCGGTATTCGATGGCGAGCAGATCTTGCTTTTTCCCGTCGCATTCTATATGAATGACGACGACTACGTCAGAGCCGGCATCGGGCGTATCGGACTTCGCTTCGACTTCCCTGCCGATTGGCAGGCGTTGGTCCCGGTAAAGTCTGTAAGCAACCCGCGTTGGATCGACGTCTACAATCTATCCAAGAACGCTTTTGCCTTTGGCAGGTTTGATACCGTCTACAGCGGCGGCGGGTTGCATGTGTATTCACTTGAGAACGGCGGCGAGTCCGATGCGGCGGGTTTCCCCGAACTCTATTCCTACTATAGGGACTTGTTTGGCGGCGCGCCGGGGGAGTTCAACGTGGTCCTCTTGCCGCCGGACAGCCCGGACGGCAAAATCATAGGCGGTGCCGGCACGGGGACGGTCGCAGCGTCTTTTGACCGCGCGTCGCTGCGCGATTGGCAGCTTCTTGCCCACCGGATGTTCCACGCTTTCTACGACACGCTCGCGCCCTACGCCGCCGTCCATACGCCGCCCAACCTATGGCTGAACGAGGGCCTTGCGACATATTATGAAAACATGGCGATGGACGCGCTGCCGCCCGATATAAAAACCGCCGTCGGCGCGGACGCGGACAAGCAGTTTGCGCTTCTCTTCGACCAGTTTCTGTATGCGAAAATTCGCGACCCGTATACATACGGCATCGCGCCGATTGACGAGGGCGGAGCCGATTCGGAAGCAGTTACCGAGTTTATCCATTATTATGAGGCGCCGCTCGTCGTCAAAGCCTTTGAGGATTTGTCGAAGAGGCTTGGAAACGACCCCGACGCGTTGCTTCGCTACACTTTGGACGAGAGCGCATTCGCGACCATCGCGCCGTTTCAGGCGGCGTTCGATCTTTTGGGGTCGGATGCCGACGCATTCGCTGAAAACTATATCTCCGGCGTCGAAATCCCCGATCTTTGGAACCTGAAGCCGTACCAGCCGTCGTCGCCCGAAGCGCTTTTGAAGGCGCTCAATGATGTCGAATGGCATCTGGGCAGCTGGCAGCAGACGAAAGCCGCCGCTTACCCGATTTTCACGGTCACGCGTGAAGATCTTGATAG
>JAITEZ010000367.1 GCA_031281735.1 Deltaproteobacteria bacterium | reverse complement strand
TCCGACGCCTGCAACCTCTGCGCCTCCTGAGCCCGCCGGGACGGGGGAAGCGGCATACCCTGGCCCTTTCCCCCGTGGCCCTGACGTCCCCCGCTCCGCCAAGGGCGCCTTCCCACACTGAGGGGAAGACGCCCGTGCGCGGGGACAGGAGCGGCGCCCGCCGGGGGTGCCTGGTGTCCGCCGCCTGCCCGCCCTCTCCTGGGATGCCGGCGGCCGGGAAACCTTGCCGCCCGGCATCACGGACGGGGGGATCCGCCCGGGTGAGCCCGCTCCGCTGTGGAGGCGGGCCCTTATCGGGATCCTGACGCTTCTGGTGAAGCGGACGGCCCGGGGACGGCCACTCGCCAGCCCCCCCCGCGGACGGGTCCGCTGGACAATCGCCTGTCCCGAGGCTTCCCTCCGCAGGCTCCGGGCCCGGGGCGCGGGAAACCGGGCGCGAACGGACAGCAAGCCGTCAAGGAGACGCGGTTACTCTCCTGCCCGCGCACGGCGCCAGTGCCATCCCAGTGATAATCCAGGATGCGGCTGATTATTCCGCGTTCCCGCCTTCCGCCCGCGGCTGCGGCAGTCGCCGCCCACAGCGCCAGCGGTGAAACCGCCACCCATCGCGAGGCACTCCCGACCTGCCATGCTTGGGTTGATTAACCGCATCATCAAGCCAATAAAGCCTTTTGTAAATGAAATGCCGAAATAGCACGTTGCAATCCCCTCCGTACCCGCCCAGGGATCAGGTCCTGCTCCACAAACCGCAACTCGCCTTTATATATCCATCCAGAAGTGGAAGGGTGTGGCCCTATGCGTGTCATGCAGCTCAAGAAGCTTGATGCGCATCCAGTCATCCCCCCGGTACCGGAGGTAACCCATCCAACGGCTTCCCGGCCGGGTGGCTCGGCTGACCCGGTGTGGACAGTCTCGGGGAAGTGATGGCCAACATGTCAACGGCCTGAAGCCGGAGACCTGAGCAGGGGGCAGGGCATGACGTCAAGGCTCCGGATTCACTCAAATCTGGCGTTCCTTCCCCGGATAAAATGGAAGGGACAGAAGAAACAAGGGGCCAGGGGATCCGGAAGGCCTACTGAAGCGTAAACCCGGATGCCATCCGTCACACACGTCCCGGCGGACGTCCCCTTGCGGCTCCAGGCAACCCAAGACCGAGTGCGTCAACTGCGGCCGCGTGTCCATGCCATGTCTGCAAGGCCCAGCCGGTACCTGGCGCAAACGCCAGGAAAACTCAGGACAAGGACGCCAGCGGACGGCCCTCCCAGGCCGCGAGATTGATCCTGGAGAAGTCGCGGTCCTGCTGGCAACCATCCTGGAACGGGAGGCATAGGCTCGAAGCCCTCCGGCCTTTCCACCGTCTCCTGTGCGTTGACTCGAGCGAAGGTTTACTCGGGCGCGGCCCTGCCACCAGACGCCGAGTAATCCCCAGGATGCTCTCTAGTCTCAGGACGTGACCATCTGTAGCGGATTTACCCATCATGATCCGGAAACGGGCCTGGGATGATCCGAGACCCGCCTACCTGGGGCTTTCCGGCGCCCGGGAAACCTGGGAGATATTCTGGACGATGTGAGAGGCGCGCGTTTCCTGGGCAACGGCATCCAGCCCGGATCATCAGGTCCGCGAAACTGGCGTCTTCATCTTCGCGAACCGCCCCTCGGCAACGCTACGCAAGGCTCAGGGCCCGGCCTGACAGGTCGGAAAGAACTGTCTTCGTCTCCCGGGCAGGCAGACGGGTGCTACCTGAGGGGGTACGCGGCGACGGAACAGCGGTGAAGCTGAGGCGTGCAGCATGAACTGCCGGGCGAGCGTGACACAGCTTGACGGGGTGAAGGGGCGGCCGGGCGGGGTGCGCACACGGGGCGGCACGCTCGCGGACTCCAGGCGCGCGGCCCAGGGAGGGCGAGCTCCCCAGGCCGGGCGAGCTCCCGGCGTACAGGCTGGTGAACGTCTTCCGGACGAACGGGCAGGACGCGTGCAACCGCAACCGGTACCTGGGGCAGAGGGAGGCGTCGTTGGACGTGTACCCTGCCTGCCCTACGGCGCGGTGGACTGCTCGGCGCCGCGGCCGGGCCACCGTGCCCCGGAGACCTGACAGCGGGCTTCGGGACGGAGGCGGCGGAGCGGAATCGCCCGCCGTGCGGGTACCAGTGACGGTGCGTGATGCGGAGGCTGACGAGGCGCGGGGATCCCTGTGCCGGGGACGGCAGGGCGCTGATAGACGCGAACCCGCCCGGACAAGGGCTGGGGAGGCTCTTGCGGGGCGGCCTCGAGCGCCCCTCCTCCGCAGGCGATACGGCCCCCCGCCCGGCCGCTGAGGGCGCCGACATGCTCGTCGTTGCCCTCGCATCCGCATTTCATGCACCGGAACCCGGTCTGGGAGATCCGGTTCCCGGCGTCCTCTTTCGCACACGGGCCCCGCCTCCCCGCGACGGGGGGAATGGGACCCCGACCCGTAAAGCCCTACGCCAGCCGGGCCAGATACTCGTCCAGCGTCCTCTCCCGGCTCTGGCCCGCTGCCTTCAGGGCGGCCTGCACCGCCGGATCCCTCCAGGCGGGCTGGAAGCCTATCTCGCGGTCGCCGCCCCCCTTGTCGCTCACCATGTGGTACCGGATCTTCGAGGACATGTGGGTGTCATCACCCATGAAGGACAGGAGCGGCCTCCTGATCTTCCCCCGGCGGGCCAGGCACTCCGTGAGGAAGACGGCATGGTGAGGGGTGGAGGGGTTCCAGACCTCCCAGCCGTCC
>JAITEZ010000366.1 GCA_031281735.1 Deltaproteobacteria bacterium | reverse complement strand
CCGGGGGACCGGGACGCGGCGCGGCACTGACCGCCGCTACTGGGTCTTCGCGGGTCTCGCGTCCGGCCGCCATCGTCCCTGCGGCAGGCCGTGGTGGGGGCCGTCCGGGAGTCGTTGCATCTGGCCGGAGGGGAGGCTCCCAGGGCATCTCAGGAGATGCCTCGGCGCGGGCCGCCTTGAACGGCCCCCGCGCCGGGACGAGGCGCGGGGGGGCGACGGCCGGAAGCCGCTCCCGAAGGGTTGCCGCGGGGGAGTGCGGCCCGGATGCCGGTCCCTCCGGGAGGGGGCGGGACGGCCCCGTGGCGTGTCCCCGGGGCGGTAACGCCGCGTCCCCGGGCGGGTGCCGTCAGAGAGGCCGCGGCCCCCCCCGCTGGAGGACGCGCCGGGTCACCTGCCGGGAGGCTGCACCGGCCTCCCCGCGGCGTGTTCCCTCCGGATGCCTACCCCGCCGCCCCTTCCGGAGCCTCCCGAACCGCCCGGCGGGGGTTCAGGGACACGCCTCGGAGGGTCTCTCCGCCCCGGGGAGCCCCGGACCGGGGCCTGCGGGTTCAGGCCCTACCCCGGGGGGGGGGACGGCTCTCGCAGGCGGCCACGGTGGGCGCGGTCTCCCGGCAGGGGACGGGCCCTGCCGGCCCTGCCTCACAGCGGGGGGGAACCCTCGCCCCCGGGAGGCCGCGCCGTCTTCCGGGCCCGCGCCCTGAGCCCGGGCGGCGGGATCGGCACCGGGGAAAGCCGCCGCGCCAGGCAACGCGGCCTGTGCCTTCCGGCCTGAACCGTGTGTCAGGCCGCCAGCCTACGGCAGCGAGGCAGAAAGGGGACAGGTGAAGACATGTGATATGCTCCCGCCACCTAAACGCTACGCGTTGGAGGTGGGGCAACGCGCTCAAGGCGTCCCGGGCCCGCCAGATCCACGTCCGGGCTGACCCCGCGTATCCCGCGGTTCTCGTCTTCGGGGAGGCCCGGCAGACGGGGCCCTCCTTCCAAAAATTGATTTTTGCCGCAATTCCTCCCGCCGCCTACGCTACCCGTTTTCGCGGGCAAGGTGGCGTTGAGGCGGGGAACCCTTGCGGCCTTCAGTTGAATCCCAGCTCTCTAGAGGGCGGGTTCCAGCCGGATGCAGAGCCTCGCGGCCACCGCGAGATTGCAAAAGCAATATTATAGTTTATAATTATGATAAATTTAAAGTTTGCTGCCTCCCCAACCCTGCGAATTCATCAGGAGTCCCCCCATGCCCAGGACATATAGACGGTTACCAGGAGTTCCTTGTCGGCCTGAAGTCCGGGCACCTTCCGGACGAGCGAGGCTGGGAACTCGAGACAGCTGACGGCTACGGGCTGGCGCAGATCGCCGCCCGGAACGATCTGTTGCCCCCGGACTTCTCGGAATGACGGCTGACCGACGATCACGGACTACCAGTATCCCATATCGCCGCGGAACGCGGCACGCTCCCCCCGTCGTTTGACGACTGGAAAATCCGCGACCGCATGGGACGCAGCGTGGCGCACGTAGCCGTTCAGCAGGGCCCTCTCCCGCCGGATTTCGACCTCTGGGCCCTGCGCGACAACTGCGGGTTCAACGTGGCGGAGACGGCCTGTATCCATGGAAACCTTCCCGAAGGAGTTAACGACTGGCGGGAACTCATCGCCTCGGCCCGGGAGATGCCGGAGTGGGATATCGTCCCCTTACCACCGCCACTTCCGCTTCACTTCCGCTTCGCGATCGTGGATCCTTGTCTCATAACAATAAGCGACATCCCGACCGGCATCGCCCGAGGGGAAGATTTTCGCGTCATGCTGGGACTTGTACTAGACATGTTTTACCGCTGGAACGACAAACCCTACCGGAGTATGGTTATCGAGTCGAATCCAGCAGACATGCCGGAACGCTGGCAGGTGCCGTTCCTCGGGGCCACAGCGGCGGTACTCGCGCGACGCTTCGATCTCGACGTCCCGACCTGGACACGCGAACGGCGCTGTTTCCTCCCGATCAGGAAACCGTATTTCCCCCACCGTCTGGCCGGGGAGCGCCTGAAACCCCCGCCAAGCACGCCACCGGAATTCGCCGAACGTAACGTCTTCGTATCAGGCTACGTGCTGTATCGCGGTTAATCATTTAGAAGGAGGCGATCATGGACAGGGAAAAAATATTAGAATTTATTGGATATATCGGAGATAGACTCGCTAAAGAGGGGATCAAGGCGGAAATTATTTTTTTCGGCGGCACCGCCATCTGCCTTCATGATCCCCTACGCAAGGTGTTCTACATGGACTTTGTTTGCCGTCCCCTGAACGAGTCCGTCACTGCGGCGATGGGTATTTACTATGACGGCTGGCAGTATCCTACAAAGTGGCTCAATCATGCCGAGGAGATTTTCATCACCAGAGAGACGCCTGCAGAGGATTTTCTCGATCTGCCGTTTCTGATAGTGAAGGTGGCGACGCCAGGCTATCTCCTGGCCATGAAGATCGTCAGTTCGCGCCAGGGCTCCTTTGATTTCGACGATACGCGCTTCCTGGTGGGGAAGCTGGGTATCGGGACACGGGAAGAGGCCGAGGCCCTGGTCCGGAAGTATTTCCCCAGATTCCGCTTCCGGGACGACTGCGTGAGGAACCTCGAGAACGCCTTCCGGAAGGCCAGCAGTGACCGCTGACGCCGGGGTGACCATGACGACCAGTGATTGTGCCCCCCGCTGGGGGCTCCAGCCGTGATTTCCGCGCGCCGCCATCGCCCTTCGTGCCGCCCGGGCCGTTTCCGGACGCCGGCTTCAGCCTGGGCGGAAGGCACGGGCATGACCCATCCCATCCCTGGCCCGCTACCCCCCGGCTGTTCATCCGACGGCTTGTCCCGCACCCGCTTCGGTCGGGAAGGGAGCCTTGACCGGGTGCCCCCGCGGACAGGCGGACGACCATGAGCCGGCGCGGCGACGCCTGCTACGCGCACCTTGACAGGGACGTCTGCAGGGGCCTGCCCATGCAGGGGCCTTTGTCCCGTGGGACTCAACAGGCTGGGCGTCTCGTTGAGGTTCAGCCTTTCCGGGCTCGAGAAACCGCGCCTTGAACGGGACGCCCGGGAACGCCGAGGAGGCCGGGAAGCGCGACGTCATCGGGGGTGCCATGAGCGAGGCCAATAGGGTGCAGGGGACAGGCCGCCTGAGAGAATCCGGGGCGCCCTCAGGGTCACCGGCTCAAACTTCCTAAAGATGCCTGGCCTGAACATCAGTAGGGTCTT
>JAITEZ010000350.1 GCA_031281735.1 Deltaproteobacteria bacterium | reverse complement strand
GCCGGCCGCGGCAGGCGCGCCGGCCTCGCGGCCCTCTTCCGGAGGGGCCGCCATGCCGGCAAGGCGGCCTTCGCGGTGAACCTGGGATGCTCCGTGGGCCTGGGCCTCGTCTTCATCTGGGCCGCCATCCAGAAGATCCGCGACCCGTCCGCCACCCTGGCCGCCGTCCTCTCCTTCCGCGCCCTCCCCGCGGCCCTCGCGCCGGGGGCGGCGCTCTTCCTCCCCTGGCTGGAACTCTGGGCGGGCGTCTTCACCGTCACGGGCCCGGGCTACTTCCGCCGGGCGGGCGCCCTCATCCTCTCGGGGCTTCTGCTGCTGTTCATGGCGGCCGCCGCCCTGGCCCTCGCCCGCGGCCTGGACTCCGGGTGCGGCTGCTTCGGGGCCGGGGACGGCAGGCCAGGGGCGGTCTTCTTCCTGAGGGACACCGCCCTCCTCCTCCTGGGCCTCGAGATAGTCTTCCACCGGATGCTCTTCGGCCGGAAACCCCGCCCTGCGGAGGCGTCCCCGGCCGGATCCGGGCCGCCTGCCGCCGGCCGGCCCGGCCGGACGGGAGGGGCCTGAAGGGTCGCCCGTCCCCCGGAGGGCGGGAGTTCCCGCCCGGGGGGCCGCCTGGCGGGACTCTCGCCAGGAGGGCGGGGACGGGGGGACTCCGGGCACCGCTTCCCGCGGATCCGCAAGGAGGGCCGGAGCCCGGATCCCGCCGCGGGAACCGCCCCGGGGATGGCTGCCCGCGCGATCGGCCGGGCGTTACTCGAGGCGCCTCCCCGGCCGGGCGGCACGGGCCGCCGCCAGACCGCAGGACGCTGATCCCCCAGCACTTCGCGCCCCTCAGACCCCCGCCCTCCCCGCCGGCCCGCGGCCCGCACCGGCGGGACGCGGCCGGTCCCGGCGGGGCGGGGCCAGCCCCATGGGACAGCAGCCCTCCCCCGCCGTCCCGCGCCCGCTCCCTGACACCGCCGCCCCTTCACGCCAAAGGAAAGGCCCCGAACATGGCCCAGAACGACACTCCCGCCGCCCCCGTGCCCGGCTTCCGGGCGGCCTCGGCCGCCTCCGGCATGCGTTACAGGAACCGCCCCGACCTGGGGCTCATAGTCGCCGACCCCTACTGCGGCTGGTCCGGCGTCTTCACCAGGAACCTCTGCGCGGCGGCCCCCGTGCTCTGGTCGCGGGAACGCGGGCGGGGCAGGGCCATCCTGGCCAACGCCGGGCAGGCTAACGCCCAGACCGGGGAGAGGGGCCTGGAGGACGCCCGGATCTCGGCCGAAGCGCTCTCGCGGCTCCTGGGATCCCGGATCGCGGGGGTGGGGACGGACGACGTCCTGCTGGCCTCGACCGGGGTCATCGGCCAGCCCGTGAACATGGAGGCCCTGCTGGCGGCCCTCCCCGGACTCGTGGAGGGACTCTCCCCCGGCGGCCTGGAAGGCTTCTCCAGGGCCATCCTGACCACGGACACCGTTCCCAAGGCCGAGCGCGCCGAGGTGAAAGAGCCCGGTGGCGCCTCCTACTCGATCTGGGGATGCGTCAAGGGCTCGGGCATGATAGCCCCTGACATGGCCACCATGCTGGGCTTCGTGCTGACGGACAGGCCGTGCTCGTCGGGGTTCCTCCGGCAGGCCCTGCGGGAGGCGACGGATCTCTCCTTCAACCGGATAACCGTCGACGGCGACACCTCCACCAACGACTCGGTCTTCCTGGTCTCCTCGGGGGCGGCGGGAGGCCCGGCCCTGGAGGCTCCCGGGAGCCCCGGGGCGGATCTCTTCCGGGAGGGCCTGGCGGCCGTCCTCAGGGGGCTCGCGCGGCGCATCGTGGACGACGGCGAGGGCGCCACCAAGACCGTGACCGTGACGGTCAGGGGCGCGGCCAGCGACGCCGAGGCCCTCCGCGCGGCCAGGGCCGTGGCCGGGTCCCCCCTGGTCAAGACCGCCTTCTTCGGCGAGGACGCCAACTGGGGGAGGGTGCTCGCGGCCCTGGGGAGGAGCGGGGCCGCCCTGGACCCCTACCGGGTGGACCTGTATCTCGACTCCGTCCCCTGGGTGAAGGGCGGCGTCGACAACGGCCGCGAGGCGGAGGCCCAGGAGGTGATGAGGAAGAGGGGCTACTCCCTGACCGCCGACCTCCACGCGGGCCCGGGCGAGGCCTCCGTCCTCACCTGCGATCTCTCGCACGGCTACGTGACGATAAACGGCTCGTACCGTTCCTGAAGCGCCGCGCCAGGCGGGGGCAGCCGGGGGCGGGGCGGGCGGCCAGCCCGGGACGGCGGCCCCGCCCGGGCGGGCCCTGAGGGGACCGCCGGCGGCGGGGGACGCCCCAGGGGCCTGCCTGGGCGCCCGGCACGGGAAGGCGCCCGCCGGGCGGCCGACGTACGGGAGCGGCCACCGACCCCTCCCCACGCCCGGAACCCCCGGAGCCCGAGGCAGACGGCCGCGAAGGAGGCACGCCAAAAGTGATGATCAGGCTCGCGCTGCTCCTGGCCCTGGCCCTCGCGGCCCCCCCGGCCCGGCCCCTGCCCCCTCCCCGCGCGGGAGGCCCCGGGATCGCGCCCGCGGCCCGCCCCAACCCCTACAACCTCGGCAACTGCTACCAGTACAAGGACTGCCTGGGCGAGAGCATCGGGAACATGCCCATCGCGGACCCGGAGTACTGCAAGCCCCTGGGCGGGAAGAGCTGGAGGAACCCAGAGGGCAGGTGCTTCAACTTCCCGGACGGCCCGCAGCCAATGAACCCCAGGGACTTCGTCTGAGAGCGGGCCCCCGGCTGGACCGCCCGCCCTTGGGCGGAACCTCCGTCCGCCCCGGGCCGGGTCCTCCCCCGTATCCAGCCCTGCCCGAAGCCCTCCCGCACCGGGATTCAGCGCCGGCCCCGCCTGCCCCGCGGCCCCGGTCTGCCGGCTCGCGCACTCCCCGCCGGCCACGCTCCCCCGCGGCTCGCGTGCCCGGCCAGACGGGGCCCGTCCTGCCGGCGGGGGGAGCCCGGCACGGGGTCAGGCGGAAGCGGCGGCGCCCTGCCGTTCCGCCCGGACCCGCCGCGGGCCCTGCGGGACGCCTCCCGCGCCGGGGGGACGGGGGGGGGGGACGGTCGGGCGGGGGGACCCCTTCCGGGATCCCCCCGCCCGGCGAGCGGCCCTCCGGGGCCGCGGCGCCTCCCGTGCCCGGGGCGGCCCGCTACCTCTTCATCTCGATGACCTCGGCCAGCATGGTGTCCGTGGTGGTAACGACCTTCGAGTTGGCCTGGAACCCCCTCTGGGTCACGATCATGTTCACTATCTCGTCCGCTATGTCGGTGTTCGACTGCTCCAGGAAGTTGGCGCGGATGGTGCCGGTGCCGCCGTAGCCGGGGGGGTTCGTCACCCCCACGCCCGACCAGCGCGTCTCCATGTAGACGTTGTCGCCCAGCTTCGCGAGCCCCCAGGGGTTCAGGAAGCGGGTGAGGCCTATCTGGTAGAGCGGCTGGTGCCGGCCGTTGGTGTAGATGCCCGTGAGTATCCCGTCCTTGTCGATGGAGACGCGCTGGAGCGATCCCGGCGGGTACCCGTCCTGGCTGGAGAAGATGTTCAGGGACTTGTCGGCGTACTGTGTGGTGCTCTGCTCGTCCAGTATCCAGCGGTCGGCGTCCTCGTCGGCGGGGTTGGCGTACCTCGCCCCCATGTCGACCGCGATGTGCTGGATGATGGTGGGGAGCCCGGGCGGGTAGGGGGGGTGCAGGGCCAGCGAGGCCGACTGCACGAAGGCCACGTCGAAGTCGAAGTAGCCGGCGGAGTTGGCCGATATGTTGTCCCACCCGATGGCCTCGGAATGGGCCGTGACCTGCACCTGGTCGTTGACCGTGAAGCGCATGGGGGTGCCGCCGTCGTGGAAGCTGATGGAGAGCCCCGAGCCGAACGGGTAGGGCCCGGTGTAGTTCTTGTCGTAGACCGGGATGGTGCCGCTGTGGACGCCGTCGCTCCACGTGAAGCCGGACACGTCGGGCACGGTGCCCAGGTTGCCCTTCCAGACGATGGTGTACGTGCGCTGGCTCGCCACGAGCGTCCCGGTCGTGGCGGAGAAGACGGGGGATCCCGTGTAGTAGCCGCCGAAACGGAAATGGCTCATGGACGAGGAGGTGGCTGGGTTCTGGACGACCGTCGCCCCGCTCGAGAGGGCCGCGAGGGCGGTCGCGGACATGTTGATGTTCTGGGCCTCGATGTCCTTGATCTGCCCGCCGTGGCGGTCCGGCCCGTCCGCAGTGAAGGTGATCTTCCCCTTCTGGATGAGCCCCGCGAAGGAGGCGCCGTTCATCACGACGGAGTTGTTGACGTCCTTCCGGGCGTCCTCGGTGGGGTCGCAGGTTATGATGTAGTCCCAGACGTTCTCCATGTAGGGGTTCGGCTGGTAGTAGACCATCAGTGTGTGGGCCGTGCCCAGCGAGTCGTAGATTGTCCAGGGGTTGGCGTGGGTGTAGTTCTCGGGGTCTATGGGCGACTCGAGATCCGTCCCGTCCCAGGCGCCCGCGAAGCCCATGCCCTCCAGCTTCCACTTCTCAGGCACCAGCAGCGACACCGCGGAGAGGGCCGAGGCGTAGAGGAAGTTGTAGACGGCGTCGTATGCGGCCTGGCCGGCGTTCAGGGCCTTGAGCTCCGCCGCGGCCCTGGCCGCGGCCTCGGCGGTCTTGATGTCGGCCGAGGTGGCTGAAACAACTGCGGATTTCTCGAAATAGTCGGGGGGGCCGACCAGGGAGAATCCCCGCGAGGCCATCTGGTTCTCGTACGCGACATTATAGGCATCCGCCACGATCTGCTCTTTGGAGGCGGACGGATAACCCGTGAAGGGCCCCACGGCCGTCCAGGCAACGGCCATGGCGGAAGTATCCGCCGCAGTCACCTCCGCAGGGAGGGGGACGAAGCTTCTGAAAGCGGAAGGGGGCACGGACGAACCTAGCGACAACCTAGATTCCGCCCCTGCAGGGAGATGGGACTTGTAGGAAGCCAGATATGCCGCGTTCCAGGCATCATCCCTAGAGGGATAGCCAGTAGGTGGTGGGGTGAGATTGGTGACGGCGGCGTTTGCAGAGGCCATGGCTGACGTGTGCGCATTGTTCTTCTCGGCATTAGTTATTCCCCGGTTGAATTCGGCCTGTGTGATGTCGGGGACTGTGCCGGTATACGGGGAGGATATCTGAAGACCGTTGCCATTAGTCCTGATGTATTCCGTCCAGGCCGCCACGTAGAGGAGATCCGTGTCGTAGTCCTCCTGGGCGGCCCCATCGTAATCCTTCCCGGCGGCGGCTTTGCCAGCGGCGTGGGCCAAGCCAGATAGCTTATCGGATATTACGAAGTCTGCTGCTGCAGGGACGGCTGCAGGGAGCGCCAGCGGGTTTGGCAGAGTGCCGATGGTTCGCGGCGGAGTAAGTGTAGCCAGGTAGCCGGAGTAGCCCGCGAGATATGCCATCCGCACAGCTGGGGAACCGTCGGGATATGTGTAGGAAGTCAGGCTGGGGTCGGCCTTCTTCGCCTCTTCTAATCCAGCAGCGTGGGCATCATCCAGTTCTGCCTGAGTAAGCGGAGGAGCATCCGGTATGACATCCGGCGGCATCGTGGCAGGGATGTTATCAGTGATCCATGTTGAGGAGGGATCTAGCTGGATGGCTTCCGGCACATTCCGCAGGTACATCGCCAGGTATAAAAGCCCGGATGCCTGTTCCCCTGCCTGATCGTAGACATATAAAGGATTAGAGAAACGGTCCCTGGCTGACGTCAAGGCGTCGTCTGCGAGCGTGCTCACCAGGGATGATGGATCCGTGTCGGGGAATGTTGTGGCCGTGAGAGTAGCCGTGTCAACCTTATACCCGGCCGCAGACATTCTCTTGACTAATTCCGCGGCGTAAACCAGATCCGCCTCGTCGTTAGAGGATGGGAAACCCGGGTAAGTCCCCCCGAAAACGACCGTTGCCAACGCCGATGCCGCATCGGAAGCAGCCGTGTACTCTGCGGTTGACGGGGGGGTGCTGTAGTAGTCCGGAACAGGGCTGGTAAATCCCAGGCTCTCCATGTACTCGGTGTACGCCGATACATAGAGGGAATCCCCGGGATTAGACCAGTTACCGAAAGCCGTGTATGTCGGAAAGCCATGATTCTTTGCCGATTCCACCGCATAACTTTTGGCGAGGTTTGTCTCCTGGACAGTGGCGAGTTTGCCGTTTACGCTTTTGAAGACACCGGCTGCGATCTCCTTGTATCCCTTGGCCGACATGAACTTAACGAAGGCGGAGTTGTACGCACTCTCGAAGATAGTTGAGTTTGCTTCCAGCGGGTAATCGGGATCAATAATCGTGATAGCCGCACGGGCTGATGCGGCGGCAGCGTTCTGGGCAGAGTTACGTGCTGAAAGGGATGGGTGAAGGTACTCTATCCTGGTAAAGTCTGTCGACCCCGGTGATACGGGGTAGAACCCGTGTGCGCTCATGAAGGCGAGGTACGCCGAGTTGAAGGCATCGTAGCTGTTGACGTAGGCCGATCCGCCGGAGGCGTAGTCGTAGACCAGGTGCTCGGCCGCCAGCCTCGCGGACTGGGCCGGCCCGTCGGCCACCTGGAAGGCGTAGAGCTCCGCGAACTCCGCGGAGCTGTAGATGTAGGCGGAGTTGTCGTCGGCGTTCAGGTTCACCACGACCTTGATCTGGGAGGTCTCGACGGGGGGCGCGTTGAGCATGATCACCTTCACGTCGGTGGGCACGCCTATCTTGACGGGGTCGGCGCCGGGCTTGGGTATAGACATCTCCCAGCCCTGGAGCACGTAGCCCGCCGGGGTCTCCAGCAGCCCGTCCTTGTCGAAGGTGAAGTTGCCGGCGCGGGTGTACATGAGCTCGTTGGTCACGCGGTCGCGCACCATGAAGAAGCCCTCGCCCGCTATCGCCATGTCGGTGTCCTGCGCGGAGTTGATGAAGGCGCCCTGGGTGAACATCTGCTGCACGGAGGAGACCTTGACGCCGCGGCCGATCTGGTTGATCTTCCCGTTTGACCAGTAGTCCTGGCTGATGAGGTCCTCGAAGTTGGTCCGCGCCGCCTTGAAGCCCACCGTGTTCACGTTGGCTATGTTGTTGCTTATGACCTGCATGCCGGTCGAGAGGGCCGACAGGCCGGTCACGGCCGCGTACATTGCAGCGGAAATGCTCATCGTTCGTCTCCGTTGTCCCAGCGGGCCCGGGCTTCCGCCCGGCCCCCCTTCCTCCCGCGGCCCCGCAGGCTCCCTCCCGCCGGACTCCCGCCGTGCTTCCGAGGCCCGTCCCCCGAGGGGTGCCGGCCCTTCGCGCCCCGGGCCTTCCCTGGCCCGCGGCCTCCCGCCGTCCCGGCCCTGCGGCCGTCCCGTCTCTGCGGCCCTTCAGGGCCTTCCGCCGTCCCGGCCCCGCGGCCTTTCAAGGCCTCCTGCCGCCGTCCCGGCCCCGCGGCCCTTGACCCTGCCGCCCTGCCTGCCCGCCCGCGCCGGGCGGATCCGGCATCCCCCGGCCGCCTCAGGCGGCCTCGGCCTCCGCGGACTCCTCGGCCGCCTTGGCCGTCTCCTTTTCCGCCGGGGCCTCGGACTCCTCCTCCTCGGCCGCCTTCGCCGTCACGCCGCCCTGGAGGATCTCCATTACCTGGGAGAGCGACATCTGGGCGTTCCCGATGTGGACCACCGGCTGCCCGTACTCGTCGAAGGAGACGGAGGTGACCTTCCCCGACACCTCGGGGATGATGCCCTCCGTCATGACCTCGCCGGCGGAATTTGTGGCGGTGACCTGGAACTGGTAGAGGCCGTCCGGGACCTTGGCCCCCGAGCTGTTCTTGCCGTCCCAGGCGAAGTCGTAGACGCCGGCCTGGGTCATGCCCCAGTCGTACATGCGCACCTGGTTGCCCGAGGAGTTCACGACGTAGAGCTGGATCTTGGCGTTCTCGGCGAGCTCGAGCTTGACCGCGGTGTCCAGCTCCCCGTTGGAGACCGAGAGCAGGTTGGACTGCGCCTTGACGTCCTTGCCTATCAGGGAGAGCGTCTGGAACTGGTTCTGCGCCTGGATGTAGCCGCCCATGGTCGTGACGTTCGTGTTGAGGTTGGTCAGCTGCTCCAGCTGCGAGAACTGGGCCAGCTGGGCCGACATCTCGGTGTCCTCCATGGGGTTGAAGGGATCCTGGTTCTGGAGCTGGGTGAGGAGGAGCGTCAGGAAGGCGTCCTTCCCGAGCTGCCTTTCCGAGCCGTCGGTCACGGGGACGGTCTCGTTCGTCCAGGCCTCCAGGGGGGTGGTCCGCGCGGGGGGCGGGTTGTCAGCGCTGTAAATCTGGACCATTGCAATGCTCCTTGCCGCTTCCGGCCGGGGCTCCTGCGCCCCTTCCTGGGCCCCTCCCGGGGCCGCCGTTGCCGGCGATTATATGGCGTCCTCCGCCGGGCCGGCCTTTGCGGGCCCGGCTCCCGCGTCCCCGGCCTGTCCCGCCTCTCCGGGGGGGAACCGGTTTCCCGGCCGGCCTGCCAGCGGCGCCGTGCCCTGTACTGTAGCAAAACTCAGACCACCGCCTGCAGCAGGGATCCCGCGTAAACCCCTTGAGTTTCTGGGGGTTTCACGGCCCCGGGGGGGGAAATATCTTCCGGCCCGGCCCCGTCCGCGTCCCCCGGGGCGCCCTCTCCCCGCAGTTCCCCGGCCCCCTCACCCCGGGCGCCCCCGCGCCCCGGACCGTGCCAGCCCCGGCCACCCAGCTCATGGCGGGAGCCGTCCCCGGCGTAGAAGGCCCCGGACGGATCCGTCCCCTCCCGCCCGTCCCCGTCGCCCGCGAAGGTGAGGGTGAGCTTGAGCTCGAGACCCGCCTCGGCGAGCTCGTCCCGCAGGGCCTTCACCTCGCCCTCCAGGGCCCGGTAGGCCTCCAGGGTGTCGGCCCTGATGTTGGCGGTGACGGCAGAGCCCCTGACCCGGAGCTCCACGTCCAGCCCCCCCAGGCTCTCGGGGGCGAGGTTCATCCTGAGCCTCCGCACGCCGCGCCTCGCCGAGTAGACGAGCTTGTCGCGCAGCTCGCGGACCAGCGTCTCGCGGGAGGCGAGGCCCACGCTCCCGGAATCCAGGGCCGCCGCGAAGGCCCCGGAGGATGCCGCCGAGGCCCCCCGTGAGGCCGCCTCGGCGGCGTTGCCGGTGGCGTTCGCCATGACCCGGCGCTCCTCGCGGCCCCGGCGCTCCTCGCGGGAGTCGCCGCCACCGTTCTCGAAGGGCCGCGAGCCGCCGCCCGCCGCCTGGCCCAGGCCCCCGCGCAGGGCCTGGAGGGCGGGGGAGAGCTCGTAGAAGCCCCTGTCCAGCTGGCGGTCGCCCAGGAGGGAGAGCTTGAGGAGTATCTCGTTGAAGACCGGGGCCTTCACCAGCTCGGAGTCCGACTTCAGGTTCGCGAGCACCGTCTGGATGTCCTTCGCCGCCTTGGCGGGGGAGGGCTGGGACTCCGGGGCGCCGGCGGGCCTCTCCAGGGTCTCGAGGAAGGTCAGGAGATCCCCCACGGACACGGCGCCGCCCTTCCCGTCGAGCATGAGGCCCAGCCCCTCGGCCGCCTCGGGGCCCGCCCCCATGCTCTGGAGGGCGAGGGCGAGGAAATTGAGATCGCCTTCCCCCAGGAGCGGGGAGAGGTTCTCGGCCGACGTGCCGCCGGAGATGAGGCTCCTGAGGGTCGCGGCGGGCAGGATCGATCCGGGCTCGATGCCGGAGGTGACGGCCTTGACGGTCTCGGGCGAAAGGCCCAGCCCCAGGAGGAACTGCCCCAGGCTGTTCAGGCCTTCCGAGGTGGCGGTGAGGCCGCCCAGGGGGCCGCGGGAGGTGAGGCTGGCGTCCACGCCGCCAGCCAGGGCCCGCAGGACGCCGTTCAGGTCGGCCTCCTGCCCCGCGCCGAAGAGCTGCGCCGTGACGTCGGCCACCTGCTGGACGTCCATGCCGCTGGCCAGCAGGACGCTCTGGAGGGCCTCCGCGCCCCCCTCCTTGAGACTGAAGAGCTCCAGGTTGGACCCCAGGCTCTCCAGGGCGCCCTTGAGCAGGCCCGCGGGCGACTGGCCGCCGAAGGAGACGCCCCGTGCGCCCTTCTCGAGGTTGCCTGTCAGCAGGAGCTCGCCGCTCACCCGGGCCCGGAAGCCGCCGGGGAGGGAGGTCTCGGCCTCGATTTTCGCGAAGGCCAGCGTCCGGGCGGGAAGCCGCGCCGGCCTGAAGGTCCGCGGCGCCTCGGCCTGGGCCTGGGGGTCGGCGGAAAGCTCCGCCTCCTCGGCCTCCCTGGCTTCGGCGGCCGCCCTGCGGGCCTCGGCCTCGGCCTCGTTGGCGGCCGAATCCGCCTTCCGGCGCTCGGCCCGCGCGAGCTCCTCGCGGCGGGACAGGACGGCCTCCTCCTCCCTGTCGGCCCACTCGCGCCTCATCTCCGATCGCTGCCTCTCGGCCCGCTCGAGGATCCGCTCGAAGTCGGCGTCCGCGCCATTCTCGAATAGGCCGTCGGCCCGGGCCCTGGCCGCCGCCGGGGCCTGGCTCACCAGGTCCGGCGTCTGCGTGGCTGTCTGAAGGGAATCCAGCATGGTGTTCTCCGGGGTATGGCGGGTAGGCGTCAGCAAGCGGGACGTTTCCGGGGGAAGGTTTTTCCCACCCTGTACCCGCCGGCCAATGGAGCAACCCACGTGCCGACGGCGGGAACGCGGCGGTCGCCGGGATTCGGGCGGGCCGCTTCCGCGGGCCGGCCCTCCCCTTCGCCTGCGGGGACGCGCGGGACTCCAGCGGGACGGCGTATGACGCGTCCGATCCGGGCAGCGAGGAGAGGCGGCAAACCGCAATCGTCGCATTCGTGTGCTGAAGCGGAAGGGACTCCTCGGCAAGCTGCCGGGGCGGGGATGAGGCGGCGTTGCAGTGCCGTCAGGCCGGAGGGAGGCGCGAGCGGGAAGGGGTAGTGAGGAATCAGGGATTATCTGCCTCAGTGGCAAGGGTGAGGGTGAGGGAGATGGAGGGGTGACCGGCTATCAGGACAGGGAGGGAGGGAGGGAAAGAAGGAGGAAGGGAGGGAAGGTGAGAAGATCGCAAGGGGAGGACTCGAGTGACCGGTCTACGCAGACACGGCTCGGGATGGTCTCCGGCGGACGCAGGGTGCCGCCGGACAGCCGGAGTCCGGGGAAATCGACCGCCCCGGCAGGCAGCGGCGGATTCGGCACGGCCGCGGCAACGGCGGACGCCGGCAGGCCCGGCGTCACGGCCTCAGCTCCCGGGCCGCCTTCATCCTCCCCATGACCGGAGCCAGGCGAGGGCCCGGCCGAATCGCCGCGCCGCGGCGCGGGGGAACGACACCTGGATCGCGGAGCGCTCTCCGTCGGCCGCCGAGGCCGCCGCCAGCGCGCGGGCCTGCTCGATGAAGATCTCCTGGGAGTCCACCGCCGCTTCCCTGGCGGGGCGCCTGAGCACGTACCTGCCGTCCGGGAACAGCTCCCACGCCTTCGTGTTGTCCTCCAGCATGGTCTCGAGCATCTCGCAGATCCGGTCCCTCAGGTCGGGGTCCAGGACGGGGCAGGCGATCTCCACGCGCCGGCCGGTATTCCTCGTCATAAGGTCGGCCGACGAGATGAAGACCTTCCTGTCGGCCCCGGTGCCGAAGCAGAAGATCCTGGAGTGCTCCAGGAACCTCCCCACTATGCTGATGATCGAGATGTTGTCCGTGAGCCCCGGGACGCGGGGGATAAGGCAGCACGACCCCCTCACGATCATGGAGATCCTGACCCCGCACTGGGAGGCCTCTATCAGGCTCCTTATGATGTCGCCGTCCGTGAAGGCGTTGCACTTGAGGACGACGCGCCCGGCGAGCCCGCCCTCCGCCTTGCGCCTCTCCTGCTCCAGGCACTGCAGGAAACGGCTCTTGAAGCAGTTCGGCGCCACCCAGAGATGGGTGTAGTCCTCCCCGTGCCTGCCGAGCAGAAGGTTGTTGAAGAACGCCGCCGCGTCCTCGCCGAACCGGCGGTCGGCGGTCATGAGGGAGAGATCGGTGTACTGCCTGACCGTCTTCTCGTTGTAGTTCCCTGTCCCGATCTGCGTGACGCGCTGGAGCCTCCCGGACTCCTTGCGGGTTATGAGGCAGATCTTAGAGTGCACCTTGTAGCCGGACAGGCCGTAGATCACCCGGCAGCCGGCCTCGTCGAGGCGCTGCGACCACTCGATGTTGTTCTCCTCGTCGAACCTGGCCCGCAGCTCCATGATCACGGTGACTTCCTTGCCGTTGTCGGCCGCCCGTATGAGGGATTCCGCGAGCTTGGACTGCGAGCCGATCCTGTAGAGGGTGATCTGGATGGAGATCACCGCCGGATCCTCGGCGGCGATCCTCACCGCCTCGAGGAAGGGCGACATGCTGTCGAACGGGAAGGAGAAGAGGACGTCCTTCTTCTGCACCGCCTTCAGGAGGCCGCCGGCCTTCGCGGGGCGGAGGCGGCGGGCTACCGGGACATGGGCGGGCCTCGCGAGCGGCCTGCCGAGCCCCGGCTCAAGCGTGTCCTCCAGCCTGAAGCAGTAGGAGAGATCGAGCGGCGCCGAGGAGACGAACACCTGCTTCTCCTTGAGGTTCAGCCTGGCGCACAGGAAGCCCATGAAGTCCCCGTCCACCGAGTTCTGCAGCTCCAGGCGGACAGGGGCGAGGCGCCTGCGCTTCCTGATCAGCTTCTGCATGAACTGGCGGTAGTCTACGAGCTCGTTAGAGGTGGCGTCGTCCTCGGTGTCGATGTCGGCACTCCGGGTGACGGCCATTACCGTCCTCTCCCGGACCGCGTAGGGCTCGAAGGCCAGATGGGAGTAGTGGCAGACGATGTCCTCGAGCAGCAGGTAGCCCCCACCCCTCTCGGGGAAATAGCACCTGTCCAGCGCCGTCGGCATCGCTATCAGCCCGATCACGCCCTTGCCCTTGTGCTCGAGCCTCACGGCGACGTGCAGCCGCTTGTTGTCGATGTGCGGGAACGGGTGGTGGTTGTCTATGATCTGGGGGGAGAGGAAGGGCAGGATCTCCTGCGTGAAATGCTGTTCCGGCCTCATCCGCTCGCCCTTGTCCAGATCGCGCATCTTCAGGTGGCGGACGCCACGCCGGAAGAGATCCTCCGTCACGGCGTCGAAATAGATGTCCTTCAGGGAGCACAGGGGCAGCGTCCGGGCGTATACCTCGTCCAGCTGCTGCTTCGCGGTCATCCCCGTCTTGGTGTCGCGGTAATCGGGCGCGTACAGCATGTAATCGACCAGCGTGCCCACGCGCACCCTGTAGAACTCGTCAAGGTTGCTGCTGAAGATGGAGATGAACTTGAGGCGCTCGAGCGGCGGGTTGGACGGGAAGTTGGCCTCCTCCAGGACCCGCTCGTTGAACATCAGCCACGACAGCTCCCTGTTCTGCATGCAGCCGGAGTAGTCCGTCTTCCGCGCCTCCTCCGCGCCCATCGCCCCCTCCCCCCTATTTCAGCACCCTGGACGACAGGTAGCCGTCCCGGACGCCGAACTTGCAGACCGTGAGTGTCTCGACATCGAACGCCTTCATCGCCTGCCACAGCAGGGTGATGCCGGGGGTTATCGTGTGCAGCCGCTCGGGCACGACCCTGTGCACCGTCTGCAGGAACTCGTCCTCCATGCCCTCCACGAGCTTCGCAAGCTTCTTCACCTTGACGGCGTCCACCTGCTTCAGTTCCGGCGGCAGGCCGAACTGCGCGCGCGACAGCTTCAGCGCCGCCCGCGCCGTGCCGCCTATGCCCACCATCTCGGGGCACTTCAGCCCCTTGGCCCACTCGACCCTCGCCAGGCGCTTCTGTATGCCGGCCTTGAGCTTGTTCATCTCGCCCGACCTGGGCAGGGTCTCGCTGACGAACTCGACGGAGAGGCTCAGCGAGCCGAAGGGGAGGCTGGTGAGGTGCACCGGCTTCCTGTCCTCGAACTGCACCAGCTCGGTGCTCGCCCCCCCGATGTCTATCAGTATGCCGCTGTCGGCCGGCAGGTACGGGACTACGCCGGCAAAGCCCAGCGCCGCCTCCTCCTCGCCCTCCAGGATGTCGGGGGAGAGGCCAGTCTTCTCCGCGATGATCAGCGAGGCCTCCTCCCTGTTCTTGACGTTCCTGAGCGAGGCGGTGGCGAACAGCCTTATGTTGGCGGGATCAACGAACTCGGCAGCGGTCCTCCTGAAGCTGTCGACCACATCGCACGCCCTCTGCACGCCGTCCTTGCCCAGCACACCCTTCGACACGTAGCCGGCTAGACCGACCGTCTCCTTGATGTTCAGGATCTTCCGCGTCTTCCCGTCATCGTGCGCGAAGACGGTCATCCGGATGGAATTTGATCCCAGATCGATAACAGCATAGTTCATCGTATAATCGCCTTTCCAGACGTGGCTGAAGAACGAGGGGAGGCGCCATCGCGGGCGAAACGGCCCGAACCCGCACCGGCCGCCAGATTCCGAATAACTGGTATTTATACTGTCAGCCATTATGATTGTAAAGAATTACATGTAAAATAGTTGTAAAATGGCGCTCGTCAGCCGTTCAGCCCGCGGAACATGCCTCCGCTGGGGACGCCGCCCGCAGCGGGACGGGATACCGCCTTCGTCCTGCCCGTCGGTGAAACCATCCCGAAGGCTCGCATCCTCCGGTTCCGATCCCGCGCGCGCCTGCGGCGTAATCCGGGATACGCGACGTCAGGCGTCGCGGTCTCCACCTGATTGACTGATCGAATGATCGAGTGATGGACTGACGGCCTTATGGCCTTATGGCCTTATGACCTTATGACCTTATGGCCCTATGGCCTTATGGCCTGACGGCCTGACGGCCTGACGGCCTGATGGACTGATGGCCTGATGGACTGATGGCCTGATCGACAGATTGCCTGATGTCCTGATAGCCTGATCGACTGACCAACGAGCGTCCGCGGCGCCCCCGCCCGCAACCGGGCGGCGTCCCGGGCAGCAATGACATGGCGGATCCGCTTGCGGAGGCACTCCCGCAGGGAGCGTCCCCTTCATCGTCTCGAGGGCCTGTGCCGCCCGCAGGAACGGCGGCCGATCCGTCCCGCCGATCCGGATCCCGATCCGGGGATTCCTGGCCGCCGGGGCCGGCCAGGAGGGCACCAGCCCGCAGGGCCCTACGAGGGGCCGGGAACGGGGTGCCGGGAAGCCTGACCCCGGCGTGCAGGAGCGCCGCATGAGCGCGGCACATCAGAGGACGCCCGGCACCGGGATCGCGGGGAGAGCCGGCTGCGGCGAGCGTCTTGCGCGTTACCGAGCTGGCCATGCCGCGAGCTGGATCGGGAGGCGGCGCGCCTCTTCCCGGAATTTCGTCCTCTCCAGCGTATAACGCCGAAAGGATCACCTTCGGCGACGCGATCGGCAAGGCGCTCTCCCGCAGTCTCCCGGAAAGGCCGCCACTCCCCATCGGCTGCCCGTGCGCAAGGCAACCCGCCGTCCCTCCGGGGGGCAAACGTCCGCCACCCCATGCACGACACAATAGGGGCGGCCCGGACTGGCGGGCGGCGTACTGTTTCCCCGGCATGCCCGGTCCGCCGCGACGGGAAGGGCCGCGTCCATGGTTTCGGCCTGGGCGAGACCTCCCGACTGACCCCGACCTGGGAGGGACGGGGCGGCAGTGGCTCGGCCGCCGCAGGCCCCTGCGGGACTTCCTACTCTAACCCCCACCGGGTCTTCCAACTCTAATCCCCTCTGGGACTTTCTGCTCTAAATCCCTTTCAGGCCTTCCAACCCGGGTCCCACGGGTCTTCCGACTCAGGCCGCCACCGGTAATACCGCCGCTGTTGCCCTCTGGGAACTGTCGCCCGGCACGCCCGCGGCTGCCGGTTAAGGCGCCTCCCCCCCTGCGGCCCCGCCCGACCGGGCTCCCGCCGCCGGCCCCGCCTGCCTGACTGCGGGCGGGAATGACTCTCAGCTTCCTCCGGGACCCGGCCGGGGGGCATGAGCCCCGCCGGGGTGCTTCCGCCGGCGGGTCAGCCGGGGCTCCGGCCGGGGGGAAGGGGAGGCTCTCGTTGCAGCCGGCCGGGGCCGGGGCGCCTCACCCCCCTTGCAGTGGCAGGCGGTGCCGGGCTGGACGCCTGGAGGCACGGGATGCGCTTCCGGACCCGTGAGACAGCGGGGGAGGCGGCACCGCCGTGTGCTCCACCCCCATGGATCATGGACGGCTGCCGGCGCGAGGCGTCCTGTGCCGCTCCTCCCTACCCCGGCAGCCTTGCCCCTTCACCCCGGCAGCCTTGCCCCTTCACCACGGCCGGCCGCCGCCCGGCCGGGGCCTTCCCCGCCTGATGCGGCCCAGCGGCCCTCCCACCGGATTACGGGCGCCTTCCGGCGCGGCGCCGGCGGCCCCAGCAGTCCGAGGAACTCGCCCCGCCGGGGCCCTGCGGCCCTAAACTGTGGCACATCTATTGCTAAAGTGTCTGCGGGGCCCCCCCGCCGCCGGGCCGGGGGGCCCGCGCCGCGCGACCCGTCCGCGCGGACAGGAAGCCCTAGGAAGCAAAAGGATCTAAACATGGACAGAACACCCGACCGGCGGATCCCCTGGCCCCACCCCGCGCCCCTCCCCGCCGCGGAGCTGGCCCTCGCGGCCCTGCTCGCGGCCCTCGCAGCTACGGGATGCGGGCCCAAGCTCCAGACCCCGTCCTCCCTCAGCAACCAGGAGGCGGCCCTCATGAACCCGCCCGTCCAGACCTACGCCCCCCCTGCCATCATGACCGAGGGCAGCCTCTTCTCCGAGGACACGCGGCCGGACTTCTTCGCGGATCTCAAGGCCCAGCGGGTGGGCGACATCATAACCGTGAACATAGTCGAGAGCTCGCGGGCCTCCAAGCAGGCCGCCACGGCCCTGAACCGCAACGGCTCGGTCAACGCCACGACCTCCACCCTGTTCGGCCTGGGCTTCGACGAGATGACCGACGAGGAGAAGGCCAAGCCGGGGTTCAACCTCAAGCGGGGAATCGACGCCAGCATGAGCACCCAGTTCACCGGCAACGGCCAGACCAGCCGCAACGAGACCATCACCGCCAAGGTCTCAGCCCGCATCATCCAGGTGCTCCCCAACTCCAACCTGGTGGTGCGCGGCTCCCAGGAGATCCTGGTCAACAACGAGAAGCAGTACATCACCGTGCAGGGGGTGGTGCGGCCGGAGGACATAGCGACCGACAACACCGTGCTCTCCACCTACCTGGCAGACGCCCGCATAGAGTACACCGGCAAGGGCGACATCACCAACAAGCAGCGCGAGGGCTGGCTGACCCGTCTGGTCAACGTCATCTGGCCCTTCTGACCCCCCCGGCCCTTCGTCCGGCCCTGGCTGATACAGGGGATGCCGCTACAGACGGCCCCGCCGCCCCGCTACCCCCTCTCCCGGCCGCCACTGACGGCCCGCAACGCCCTCTACCGGCCGCCACGGCCGCCCCGCACCCTCACCCCCCCCCGCGGCTCCGCCGGCCGCCCCGCCCCCCCCCTGCGGCCCCGCAGGCCGCCCCGCTTCCCCGCCCGCCGGGCCCCGCCCGGCGGGCCTTCCCCGCCCCCGGACGGCCCCCGCCGCCGGGGCGGCCGAGGTACCTCCCCATGAAGCATCCCAGAGGCCCCCTGAACCGCCTCCGCCTCCTCGCGGCGGGGGCCGCCGCGTCCCTCGCCCTCCTCCTGGCCTCCGCCCCCGACGCCTCCGCCATCCGCCTGAAGGAGCTCGCCACCTTCGAGGGGGTGCGGGTGAACCAGATAATCGGCTACGGCCTGGTGGTGGGCCTCAACGGCACCGGCGACAAGGACCAGACCGGCTTCACCCGGCAGACGCTCTCGAACCTCCTGAAGCGCATGGACGTCACGGTGGCCCCCTCGGCCCTGAAGGTCAAGAACGTGGCCGCCGTGATGGTGACGGCCGACCTGCCCCCCTTCGTGAAGCCGGGCACCAAGATAGACATCCTCGTCTCCTCCATGGGCGACTCCACCTCGCTCCAGGGCGGGACGCTGCTCATAACCGCCCTGCGGGGCATGGACGACAAGGTGTACGCCATGGCCCAGGGGCCCCTGTCCGTGGGCGGCTTCGCCATCACGGGGGCGGCGGCCTCGGTCCAGCGGAACCACCCCACGGTGGGCCGCATCGTCCAGGGGGCCACCGTCGAGCGCGAGGTGCCCATCCGCTGGCAGGGCAAGGACACCCTGACCGTGAAGCTGGGCCAGCCCGACTTCACCACGGCGGCCAGGGTGGCCGAGGCCATCAACCAGGCGCTCCCCGGCGCGGCCTCGCGGCCCCTGGACGCCTCGACGGTCGAGCTGAGGGTCCCCGCCAACTACCAGGACAACCTCGCCATCCTCGTGGCCGAGCTCGAGAACCTCCAGGTGGAGCCCGACGCCGTTGGCAAGGTCATCATCGACGAGCGCACGGGGACGGTCGTGGTGGGCGAGAACGTCAAGCTCTCGACCGTGGCCGTGGCCCACGGCAGCCTGTCCGTCCAGATCCGCGAGGGCTTCGACGTGAACCAGCCCGGGCCATTCGGACAGGGCGAGACCGTGACCACCCCCCAGACCGACGTGAACGTCGAGGAGGGGGCGGACCAGGTGCTCCTGATAGAGCGCTCCACCAACATAAACGACGTGGTGAAGGCCCTGAACGCCATAGGCGTCACCCCCCGCGACCTCATCATGATCTTCCAGGCCATCAAGGCCGCCGGCGCCCTCCACGGCGAGCTGGAGATAATCTAAGGCCGGGGGGATACCCCCGCGGAGGCGGCCCGGCCCCCGGGCTCCCCCGGGGACGCCTCCCCCGGCCTGCGGGCCTGCCTCCCCGGCGCCGCCCCCTGAACTCCCCGCCCGCCGCCCCGGACCGCCCCCGCCCCCCCCCGTCCCCCCCGAGCCTCAGTTCCATCAGACCACGGGATCACGGGACCGCGGGACCGCATGATCGCAGAACGGCGGAACCGCGGGGCCGCCGATCCACCCAGGAGCCTCCCGATGACCGGGATACCCGAATACAGGGGCCTCGCCAACCAGGACGTGCGGCCCCTCCGGAGCACTCCCTCCGCCTCCGCCGCCCGGGACGACGGGAAGTTCGTCATCAGCGTCGAGGAGATGCGGAGGGACGGGCTGAACATCTCCACCGGCGGCGGGGACGGGGCCGAACCCGGCGCCGGCGGCGGGCCCCAGGCCGGCCCGCCCGCTGCCATCGCCCGGGGGGTGCCGGCCGGCACGGCCGCCGCGAGCCCCCTGCGCGGCGAGCCCTACGTCCCCAAGGCCTGGCTCCGGGCCCAGAACGGCAACGGCCTCTCCGAGGAGGAGAAGGCGGCCAAGCTCCGGAAGATCCGGGAGTCGGCCCAGGAGTACGAGGGGCTTCTCGTGGCCGAGATGATAAAGCTCATGCGCCAGAAGCCCATGGCCAAGACCCCCGGCTCCGACACCCTGAGCGAGATAGCCGAGAAGCCCTTCACGGCGGCGCTCATGGCCGCCGGTGGCCTGGGACTTGCAGACAGGATCGTGGAAGACGTCGCCGCCCAGGAAGGACTTGCCGGGACCCTCGAGGCGCATCCCGAGATCATGGGCCCCGGCTGGCGGGCCCGCATAGCCCCCTCCCGGCGCTACAAGCCCGTGAACCTGGGCGGGCCCGGCGCGAGCGGGGCAGGCGATCCCGCGGCGGACGCGCCCGGGCGGCCCTCCGATCCCCAGCCCGCCTCCGCCGCCGGCGGCGGGCACGCGGCGCGGCTCCGCCGGGCCCCCGATCTCCCGCAGGCGGGAGGGTCCGGGATCCCGCCGGCGGCCTTCCCGCCGGTTTCCACGGGAAGGGACTTGTACAGGATGTAGGGGTGGCAGTGCCGGTCCAGCACCGCGTGGGTCATGAACCCCAGGGCATAGACCCCCAGGGCGTTGATCCCCTTCTCCCGGCGGCCCGCCCTGATATCCTCCCCGTCGGGAGGCGGATCGGGGAGCCCCATTTTCAGGAGGGTGGCGGTAAACACGCCGTAACCCCGGCGGTGAAGCAGGGAGCCGTACTCCAGCGCCACGGGACGGGTCCGCTGGCTGTGGTAAAAAATATCCGGCCCCTGACAGCCCAGCGTAAAGGCGCCGCGGTAGTTCACCGTGATCCGTTTCAGGGCCTTTTCGGCCGCCAGGGCAAAACGCCGGTCTATCCGGCGGTACAGTTCAGCAATGACATCCTCGCCGAAAAGGGTATGAAGAATTTGCGACGGCATATCATTGACATAATAGGCTTCCCCATGCTAGATTTTCAACCGGTAGCGGTGATCATGTATCGCCGCGTACGGAACAGTTTTCTTTATCGGGCAATAGCGCAGTTGGTTTAGCGTACAAGTCTGGGGGACTTGGGGTCCCCGGTTCAAATCCGGGTTGCCCGACGACTTGCCCCGCCCTGACGGGCGGGGTATTGTTGTTCCGATCCTGCCGTACCGGGGAGCGTTCAATGGCGTTACTGGAATGCAACATTTTTTCACACGAACTTATGATGAACACTTATGTCAATGTGGTTCTTCCCCAGGATACCCACAACTACATTAAGGGGCCGCCGCCAAAAACCCTTATGCTTCTTCACGGCATTTCGGACAATGCCGCCGGCTGGCTCAGGGGCAGCCAGGCGGAAGTGCTGGCCATGGAGTACGGCATCGCCCTGGTCATGCCCGAGGTGCAGCGGAGTTTTTATCAGGACATGCGCTACGGTTTGAAATACTACAGTTATGTTTCCGGGGAACTGCCCCGGCTCTGCGCGGAACTTTTCAACCTTTCGGTAAAGCCGGAAGACCTTATGGTGGCGGGCCTTTCCATGGGCGGCTACGGGGCCCTCTATCTGGCCCTGAACAACCCTGAAAAGTTCAGCCATTGCGGCGCTTTCAGCGCGGCCTGCGATTTTGAGGGGCTGGTCAAACATTACAAACAGTTTGAGGGTCAGGGAGAGATTGGAACCAGACTTGGGGAAGAATTGACCGCCATTCTGGGAGAAGCTATGGAGGTGGGCGATCGGCAGAGCCTGTTCAGGGCGGCCGAAAAGGCCGCCGGAAAGCCCGTCAAGCCGAAGATATACATGAGCTGCGGTACCGAAGATTTTATCCGGCAGCAGAGTCTCGGCATGAAGGACCACCTCTCGAAACTGGGCTTTGACCTGACATGGGAAGAATGGCCCGGCATCCACGACTGGCACTTCTGGAACGAGGCGCTCAAACATTTCCTGGCGAAGTACCTTGTAAAACAGCCCCGCTGATCGGAGGGCCCGGGACATTGCGCGGCGGGCCGGGGAACGCCGCGGCAGTTCCCTATGCGGCGGAACGGCGCTTTTCCCCGGCGGCGCCGGAAGGCCTCCGCAGCAGAAGAAAGACGAGCAGCGCCGCCGCCGCGAAACCGGCGAGGGTTCCCGCCGTAAAGCCGCCGCCCGCAAAGAAGGTTCCC